>JAYVMS010000001.1:0-11779 GCA_043758815.1 bacterium
GTGGGCGATAGAGGAGTCGAACCTCTGACATCCACTACGTCAAAGTGGCGCTCTACCAACTGAGCTAACCGCCCATATTAATTTTTCTTAAAAACAGATAACTTATTACCAACATTCCTCGCGTATACCTACCAAAACAGCATAACCCCCAATATTTTTCTTTTTCTCAAGCTTACTCCACCTAGATTATTTACCGCGCATACCTACCAAGACAGCTAACCGCCCATATATTTTTTTCTAATCAAGCCTAGTCTTGCTGCCCAATTTAAGAATGCTACCAAAAAGACGAATAAACGACAAGCTTACAAAATATATCAAAATACCAACAAAAACTTGCACAATCTCAGTCAGGGTATATCTTAAGAATAGAGGTTTTTTGAATTTTATAAGGAGTTGCCATGAAGATCATCGCGCAATTGTGCATATTGTTCGCACTAAGCATATCTACCACCTCAATCCCCGCAGAACCAACACAGGCCTCAATGTCTCCCATTGAGATAGTTGCCAAAGAGAAGGCTGATAAAGAAGCGCAAGTTGAAGTACGCAAGTTTATAAATCTCGCACTCAATTTGTGTAATGAGGCATACCCCAAGATGACGTTCACTCAATGTATGGACAAAATGAAGCACGGTCTTGGTGACGCGCTCGATCCGCATACTCGCTTCATGAGTGCAAAAGAAGTGATACAGTATGACACAGAATCAAGCGGCAAATTCGGCGGAGTTGGTCTCGAGCTCGTAAAAAGCAAGACCTCCACTTCGTATGTCGTTGTGGAGCTTGTTACGAAAGGCATGCCTGCCGACAAGGCTGGACTTCGTGCGGGGGATGTGATTACCGCTATAAATGATATCTCAACACAGTCCTTTTCTGACATCAGAAAGGCGATTGATCTGCTTCGTGGCGATCCTGGAACCTCGGTGCGCGTTAAGGTCATGCGCGCAGGCTCAAAGCCCGTGGACTACGACATGGTCCGCACAGAGATCGTCACTCCGCAGATAGAGGGGAGACTTTTGCATAGTGGGAATAAGACGTATGCCTTGCTTTCTGCAATAAGGTTCGAAGACGACTTTGCGCTTGAGATGCGAACAAAATACTTCAAGCTTCTGAAAGAGGCGAACGGAAAACTCTCAGGGCTTATCGTGAACCTCGAGG
Organism: bacterium; assembly: GCA_043758815.1. Taxonomy (GTDB): domain Bacteria; phylum Patescibacteriota; class Minisyncoccia; order Phycocordibacterales; family UBA6899; genus MHLP01. The sequence continues at coordinate 1,153 of JAYVMS010000001.1, forward strand.
GTAACCCCGGTGGACAGCTCGACGAGGTCTACGGTGCCGTCTATCTCTTCATGCGCCCAGAGAGTATCATTTTGCTGCGAGGTAATAATGGGATTGAAAAATTCGAACCCGAAGCGAAAGCCAAAATGAGGCCTGAGACTGATATCACGAACGGCCTTCCGATTGCTGTCGTTGTCGACGATGAAAGCGCCTCTGCGTCTGAAATATTTGCGGCAACACTCAAGCATTATGGGCGTGCGGTTGTGCTCGGTACTTCTGTGACGTTCGGGAAAGGTAGTGTCCAGATTACACGAATACTTCCCGATGACGAAGAAGTAAGGATCACTAACGCGGAGTACCTCATCGGCTCACTTAATGATTGGGTCCCAGTGCAATGTGTAGGAGTGATGCCCGACATCATCTTCGATTATCCTGGAGTAAGGGAGCGGTCCAAGGCGGTACGTGAATGCGAGATACGTGGCCATATCAACTCTGTGGGAACGATGGCAAATGCTCCGTTGCATAAGCCGATTAAAGACGTCAATCCATCGATGTATCAAGCAGCACTCGAAATGCTTGATGTTTTCAAGGCCTATCGACTGCCTATCATTCTTGCGAATGAAAAAGTTAAATAATCCTTAGGCGCTAGGTTGATTAGCGCAGCCATACCCCCCCCAGCTCTGCTGGTGGGGGGTTGTTCATTAAATAAAGACCATACGCTATAGTGGGTGGTCATTTTTTTATGTGAGATATGACCTACGCATAACGGCGACCTTCGCATTTTTTCCCAAACGAGTCGGGAAGCGGTACTCTTACGTACGGCTTCTCCGACGTCATTCGAGCGAAAAAATGCGAATCTCATCCGTTTGCCGTAGGTCCCATGAGACATAACATGATAATTTCTTGCAAAATTCCACAATAGGTATAGTTTTAAGTACGGACATCAATGTTGTTGTTTGACTATTTAGGAGATTATCATGAGTTTTCGTGCTTATGCTGCGCTTTTGATGGCGCTTGTTCTCAACTGCTCGGTTTTTCCGCCCGCAGCCCTCGCTCAAAGCCCCGATCCGCAAACTCAGGCCTATTCCGATGAGCTCAAGAAGGGTTTGCGTGACGTATTGAACATCACCTATTTCCTCTGTATGAACATCTATCCGCGCCCGACTGCGAGCGAATGTCTCGATCGGGTAAAGCATGGTACTGGTGGATCGTTCGATCCCCACACGACGTACATGAATGCGAAAGAGACAGAGGAATTCAATAATCAATCATCAGGCGCAGGCTACGGTGGTATCGGTATCGAGATCAGCAAGCCTGCTGGGCAGCCAGTTATCGTCATAAGTGCCATGGAAGGTACTCCCGCCGAGAAAGCTGGACTCTTGCCAGATGACGTTATTATCGGCATCTCGAAAGACCCAGGAGCAGATTTTGTCTCAACAATCTCGATTAAAAATTCTGACGAAGTGGTCAAGCTCGTCCGTGGTGAGATCGGTTCGACGGTTACCCTTAAGGTACGACGCGCAGGAGTAGAGAACGACCTGATCGTTCCCGTAAAGCGAGATACCATCAAAGTTGCTCAGATCAAGGGCGAACTGCTCAAGGTCGGCAACAAGACGTACGCACTCATTCAGAATAAGGTTTACCAGCAGAATAACAGGGAAGAGCTTGCAGCTAAGTTCCAAGAACTGAAAAAACTCGCAAAAGGAAAGCTTTCAGGCGTCATCCTTTCGACCGAAAATAATCCCGGTGGACTTCTCAATGAGGTTGCTGCTGGGGTAGATCTCTTCTTGGATGCTGAGTCGATCTTGCTTCTGCGCACCAATTCCGGCATCACGGTTATGGATCAGTCGAACTATTTCCATACCCCTGGCGACATCACCGATGGGCTGCCAATGCTTGTTGTTGTCAATGCAGGATGTGCTTCTGCGTGCGAGGTCTTCGCGGCGAACATGAAGTTCCATCACCGGGCACTCATTGCCGGCACAAGTGAATCTACGTTCGGCAAAGGCATCGTTCAAACATGGACGAGTGGTGGTGATGGAAGTGCGGTGAAATACACATCATCCGAATACCTTGTTGGTTCCTTGAACAACTGGGTTCCAGTGCAGTGCATCGGGGTCAAGCCTGATGTTGTCTTCAGCTATCCTGGCATAAAGGAGCAAAAGCGCATTTCTGAATGCGAGCTGAGCGAACACGTGCTTTCGAAGGGTCCGATGGAAACCCCACCTCCATTCAAATCGCTTCAAGAAGTCAATCCTGCACATTACCAAGCGGGCCTCGAAATGCTCGAAGCATACAAGGCGCACATGCTGCCGAAAGTGCTGAAGGACGATGCTCGTCGGAAAGAATTTCTGAAAAGCCAGCAACAGCAAGAATAAAAGCAAAAATCGCTCGTGATGAGCGATTTTTTTTAAACCCCTCTCAGGGTTAATTAGCGCAGCCATACCCCCCAGCTCTGCTGGGGGGGGGTGTTCATTCTAATTTAAGGGCCCTGTGGGGTAGAGAGTAGGCCCCCAAGCTTAAGAGTTCTTATGCACATGGATGTAGATATCCTCGAGAGCCCGCACTGCATCTCCAGCAGCAATGTTGTTCTGGTGGTAGAGCACATCGGTGCAGTCTCCCGCAGCCCAAATGCCCGCGGTCTTTGTCTGTTGAGTGCGGGGGTCGATAATTATTTGATTGAATTGATTCAACTCAACAACATTTTTCACAAAATCAGTTGAAGGAATAAGACCAATCTCAACAAAAATCCCCCCCGCGGCTACCTCTTTGGTTTGTCCATCATTCAGATCTTTGTATGAGATACCGCTTACGAATTTATCACCTTTGACCTCAACAAGCTCCGTGTTGGTGATAGCCTTCATTTTGGGATTTGCGAGGACTTTTTCAACAGTGACGGGGTCTGCGCGGAATTCCTTACCGCGCTGAAGAAGGGTGACGCTTTTTGCATACGCGAGAAGCTGTGCTGCGGTCTCAAATCCCGCGTTTCCACCACCAATGACAACAAGATCTTGCCCGCCAAAGAGCGGTCCATCGCATGATGCGCAATAGGTGACTCCTTTGTTGTCGAATGTGTCGGCTCCTGGAATAGTAAGCTTGCGTCGAGTACTTCCTGCAGTAATGAGGACGGTCTTGGTTTCAACGCTATTCCCGCCATCCATGGTGACCTTAAATCCACTGCCTGTCTTTTCGACCGCGGTGACCTTTTCTCCTTCTTTTATTTCAACAATGTCGGCCTTATATTCTTCAAGGTGCGCCTTGAGACTCGCAGCCAATTTTCCGCCCGAGATGTGCGGAGTACCTATCCAGTTTTGGATGTCTTCAGATACGTTAGATTGCCCACCCCATTCAGGGGTAATAAAGAGCGTCTTAAGACGCTTGCGAGCTGCATACACGCCTGCCGCAACTCCTCCTGGGCCTCCTCCGATAATTATTAAGTCGTACATATGTGTTTTTTGAATTAAAAAATAAGTTAAATAAACTTCGTTTAAAATTTTGGATGCAATATGAAGTCTTGGACTGCCTCAGTGCTTGAGAGGCTGTAGTAGTCTACTGCCTCCAAACCTGAGGTCAGGAAAGACGAGTAGTGCGCCAAAATTTTTAACGAAGCTTTGAGCGTCGGAGAAAGGAAGGTATGACTCCGAGATCATCATCTTCATCATCTTCCTCAACTTTGACCTGTTCCTCACGGTGCAAGTTCACGGTGTGAGTTTTTTCTTCTGGGGCAGTATGAAATATCGCACGTTCAACAGCGTCTTTGTCCTTACGTACTGCATCAGAAAATTTTTCATCATGCTTGCTGAAGAGAGCACCGTCATCTTCATCTTCCGCATCCTCACCCGCAACTTCGGGTACAGTGTTTCTTTTGACCATTTCGGGTTTCTTCATGGCGACACGGCCTGCTTCTGGGAATCCCGTAGCGATAACGGTGATCTTTATCTCACCCTTGCGCAGCTTGGGGTCAATGATCGCACCGAAAATGACCTTTGCGTTCACATCAACTGATTCGGTGATAATCTTTGCAGCTTCTTGAATTTCGTTCATTGTCATGTCCTCACTACCTGCGATGGCAAAGAGTACGCCACGAGCTCCGTTGATGGATACATCAAGAAGCGGGGAGTTGATAGACATACGCGCAGCTTCAGTGGCACGATTTTCGCCTGAGGCGACTCCGATTCCCATGAGCGCAGTGCCTGCATTGGCCATAATGGCCTTGATGTCGGCAAAGTCGACGTTGATGAGACCGGGGGTGGTGATAAGGTCAGAGATTCCCTCGACTGCTTGGCGAAGCACCTCGTCGCACTGAGCGAAAGCTGCGAGGATGGTCGTATCCTTTGCGGTATTGAGGAGTTTGTCGTTTGGGATGATAATCAGCGCATCAACTTCAGCTTCGAGCGCATCTAGACCGTTCTCAGCCAAGAGCATACGCTGTGAACCTTCGAAGAAGAATGGCTTGGTAACGACACCAATAGTAAGTGCATTTAGTTCACGTGCGGTCTTCGCAACGATAGGAGATGCTCCGGTTCCGGTTCCACCACCCATTCCGCTTGCAATGAATACCATATCAGCACCCTTGAGTGCTTCCTGGATCTCCTCCTTCGTCTCCTCAGCTGCGCGTCTGCCGAGTTCAGGATTCATGCCTGTTCCTAGGCCTCGAGTGAGGTTCTTGCCAATGTGAATCTTCTTGCTTGCGAGGGAGTTGTGTAGGTCTTGTGCGTCAGTGTTTGCAACAATGAACTCAACACCATTCACCTTAGAGCGAACCATGTGATTTACGGCATTTCTTCCGGACCCTCCAACGCCAACGACTTTGATGCGCGCAAATGCTTCGACTTCAGGATTAATTTTAGGCATATAATAAAAATAATTTTTACAAAATAATATAGAGCGTCCTCCATTTACGCCCCAAACGATAATGAAGAAAGTATATCAGAAAAAACACTTGAAAAGTACCATTATCTATCGTATTTCAAATAAAGATAACCTACAGATAATGTCAAAAATTTATACCCCAAAAGCCATAATTTAGGTCTTTCGTGAACGAAACAGGCTTAATGTGGCCTACGTGAATTAAGGCAGGAGCTGCTTGGCTATATTTTGAAAAGATTCCTTTATCCTGCTCCATATGCTTTCTCCGCCCTCAAGCGCTGAGCGATCGTTCGTAACCCCCCAGATAGCAAGCCCGTAGGCTACGAACCACGACGTGTCCTTTATTTGTTTCTTGGATTTGGGGTGGCTTGCAAAATCAAGATTAATAGACGGGATTTTGGATGGTAGTTTCATCGCTGCCCGTGCAAAGTCCGCTATGGTCTCGATGCCCGAACCACCACCGGTAAGAATAATTCCTGCAGGTAACAGCTCGTGTTTGCCGATCTTTTTAAGATGTGCAATAACGAGATTGAACATGTCTTCGAGTCGGGACAAAATGATGTCATTGAGCTTCTTTCGTGGAAACTGATGTGACCCTCTTCCTAGTTTGATCATCTCGGCTTCTTCAAGCGGAATCTTTAGACCTAGTGCGATGTCGTTGGTGATGTCGGTTGATCCGATGGGGAAGACCTCAAGAGAAACGGGTATATTGTCCTCATACACGACAATAGAGAGTGTTTCAGCGCCGATATTCGCAAGCACGCAGCCTGCCATTCTTTGGGCTTTATTGAGTGCGACAAAGGATGCCGCAATGGGAGCCGCACAGGCATCAATAACTTCGACACCCGCCTCCTCTACCGAGCGAATAAGGTCATTAAGGTGTTGATCAAGGCAGGTTACAACGAGGCACTTTGCTTCAAGTTTAAGTCCTTTCATGCCCGCAGGTCTCCCGTATATGGGCTTGCCGTCGATATGGTAGGAGATAGGTATGATATGTAAAATGCGCTTATTTGCTGGGTTCGAGAGATTGGCTTCGCAGGCACGATGAGCACGGTCAACATCGTTGTCGGTGATGAATGAATCTGCGCGCGATATGATAGCAGCACCGCTTGTCTGCGTTCCCTCAAGCCCAACACCTCCAACCGAAAGAAATGCCTCACGGATACGCACCCCAGCATTCTGTTCAGCCTCTTGTACGGCAGCACGAACGCTTTTTACTGCATCAGCAATGTTTACGATGTAGCCATGGCGCAAGCCTCTTGATTCTGATTTCCCAAGGCCGATGATGTGCGGCAAACCCGCCCCCACTGAATATTCAGTTATTACAACACGAATAGTGTGCGTGCCGATGTCTATTCCTGTTATTGTGCGTTTGTTCATTTGTTTTTTGTACAGATGCAGTCACTTGCAACTTAGATTTTACAAAGAAAAAAGACGCGCGCTGCGTCTGTTAGGCGAGAGTATTCTCAATGTGGAATTTGCGCAGCAGCAATTTTTCCTTCGCTTCCATTGTACTACCATGCGCCATTCCTTTCAAATGAAGCATTCCGTGGATTACGAGTAATGCAACAAAATATTCGTACGATTCACCACGTCCACGATGTTCACGTCGAGCCTGCTTTTGGTTGAGAAAAATTTCACCCGCAGTATCACTCAAAGAAAATGATAAAACATTTGGTATATAAGTTTTGTTGCGATAAATCTGATTCAGTGACTGTGAGCGCTTGTCTCCAGAGAAGACAAGCGAAAGATAGTACTCCTTTCCTAGCACAACAGCAAAAAGCTTCTCATATGGAAGATGAGGGGGAGTCTGTTTGGTCAGATTAGTTATCGAAAAAGGCATGAGCTTTTATGGACTTGTGCAATTGTATGGCCACAGGCACTTCCAAATTTCAGTACTCGCAGATTCGATGAAATTTTAGGTCGCAATGCGAAGTCATGGACAGATGCGATATACGAATGGCCGCACAGATGTGTACTGCCTTCGAATTCGCAGAAGGAATGACTAGTGACCCAATTTTCTTAGCGGTAATCCGCTTTAGAAAATGGAAGTACTCTCCGTGGTGCAGTACGTCAATTTAAGAAGTTTTTATTATTTGCGATTGTCGCCAGGAGCCTTCTCGGGTATCTTACCCAACTTCTTTAGACGATCATAGGTGACCTTCTTTCCCATTCCGACAAGTGCACGGCGCTTAAGCTTCAGCTTTGACATCTTGCGCTCGTAATATCGTTCCTCGCGAACCTTCATGAGGGCCTGTGTGCCCTGTACGCGCTTTGTAAAACGGCGAATAAGAGCAGCTGCTGATTCGTTTCCTTGCTTCTTTACTTCTGCGATGATTTTCATACGTGGGGACATCCTAACATACAGTAAATATACGTGCAACTGTATAACTATTGCCAAAAAAGAAAGGGCAGGCTACAAAGAGTCTACCTTCATCTCATTTGAATATTCCGCCTTCGTGGTATATTCGCCGCACATCGCGTCATAAAATTTCGCTCATTTTTTGAAGTCAATCGTTAGTTAGATAAAGAAAAAGCGGCTCATTGAGTCGCTTGATGTTACGTATTAACGCATTTGCCGATCGCCCGGCGGGTTTGAGGGGTTACCTCTTGCCCGTCGGGGTTTCGTCACGCTGTTTCCGGACCGCGTGTCCGGTGGGGTTGCGAGGCCCCCTTTGAAAGTGCTCAAATCGTGAGCACGAACGAGCGCGGCGCTTGGCGCCGAGGATTGGCTGGCCAGCACTTTGCCGGCGCCAGTCTTGGCCGCGCTTCACTTCGCCATTGCTCGAACCCGAGCCAGCCACCCCAATAAATGCGGGAAGCAGGCACCGACGCTCGGCTGCGAAGAGGCTTTCTGAAAGAGTGGCGGTGCAGGAGCATCCGCCAAACGGACGGCTCTGCCCAATGCAACCTGTCTGAAAGAATTATATGTCAACTTGATACTATTGTCAAGTATTTTACCTATGACTATTTTTGCAAAGATATTGCATACAAAAAAGCGCTTATGCTAAGCGCTTGTCTCACGAATGAAGTTCCTCTGCTGAAATTGTCGTAAGAATTTTTCCGTCCCTGTCTATGTTCAAAATGTGCCTGCTCTCCGTGCTTGTGCATTTGCCATGTCGCTCTATTGACACCAGTCTGTGCTCCTCTAAAACTCTTTTTATCACTTCTGTGAGGATTTCATCGCCATGCCCTTTGCCGAACCAAACAAAGGTGTCTTTTTGTCCTTCATCACTTACGTAAACTCTCCAGCGAAGTCTGCCGTGCCCTATGTCTATGAGGAAACTGCTGACGTAAGTCATACATTGTCCTTCTAAATCTGAACTGGGGTCCATGTGAGCGCCCCAGTTGCTCATCTTCTAGGTAAACTATAGTGGGTTGATTGTGTTTTGTCAACGCACTTTTTCGTAGTTGTAGTCAGTAAAGCAGGGCTTTGATAACAAATGGTTAATCCTTGATAATTGTTCATGCGGGCATTTTCAAATGTTAAGTAGAACTGCATGAACAACAGCATGAGCTTTGAACTCACGTCATTTTTTTTGTTCAGTTTCTCAATACAGAAAACCTACTACTTGATATTTTTTATGTAATCAGCAAGTTTGGCTATCTTCACTGTGTCTTGTGAGCGAGTGAGCATATTGCGAACTATTACAGTGCCGTCGAGCGCTTCTTTTTGTCCAAAGATAATTGCGTGTGGAACGCCGAGTTTCTCAGCGGTACCAAGCTGTGCACCGAGTGAGTCTTTGTTGAGCGAATGAATAACTGGGATGCGTGCATTGCGAAGGATCTCGATGATTTCAAGAGCTTTTAATTTTGCTTCAAATCCGAATTGAATGAAGTACACCTTTGGCTTCTTGACGATGCGAGGCGCGACAGCCTTGTAGTTGGGCGACATCAGTACGCGATCAACTCCGATGCCTGAGCCAACTGCAGGAATATCTTTCTTTGAGCCGAGTCGCTTGGCAAGGTAGTCGTAGCGTCCGCCGCCAGCAATTGAGAGGGGAGCTAGGGCAGCCGCCTCCTTGTCGTCCTTTGTCCTCTTTGCCTTCTTTTCGTCATCGGTCGCTTCGAGTTGAGTTGCGTTCTCGGCAAGTATTTCTGCGGGCTTGTCTGCTGGGATCTCGGTGATCTCAAATACAGTGTGCGTGTAATAGTCGAGTCCACGTACAAGGTTAGTGTTGATGCGATAGGTGAGTTTGAGCGCATCGAGATACTCGAGCACTTCTTTGAAGTGAAGCTTTGCTGCAGGCGAGAGATGGGCTATCGATTGAGGTGCCTTGTCTTTGTATGTTTGGCAGATTGCCTCCTTACAATCGAGCAAGCGAAGGGGATTAGTCTTGATGCGCTGTTTGCAGTTCGCACAGAGGTGATTGATGTGCTTACGGTAATATGCCGTGAGCTCACGAAGGTAGGGCGTACGAGATTCTTTGTCTCCGATAGAATTCACATCGATCATGATGTTCTCAAGTCCCACCTCCTTAAGGATCATGACAGTAAGAAAGATGATGGTCGCATCACTTATAGACTTTGGTGAGCCGATCATCTCCATTCCAAACGACTTGAACTCGCGATAGCGTCCGCGCTGTGGGTTCTCGTGACGAAAGAACGATCCGTAATAGTAGAGCTTGATAGGCTGTGATTGTGACTGCATACCGTGTTCAAGATATGCACGCATGACTGGCGCAGTGCCCTCGGGGCGCAGTGCAAGCCTGTCGCCACCCTTGGTCTTGAGAGTGTACATTTCTTTGTTGACGATATCGGTGTCCTCACTCTGCGTTGAAAGAAAGACGTCTTCACGCTCAAGTACAGGTACTTCGATAGGCTGAAAGCCATAATAGAGGGCAACCTCAGCGGCCTTCTCAAAGAACCCTTGGTACTTATGGTGCTCATCACCGATGATGTCACGCATGCCCTTCAAGGATGTTGGGATTTCCTTTTTCTCTCTCTTCTCTTGGTTCTCTGATTTTGCCATATGAGGATTGCTAATGTTTATAAATTGCTAAATTTAGAACACAGAACCATTATCGCCAAGCGCGCACACTTATTCTCAGTTCTTCGGATACGCTGCGTGGAAACTTTCAAGTGATCCGGGATGAAGTGCAATAGCAGTGAAAGGGAATAATCGGATGAGTGTTTTGCCGTCCATGAGCCGCTTCGGTACTGGACCCCAGATGCGCGAATCTGAACTCCGTGCTCTGTTGTCGCCCATGACGAAGTATTCGTCCTGATCAAGTGTGCGTGCCGAGCTATTGATCTGAGGATTCTTTACGTATGGTTCGTTGAGGATGATAGGAGTCTTTTGGTCTGGACTTGTGATAGAGACTACCCCGTCTTGGATAGTCACTGTCTCACCAGGAAGTCCGATAACACGCTTGATAAAGAACTTTGAGGGGTCGTTTGGGTAACGTAATATCACAACATCACCTCGGCTGTAGCTTCCAATATATTTTGCCAATTCGTTGACAATAAGGTACTCGCCGTCGTGAAAAGTGGGGAACATCGAATCGCCAGAGACGACGAATGGCTGAGCGATAAAAGTGCGGATGGGAAGTATAATAATAGCTGCAATAAGTGCGTATTTAAGGGTTTCCCATATGACCCCGAGCATCGTCGGCTCCGGTTCATCTGAGGTGTTCTCTATTTTGGGTGCCTCGTGCGCGCTGGAAATGTTGCGGAGGTCAACGGGTCTATCGTTTGCGGAATTCTTGGGAGTGAAATTCATTTGCGCTTCATATTACCCCATAAAACCGATTGACACAATACACCTTTTCGTGTCAAA
>JAYVMS010000002.1:0-3101 GCA_043758815.1 bacterium
CGCACAGACAAACCAATGAACGCCACGCAAAAATGGTTACTCAAACAGAAAAGTCAAAAAAAGAAAAAGTCCGAAAAATAATCAACCACAGTGCGCCTTAGCGCACAGTGGTTGAATTAAGGTTTGAAAATGGAGAAGGGGTGGACAAAGGCACACTGAAGGAGTATTTTTTATGCAGTGACCTTTCTGAGTTTTACTGAGGAGAATTGAATGCAAAAACGGATACTGTTAGGCATATTTGTCATTGCCATCGTGAGCATCATTCTGTATGTCGTGATGACTCGCGATGAGCATTCACCATCTATCTTCGATCAGAAAACATGGCCGAGTTCGCCAACCAAGCTTGAACGTGACTTCTGGAATTTTCTCGCGGCGCCGCGATGAGTCAATCCCATCTTACTGATGGGCTTTTTTGTTTGCTATAATGTATGCATGAAACTGACTATCTCAGACGGCACAGCATTTGAGCGACGAGTGTGGAGCGAACTTACAAAGATCCCTAAGGGGAAAACGATTACCTACAAAGAACTTGCCAAGCGCGTCGGTAAGCCACTTGCAGTCCGCGCCGTCGGGAACGCCGTCGGCAAGAACCCACTCATCGAGACGATTCCTTGTCATCGCGTAATCCGCTCTGACGGCAAGCTCGGTGGATATTCTGGCAAGGGGGGAGTAAAGCGCAAACTCGAATTATTAAAAAAGGAAGGTGCCATTAAATAGTCCTCATCTAACTTAACTAACACATATGTCTACTATGAAGATCGTCATACTCTATTTACTCACTGTGCCAGTATTCTTTCTTATCGACATGACGTGGCTCGGGCTTATTGCACGCAATTTTTATCGTACTCAATTCGGCACCTTGATGCGCACAGACATCATCTGGTGGTCCGCAATTCTTTTTTATTTTCTATTCATTCTGGGTATTCTAGTTTTTGCGGTCATGCCGGCAATAAGTGCAGGTTCTTGGATGAAAGCGCTTACGCTTGGAGCAATGTTCGGATTCTTTACCTATATGACATACGACCTCACCAACTACGCTACACTCAAACACTTCCCGTTTGCGATCGTTATTCCTGACATCATCTGGGGGACAGTACTTTCAGCCTCCGTTGCTGTTGCGAGTTTCTTTATTTCACGCTTCCTCGCATAGAGCCCATTTGTATGGATACACTTTTAGCACAATTGGGACTCCCACTCGTCGCATTGTTCTGTTACATGTGCGCACTCTTCCTCCTCGCCGTTGAAAAAAAGGACAACAGCGTTGCTGATATCGCCTATGGTATGGGATTTGCTGTCATTGCGTGGGTAGGCACATTTGCTTATGTAGCAGAGCTTGCGTTGATCCCTACTCTACTTACGCTCATGGTCACTGTCTGGGGGGCGAGACTCTCGCTTCGTATTTATCTCAAGAACAAAGGAAAGCCCGAGGACTTTCGCTATGCAAAGTGGCGAAGCGAATGGAAGCATTTCTATGCACGAAGTTTCTTGCAGGTGTTCATGCTGCAGGGGCTTATTATTTTCATCATTTCGCTTCCAGTGCTTCTGGTTGATGAGGAGGTAAAGTGCGTAGGCTTTGCCTGTGCGGGTTTCGCAGTATGGCTTGTGGGACTTTTCTTCGAGGCACGAGGGGACTATGAGCTTGATAAATATTTAGCGCAACCTGAGAGCAAGGGCCACATTATGACTACTGGTTTATGGAAGTACACTCGTCATCCAAACTATTTCGGCGAATCAACAATGTGGTGGGGGATATGGCTTGTATCACTCTCATCCATTCCTATGCTTTGGTTCGTCACGCTGCTTTCACCCGTGCTTATAACATTCTTACTGCTGAAAGTTTCAGGCGTCCCTTTACTTGAAGCCAAGATGAGTCAGCATCCTGAGTGGAGTTCATATGCGAGCAAGACCAACGCCCTTTTTCCTTGGCCTCCTCGCAGTAAGTGATAGAGAAGATGTGGTTTATAAGAATATGGATTACACATGAACGAACTTTCGAAGATGGTTTGTAAGTAACTTTTCAGTTCCTAGCGAGCATATGTAAATTTGTGTATCATAGACGAACTTACGAGTCGACTCGAAGTTAATATAATTTTTTATGCAAAATCCTTACTACGAATTTACTATCCCTGTTTTTGTTCGCACTCTCACAAACCTTAAGGCGATCCTTGAGAAAGCAAAAGCATTTGCTGTTGAAAAAGGAATATCCGAAGCAGATCTCCTCGCAACACGTCTCGCTCCCGACATGTTCCCTCTCGTTAAGCAGGTGCAAATAGCGGGTGACAATGCTAAGGGAGCAGCAGGCCGCTTGGCAGGAGTCGAGATCCCAAAGATGGAAGACACCGAAGCAACCTTTGATGAACTTTGTGCACGCCTCGACAAGACCATCGCATACTTAAACACCTTTACATCCGAACAGTTTGCAGGCGCGGAGGACAAGAAGATTCACTTACCGTGGATGCCCGAAGGCAAGAACTATGAAGCTCCTGATTATCTGCGCTACTTCGTGCTCGCGAATGTATATTTTCACGTTACAACCGCGTACGATATTCTCAGGAATCAGGGTATGCCAGTAGGCAAGACCGACTATATAGGTGAACTAACCATGGTCGACTAATATGCCAGTAGCTCTCGCAATAAATGGCCTAAAGAAAACTTACGCTCCCACCCCAGGGGGTAAGAGTAAGACCGCAGTCACAGCACTCAAGGGTGTCGACTTAAATGTCGAAGAAGGTGACTTCTTTGCGCTCTTGGGGCCGAACGGTGCCGGCAAGTCGACGCTTATCAATATTGTGTGCGGACTCGTAAACAAGAGCGAGGGCACTGTACTTATAGACGGACTTTCAATCGACGACAATGCCCCCAAAGCCAAGCTGCACGTCGGAGTCGTGCCACAAGAATTTAATTTCGGCATTTTCGAAAAGGTCGTCGATATCGTCGTCAATCAGGCGGGGTATTATGGTATTCCAAGATCGAAGGCATTGCCACGCGCAGAGTATTATCTCAAGAAGCTCGGACTATGGGAGAAAAAGGATGTGCGCGCGATGGAACTCTCCGGAGGCATGAAGCGCCGCCTTATGATAGCGCGCGCACTCGTGCATGAC
>JAYVMS010000003.1:0-5826 GCA_043758815.1 bacterium
ATGGTTTCTGCTACAAGCGCCCAAAATGCTTTTGAGTGGTTCATTTCTTTTAAATGACAGAGCTCATGCACGATTATTGAGTCGGCGAGATGTATCGAAATATCGACGAGTCTGTAATTGAAATTGAGATTGCCCTTACGCGAACAGCTCCCCCAGCGTGAATGTTGATTACGTATCGCAACCTTATTGTATGCGAAATTGTAATGCTGATTGAAATGCGCGAGTCGTTCATGTACAAATTTGCGCGCAGCTTCTTTTTGCAGCTTGTATCTTTTAGTCGAGCCACCAAGATTGCTCCTGCTTACTTTTCTTATGCGTCTCATGCGCACGACGATGCGCGGAGCAAAGACGCTCGTTAGTTTATCAAGCAATGTTCTCTTCCGTGCTAACTTTAGTTTTGTCATGCTGCCAGCCTACTATACCCCGATAGATATCGTGAGTGAGAACACAATGATAATGACAAGTGAGAATAGAAATACTCCCCTCGCCCATTTTTTGTTGGCAACGTCACCCACTACATCCTTGTGCTTGAAGCCCATAAGGCTCATAAAAAGCCAGATGACACAGAGCACACCCATTATCACGAGATAGGCAGCACCAGTGTACTGGTATGCATAAAGCGCGTATATAGCGAACATAAGTCCGATAATATAAAGTGAGATATGGATCTTGGTCTCTCTTATACCATTTATTCTGGGAAGTACGGGTACACCCGCCGCAGCATAGTCCTCATAACGGTATATGGTGATAGCGTAGAAATGCGGCATCTGCCACATACAAAGGATAATAAAGAGTATTACCGCGCCCGCATCGAGAGTCCCTGTAACTGCGACGTAGCCAACAACTGGCGGAATCGCGCCTGAAATACTTCCAACAAGCGTACCGTACACCGTCTGGCGCTTAGACCACAGGCTATAGACGACAACGTAGAAGAAAGCGCCAATAAGCGCAATAAGTAACGCGAGGGTGCTGGCATAAAGATACAAAATACATATTCCAAGAAGTCCGAGAAATACAGCAAAAATAATAGCATTCTTAACGGGAACAGTCCCTCGTACGAGTGCTCTTTCCTTCGTGCGCTCCATATACCCATCGATATCTCTATCGATGTAGTTATTAAGTACACAGCTCGATGCGATGACAAGCGACAGTCCGACTATGGTCATGACGAGAAGCAACAAGTCGATATTACCCGCCGAGGCAAGAAAAAATCCGCCAAGTGCGACTATCGCATTTCCATAGATAATACCAGGCTTTGTTAGAGTGTAATAATTTTTGATCACAGTTTTGACAGCACTAGAAAGCTGTTTCTGCTTTTGAATTCTTGTCGATGATAGTTTGCGACATATTGTAGCTAAGATTGTTCATGACCCAAAGTGTGCCGACGACAAGGATGAGCACAATAAGCGCCGTAAAAACAAGCGCGATAAGGTTCCACTTTGCTTTTGCCTTCGGGTTCAAATGGAGAAAAAATACAAGCTGTACCAAAAGCTGGGTAATACCCAAAAGAACTACTGCAATCATGAGCATATAGCCCGAAAGCAGATGCTTAACGACGATGAAATACGGCAAAAGCGTGAGCAATATTGAGATGGCAAATCCAGTTATATAAGAACGGAGATTCCCATGCCCCACTCCGTATTCTGTATCGATGATATTTAGTTCATTTGCCATTTTTTTATCAATTTATTATGTAATGACTTTTACAATTGGATGGCTGCAGGCACTTTCAAATTTCAGCACTCGAGAGCCGTAGGCACTCGCATTCTTTCTAAGTGGACTACCACTAAGAAGAATTGGGTCGCTCGATGAAATTTTAGATTGTAATACAAGTTTTGGATAAGCGAGTAGTGCGGCAAGTGCGGAAGTCATATATTGCTCATGAGATAAACAATGGTAAAAATAAATATCCAAATAATATCCAAGAAATGCCAAAACAATCCGAGGCAGGATAGTTTACGGAAGGTCATTGTGTTCAGTCCGCGCAGAGATATTTGTGCGATAAGACTTCCCATCCATAGTAGTCCTATGGTGACATGCAGTCCGTGGGTGCCGATAAGAGTAAAGAATGACGACAAGAACCCGCTTCGAGTAAAACCGTTTCCTTCGGCGATAAGATTTGAGAATTCAGACAGCTCCATGCTAATGAATGAGGCACCGAGCAAGAGCGTGAGCGCAAGGAAGCCGATCACTTGTTGCTTATTATTGTGGTGCGCAGCAAGCATTGCGAGACCGTATGTAAAACTGCTTGTTAAAAGCACAAAAGTCTCAGTGAGTACAAATGGAAGACTAAAAAGCTCTCTTGCGGATGGGCCACCGAATGTATTGTTGTGGAGCACGGCATATGCGGCAAATATCGTCGCGAACAATAAGCAGTCGCTCATGATATAGATCCAAAATCCAAAAATGGCACGTGCATCTTGCTCGTGATGAGCTTCATGTGCACTTGCATGGTCTTTTGTAAGTGTGTGAGTGGTCATATTCTATGAATGGTTCCTGCCTTTACTTCGTTCAATTCTTTCGACCTCGCCTGCCGTCACAACGTATTCTGTTTCATAATCAAACGAGCGTATCATGACAAGCACAATGATACCCACAACCCCAATGGGTATCAGCCATAAGATATGCCATATGAGCGCAAAGCCGATGAAGAAACTGCAGATGGCAATATAGATACCCGTGGGCGTGTTCTTCGGCATATGAATATCTTGATAGTGTGTTGTCGTTTCTTTTGGGTGCATACCGTTCTTAATATCCCAGAATGGATATCTACCATGAACGACTGGAATGTGCGCAAAGTTATAGAACGGCGGAGGCGACGATGTGGACCACTCAAGTGTTCTGCCATTCCAAGGGTCCCCCGTTGTATCGAGATTCTGCTTGCGATCCCTGATGCTCACATAGATCTGCATGACCTGAAAGAGTATACCAAAGCCAATGATGACTGCGCCGAATGCAGCGACAATAAGGAAAGGCTGCCAGCCGGTCGCAACCTCGTAATGATTGAGGCGTCGGGTCATACCCATCAGACCGACGATATAAAGCGGTGTAAAGGTAACAAAGAATCCCACTATCCAGCACCAGAATGCACGTACGCCGTATTTCTCACTTAATCTAAATCCCATAGCCTTCGGGAACCAGTACGCGAAGCCTGCGAAATATCCGAACACCGCACCGCCGATTATTGTGTTGTGAAAGTGAGCGATCAAAAACAGGCTATTGTGCAGTTGAAAATCCGCCCCAGGGACTGCGAGGAGCACCCCTGTCATGCCTCCAATAGTAAACGTGAAGATGAAGCCAAGCATCCAATACATCGGGGACATGAAGATTATCCTGCCGCGATACATCGTGAACAGCCAGTTGAATATCTTCACGCCAGTCGGAACTGCAATGATCATCGTCATGATACCGAAAAAGGCGTTAACGTTTGCACCAGCACCCATTGTAAAGAAGTGGTGTACCCATACGAGAAATGAGAGCGTGGTTATTGCGACGGTCGCATATATCATGGTGGTGTAACCGAAAAGTTTCTTCTGCGAGAATGCCGAGGCAACTTCAGAGAAGATACCGAATGCCGGCAAGACAAGGATATAGACCTCAGGATGTCCCCATGCCCATATGAGATTCACATACATCATTGGATTACCTCCACCACCTGCAGTAAAGAAGTGCATTCCCGTGAAGCGATCAAAGAATAGCATCGCAAGCGTGACCGTAAGTACTGGGAACGCCACAATGACAAGCGTCATACTGCTGAGTGCTGTCCACACGAATACCGGCATGCGCATCAAAGTCATCCCAGGTGCGCGCAATTTGAGAATTGTAGTAAAGAAATTAATACCAGAAAAAAGCGATCCTAATCCCGCTATCTGTATACTCCATATATAGTAATCGACCCCAACCCCCGGACTATACTGCAGTTCAGAAAGTGGCGGATATGCGAGCCAACCCGTTGCGGCAAACTCTCCGAGCATAAGAGAGAGGTTAACTAAGATGGCGCCCACAACGAACAGCCAAAAAGAAAGCGAGTTCAAAAATGGAAACGCAACATCACGTGCCCCGATTTGAAGTGGCACGACGAGATTGATGAGTCCGAACATGAAAGGCATGGCCACAAAAAATATCATGATAACGCCATGCGCAGTGAATATCTGATCATAGTGGTCAGGCGGCAAGAAACCTGCATTGTCTCCCACAGCTATCGCCTGCTGGGTACGCATCATTATCGCGTCAGAGAACCCACGGAAAAGCATGACTATCGCGACAACGATGTACATCACGCCTATCTTCTTGTGATCAACCGATGTCAACCACTCATCCCAAAGCCATTTGCCTCGTTTGAAATAGAACAAAAGCCCGACTATCGCAAGTCCCGCAAGAATGATGAAGGAGGTAGCCCCAATGACTATCGGATCATGTGGCAGATCTGCGTAAGTTAATTTTCCTAAAAAGTTCATAGTTTATTTGTGCTGCATATTCATTATCGCTTCAGTCTTATTCGCCTCTTCTTTATTCGGGGCCGTGAATTTCATGACTATCTTATCATACAAACCATCGTCAACTGATGAATAGAGTGATACAGCGTTATTCTTGCTAGGCGCAGATAATCTTATGTATGCATCATACGTGAGCGTGCTCGAGGCAGTTTTGACTGCATATGCCCATTCAAGGAATTCACTTTGTGAAACCGACTTTGCGGCAAATTTCATATCCGAAAAACCCGGTCCGCTAAAGTTCGCAGAGGTTCCAGAATATATTCCGACATCCGAGGCCATAAGGTGGAGCTGTGTTTTCATCCCAGGCATCGCATAAATCTGACCACCGAGTTCGGGTATCCAGAATGAGTTCATCGGTGCATCTGCCGTTATCTCAAAATTTATTGGTGTACCCAAGGGAAACTCTACCAAGTTCACGGTTGCTATACGCTGTTCGGGATAAATAAATAGCCACTTCCAATCAAGCGCCACTACCTGAATAGTGATAGGCTTGACGTCAGAACGTAGAGGTTTGTATGGATCAAGCTCGTGCGTACTCTTCCACGTAATAACAGCAAGGACGAGAATTATAACACCAGGGATAGCCCACCAAATAGCTTCGAGCGTTTCATTGCTCGCCCAATCAGGTGTGTACTTGGCATGCTTGTTGGTGGCGCGATATTTCCATGTGAAGAAAAACATAAGCGCAAACACGGGTATGACGACGATCAACATCAGAATGGTAGTAGTAATGATGAGGTTCCGCTCTTGTAACGCGATCACACCCTTGGGTGCGAAGACAGCAACATCGTTCGCGTGTGCAAATGAAAAAATGCTACAAAATAGCAAATTAATATATAAAAAATATGATCTGTTAAACATGGAAGATTTTCCTCTCACCTAAGCTAAGGATACTTTATTTTACTACATTTTTTCAAAAATTTCAGGGTTATTGTAAGTTTTTGCTATGTATTTTAGATTTATTGACTTATCGTGGTTAAATAGTGAGATTTATTAAGAAGTTCTTCGTTGTGGCGATGAAAGGGTGCATCATGTCATCAATCGTCAGCACTCTCGTCCTTTCTAAAGAAACTTTTAAAGGTGCACGTGCATCCGACCATCAATAACGTAACCACCGGCTACACCTCTGTGGTAAAAAAGCTTTTTGTTAACGACATTCTATGGGACAGATGAATGTACATTTTCTTCTTGTTAAAGTGGGCGTTTTTATTTAGGATAAGTTCCTTATGCCCGAACTCCCAGAAGTCGAATCCTTTGCCCGCGCGCTGCAAAAAGAATATACACAGAAGCAAATAAAAGAGGTTCTGTTTCGACGCGACAACATTCGCTA
>JAYVMS010000004.1:0-21925 GCA_043758815.1 bacterium
TCCTTCCATCTCGGCGCCAGTTGCCATCAACTGCGCTTTATATGTGTATTTGGGCATAGCTTATTATATTATATAGAAGAATGTGGGGGGAGTGAATGCACGAAGACGAATTCGTTACTTTATTGGGGGCATGCAGTAAATTCGCAAGTAGGCGGAGTTCGTCCTACCATCTTCCCGTTTGCGCATATTTTTTTGTCCTGTGTGCATACGACCATTCCTCGAACTCTGATCTGAGAATGATTTGTGGTATCGATCTGATTTACTGGTGGGATGCTCGGGGTTGTCGATGTTGAAAAAGTTGAAGATGCCTCAGTGTTTATGATGGGGAACACAGAAGAAATTGTGGTGTGCGGAGCAGAAGCACCGGTGACGTGAGAATATAAAAAATTATTCATCAAAAGACCAACTACTATTGAGAGGCCGCCTATTACTCCGATTGGCAGCATCCAATACAAAAAAATATTCTTTTGCACCGTTCTTCTTCGAAAAACTTCTTCTTTGTGGATCACATCTTGCGCCATAGGGGCCTTGAGTGCCGGCGATCGTTGTGTAAAATGTAAAAAATTTTGCCCTGCCTGTATTTCTTGCTCAGTCCAATCTCCAAGCAAAAGCTGTTGCTCAAGCTCAGTATCATCAAGACCCTGCGAGCGGCCTTCTTTTATCTGTGCAATTATTGGCTCAAGTGTATCATTCACATACTCATCGTAACAATTATAACTGCACAAGCCAAGATACATGCGCAGCCATTCATCAAATGTAAATTCTCAAGTCATCTTGCGCGAATGACTGGCTGAAAAGTGGGGGTCTTCTTTATTACTCGCTCACCCTGCGGGCGCTGTACACCTTTTGGATTTCACCACTCAGGGTACTTCCAAATTCATCTTCCTGAAGTCGTGAATTTTAGGTCTAAGAAAAAATCTCAAAAGGTCTTGCGCGAGTGACCCCATGCGGACATGGGTTCCCACTAATCACTCGCTTACGACTCTGTAGACTTCTTCGATGCTCGTCATCCCTTGGGCGGCTTGAAAAATACCATCTTCAAGCATTGTGAGCATGCCTTCTTTGCGCGCTTGTTCTTCGATCTTCTCAGCAGAAGTACCACTTATTGCGAGATCGCGAATTGCGGGAGACATGCGAAGTACTTCGTGAATACCGATACGGCCTTTGTATCCTTCCTCACACTCAGGTGAAGGTTTTGGCTTGTAGAATGTTAATGTTTCCCACGTCGCGTCTTTGCCGACTATACTTTCTTCTTTAAGTGCGGTGAGAATACGGTCGAGATTTGCTTTTTTTCCGAGTGCGTCGATCTCTGACTTCGTCAATGTATATTTCTCCTTGCTCAAACAAAGCTTACGTACCAAGCGCTGCGCAATGATGACATTCACGGTCGAAATGATGAGGAAAGGTTCAGCACCCATGTCTATGAAGCGCGGAATAGCACCTGCAGCAGAGTTCGTGTGCAATGTAGAGAGCACCAAGTGACCGGTGAGCGCTGCATTGATACCAAGTGATGCGGTCTCGCCATCGCGAATCTCTCCGACCATGATGATGTCGGGGTCCTGACGCAGGAGAGCGCGGAGTCCCATTGCAAAAGTGAGACTTATCTCAGGCTTCACTTGTGTTTGATTGATACGCGGCATCTGATATTCGACTGGATCTTCGATGGTGGAGATGTTGACGTCGGGCGTGTTTAAAATATCAAGCAAGGTATAAAGAGTGGTGGTCTTTCCTGAGCCAGTCGGTCCTGTTGCGAGTATCATGCCCACATGCTGTTTCATCGCATCATGCAGTGCCTCGAGTCCTTGACCATGGAAACCGAGACCCTCTAGGCTGAATCCGCCAGATGATTCGCGGAGTAGACGCATGACGGTCTTTTCCCCGTGATGAGTTGGCAAGGTCGACACACGGAACGACACCTTTTCATTGTTCAACTGGATCTTGAAACGTCCATCTTGCGGTAGGCGTTTTTCATCGAGCTTGAGATTTGAAAGGACCTTGATGCGTGCGGTGATACCTGGCGCAGAGTCTTTTGGCAGCACCATCGCGTCATGAAGAATTCCGTCGATACGATAACGGACGAGCAATTGATTTTCCATTGGCTCAATATGAATATCAGAAGCATTCTGAATGATGGCATGATTCAAGAGCGTATCGACAATGCGCACGACCGGCAGATCTTCGGCAAGTTTCTTGAGATCTTTTTCAGACGCAGGATTATCTTCATCATCAGCGAGCATCTTTATCGATTGCGCTTCTTGCTGGATGATGTCCCCAAACTCAGCCTTGAGGGATTTTTGATACTGGAGTAGTGCGCCCTTAATAGACTCCTGATCCGTAAGTCGGGTCTGGATACGGATACCCACCTTTTTGCGTACAAAGTCTATTGCCTCTAGGTCGTCGACATCGAGCATCGCCACTTCAAGTCCGGAGTCAGTTTTCCGAAAGGCGACGATATTGTGTTTGCGGGCGATAGGCTCAGGGATAAGTGAGAGGATCGCAAAATCAATTTTTTGTCCCTTAAGGTCGACAAATGGAATTCCGAGGATGTACGCCTGTACGCGGCGGAGATCATCTGTGGAGATTTTTCCCTGCTTGACCAGCACTTCACCCACACCCCCGCCTTCCTTTTCCGCTGATTTTTCAGCAGCAAGCATATCAGCACGTGATGCTAACCCAGAATCAAGGATGAATTTCTTTAATTTTGTTTCCTGTACTAGCATAGTTGTGTACCATGTCTATTATATGCGTTATTGGAGGTAAATAAAAGCAAAATGAACCTCCCCGCGGCAAGCCGTGCCCTCACTCGCTCCGCTCCGTGTCGACGGAAACTCGCCCCTCAGTCAGGTGTGGCAGAAATATTTTGACAAAACGAATAGATACTATATACTTTAGTGTAATAAGACAGGCTACCTTACGGTACCCTGTTTTAATTTTTTAAAATTTATCTAAATAGCTTTAATTATAATCAAAAGAATATGTTAGATCTCAAAATAATGAAGTCGGCACTCGAGCAGCTAGAAACTGAGAAAGGCATCCCAAAGGAGAAGATCATTGATGCTATCGAAGCCGCGCTCGCCGCAGCTTACAAAAAAGATTACGGAAAAAAGGGTCAGATCGTACGCGCCAAACTCGACATGGATACCGGAAAGACCGATTTCGTACAGGTAAAGATCATAGTCGATGATGGTATGGTCCGTCAGCCGATCGAGGGCGAAGAGGAGGATGAAGACTTGCCGGTGAAGCCGTTCATGAGTACCCCAGAACCCATCGTTGGTGCTTTGGGCGAAGGCAATATCGATACTCGTGTTCGCTACAACCCTGAGCACCACATCATGATCGAAGATGCCCGCCTCATCAAGAGCGGTGCTCTGCTCGGCGAAGAACTTGTTTTTGCTTTGGACGCAAAAGATGACTACGGCCGCATTGCCGCACAAACTGCAAAACAGGTCATCATTCAGAAGATTCGTGAAGCCGAGAAGTCATCCGTACTTGATGAATTCGCACAACGCGGGGAGGAGATCGTTACCGGCCTCGTCCAACGCATCGAGCGCGGCAACATCTTCATCGATCTCGGTCGCGCCACAGGGCTCATGGGCTATGAGGATCAAATCCCCGGTGAGCGCTATCGTACTGGTGAGCGCATTAGAAGCTACCTATATTCAGTCGAGGAATCTCCACGCGGCATCAACCTGCGTCTATCACGCGCACATCCGAACTTTGTCCGCGCACTGTTCTCACTCGAAGCCCCTGAAGTACAGAACGGTATCGTTGAGCTCAAAGAAATAGCACGCGAAGCAGGCTCACGCACAAAAATCGCCGTACATTCGAATGACTCTCACGTTGACCCTGTCGGCTCCTGCGTCGGACAACGCGGGGTGCGCGTGGCCACCGTCATCTCAGAGCTTGGGGGTGAGAAGATTGATGTCATTGAATGGTCGCCTGATATCGAGAAGTTCATTGCTGATGCGCTTTCTCCAGCTAAGGTGCGCAGTGTCATCGTCAACAACGAAGAGCGGCAGGCAACCATCGAGGTCATGCCTGACCAGCTCTCGCTTGCGATAGGCCGTGGTGGTCAAAACGTTCGCCTCGCGGCAAAACTTACCGGCTATCGTATAGACATAAAGTCGACAGAGGGTGCCGCAGTCGTGGCTGACGCAGACGCTATTTCCAAAACGAAGTATGCGGCGACACCAGAAGAAGAAGTTGCGGAATTCATTTCGTCGGAGAATCTCGGAATGCCAGATGATGCTGATGACGTCGCAGAAGCGTTACCACTAAGCAGCGAGAAAGAAGTCATCAACGACAACGTAAACATCGAGGAAGAGTACAGGACAGAAGAATAAGTCGATACTACTTATAAGAAAACTAAATACACACATATGAACCTTTGGCACGATATCCCTTATGGAAATGAAGATGTTTTGAATGTCATCATCGAGATCCCGATGCTTTCACGAGTCAAATATGAGCTAGACAAAGATACCGGTCTTATCAAGTATGATCGCGTCCTCTATTCCCCGATGCATTACCCTGCGAATTACGGTTTTGTCCCTCAGACCCTGTGGGACGATGGTGATCCGCTTGATGTACTTGTGCTTGGGGCCGAGCCACTTGTTCCAGGATGCCTGATTGAGGCTCGCCCCATCGGCGTCCTCGATATGGTTGACGGAGGCGAGGGTGACGCAAAGGTTCTCGCTGTTCCCGCCGCCGATCCACGCTGGAAGAACACGAATGACATTTCTGACCTTGAGCCGCATGCACTCGAAGAGATTAAGCACTTCTTCACTGTCTACAAAGACCTACAGAAAAAGAAAGTTGAGGTTGGAGAATGGCGCGATGCAACCTCCGCCAAAGCTGACGTGATCAAGTCTATCGAGTCTTATAAAAATAGAGCAAAAAACTAAGAAGTATT
Organism: bacterium; assembly: GCA_043758815.1. Taxonomy (GTDB): domain Bacteria; phylum Patescibacteriota; class Minisyncoccia; order Phycocordibacterales; family UBA6899; genus MHLP01. Next base: position 4,913 of record JAYVMS010000004.1, read on the forward strand.
TATCCACCGCACACAATAGCTACTGTCACATGACTGCAGTTATTTTGTTATACTTTTGAGGCGTAAGTTTAAAAATTCATTATTTGATAATATTAATAATCCATGAGATTGATCGTACCAATAAATGCACTACTTCTCGGAGCACTGGCACTTCTTCCAGGAGTTAGTTTTGCGGAAGAAATTGCGGCAACGGCACATGCTTCCACAGGAGCGGCGGGCACCACCAAAGCCCCCGTCACAGCTAGGGCTGACAGTTATTCCTTTGGTCTATCTAACCCAACATCCGTGGGCACAAAGGGGCATAGTGTTGGCAAGATGGATGCTACCGGTACAAAACCACTGGTGAAGGATGTTGAAGAGAGTATGCAAGAGCGCGATGCCATGCATGCAAAATTAGCTGGAAGCTCGACGGAGCGTCGGGGTGAGATGCGTCAGAACATGATGAAAGAGCGCGTCGATATATTTTCGCGCTTCACCGTGACCATCATCGGTCGCATGAATGCAGCTATTAATAGACTGAGGAAGATCGCAGACCGCCTTGACTCACGCATCACAAAAGAGAAAGCACGCGGCGTCGATACGACAAAAGCAGAAACGAATATCGCTATCGCGCGCATAAAAATAGCTGATGCTGAGACCGCAGTCACACTTGCTGTAAATATCGTCTCTTCAACAACAGCAAACTTTGACCTGAGCTCGACGACAACCAGACTTTCTGATATAGGCAAGCCTGTGCGTGAGGAACTTGCAAAGGCGCGTGAAGCAGTATTTGCTGCACACAAAGCGCTTGTCGACGCGATTTCAAGTATGATTGGAATCGTCACTACCTTCGACTTACAACACGGTGACGTAAGAACTCACGGCAAAGCGGGTGCGAGCACAACCTTCTCCTCGAGCGCAAGCACATCGGTGACTCGTTGATCACACATTATCACTCATACTATTTACTTATGGACCGAGAACAAAACACTCCGCAAGTGGGAACGAGCAATAATTCCATGCACTTCGTCGTTGGCACCATTGCCGTCGGCGCAGTGCTTCTCCTTGTCGGATATATAATGAATACAAAGCAAGGTAGCCCTGAGATAGCAAAAGCTCCAGTACAAAATACGGCAGCCCGGGGTGACTCCGCAACAATAGCGCTCGCCTCACAGAGCTCATCTGATGACCTCACGTCCATCAGTGCAGACTTGCGGGCAACTGACATGAATTCTCTTAATGATATCGACAAGATTTAACTTATTCCGGCTATTTACGCAACAACATCCGCCTCCATTGGTGGATGTTTTGCTTATTCGTGTGATTTGCAAAAGTAACCAGGAACAGCTACTATGCCGAGCATTATGGAAAATCAAATCAAAAATACTGATAAGTATCAGGTGACGATAAAGACATTACCAATGTCTCAGATAGAGATAATTGCCGTCATACCCTCTATAGAATTCGACAAGACAAGGAGCGAGGCTATTAAGCATATTGGACGAGATGTCGAACTGCCGGGTTTCCGCAAAGGTCATGTTCCCGAAAAGATGCTCGTCGCACGATTGGGCGAAGGAGCAATTCTCGAAGAAATGGCGGAGATAGCGATAGGTCGTGTTTATGGCGAGATCATCGTAGGGAACAAGATCGATGCGCTTGGTAGACCAGAAGTGCGTATCACAAAGATAGCGGCAGGTAATCCGCTTGAGTTCACTCTCACCACGGCAGTATTCCCTGAGATCACACTCCCCGATTATAAAAAGATCTCCTCCGCTACCAAAATAACAGGGGCGATAAGTGTGAGCGATGAAGAAATAGACAAAACGATCGATGAGATCCGCAAGATGCGCGCAAAGAATGACGCAGCAAAATTAGACTCGCACGCTCATGATGAAGGTGGCGAGCAGCATGATGAGGTCGAGCTAGAGCTCCCTCCACTGGATGACGCATTTGTGAAATTGCTGGGAGATTTTGAGAACGTTGATGCGTTCAAATCAAAACTCAAAGAAAATCTTTTTAAAGAAAAGGAACGTGCACTGCGCGACAAAAAACGCGTCGCCATAATGGAGGGCATCATTTCTGCAACCATTGTCGAATTACCGGAGATCATTGTCGAACAAGAGTTGCATCGCATGCAGGAAGAATTCACTCAAGAAATTTCCCGCATGGGCATGACGTTTGATGCATATATGAAAGCGGTCGGAAAAACTAAGGATGATATGCACAAAGAATGGCGACCCGACGCAGAGAAACGTGCAAAGGTCCAGCTCATTACCTCAAAAATTGCCGAACAGGAGAATATCGCACCCGATGAAGCAGAGCTCGCGAGTGAAGCAGTGCGCTTACATGAACTCTATCCAGATGCCGACAAAGCGCGAGTGCGAGGCTATCTTGAGATGCTCCTCACGAACGAAAAGGTGTTCAAGTTTCTTGAGTCTCAATCATAGGATACAACTTAAAATATCCCACTGGGATATTTTTTATCGAAATGGCGCGTTTACATCCATAATAATTTTGAGAAAATTAATGAGTGTAGTATCCTCCTCTCATGAGCAAGCCTCGCATATTAATAACCCTCGACCACTCCTACGGTCCGAGTGAGTGCATATATATCAACCTCTCATACTTAACCGCCATTGAACGAGCGGGTGGTACCCCAGTTCTTGTCGGCCGTCCCGACAAAGAAGAAGTGGCACGACTCATCGCTTCGTGCGATGCGGTGTTTCTGACTGGTGGTGATGATGTGATTCCTGAATTATATGGCGCTGTGAAAAGTCCGCTCTGTGGAAAAATTGACCCAAGTGACCGCGATCGCGTCGAATGGGATATCCTCGACCACGCATATGCAAGAAAACTGCCAATACTCGGGGTCTGTCGTGGTATGCAGGTCATGAACGCGCACTTAGGTGGCACACTCTATCAAGATATAGAAGGCGAGATGGCGAACGCATGCAAACACGACTTTCATAAAGATGAAAATAGCAATAAATTAAGACGCGACTTTCCTGCACATGACATGCATATCATTCCTGATACATTGCTCCATAACATCGTCGGTGAGAACAAAATTTCAGTGAATAGTCTTCATCATCAAGGCGTGAGAGACCTCGCGCAGAAATTTAAAAAGTGCGGGACCGCACCAGACGGCCTCATTGAAGCAATAGAGCATCTCGAGCATCCCTTTTGCATAGGAGTGCAGTGGCATCCGGAAGAATTGGGCGACGCACCTTCGCAAAAACTTTTCCAAGCACTTGTGTTCGCTGCACGTTCGCAGGAAGCGTATTTGAAAAAGTCTTGATTTATAATATTCTCAACACATGAGCAAATCTTGGGTCTTGGTGCCCACCACAAGCGGTAAATCGCAAATTCTCCGTATTCGGTATTTTCCGAGACATGCTTGCCATCAATGTCACATCGAGGTACTCACCTTAACGAGATGTTGATACCAATCTCACTAATGCGATCGAGTATAACTGGCTACATATAAACGAAAAGATGGCACAGTAAAAACTGCTTGCGCATGACGTCTCACTAGAGCAGGAGTCGCAACTGGCTGAAATTGTCAGGTCTCATGCTCTTAAGGTGAATAGTCTTCATCACCAAGAAATTAATTCCCTTGGTGCTGGTATTCGTGCAGCCGTACATTCGCAAGATGGCGTAATTGAAGCGATTGAGCACGAGGCACACCCATTCATGATTGGAGTACGATAGTATCCTGAAGAATTACTGAACGATGCATCGATAAACATCTTTGAATCATTTGTTCAAGCTGCGATGATATAAATCTGACAGCAGTATCGCATCCTTGTCAAATTGGTATATTCGTGTTATGTTTCTCTATGTTTTGAGTTATTGGAACTAATTTTTCTTTATGTCATTCCTTATCCCAACCGTTATTGAAAAGACCTCCCTCGGCGAACGTGCCTATGATATTTACTCTCGCCTACTCAAGGAGCGAATTATTTTTCTTGGGAGTGCTATCGATGACGATGTCGCAAATATCGTAATCGCGCAGCTGCTTTTCCTCGAGTCTGAAGATCCCAAAAAGGATGTGCTTCTTTATGTCCACTCACCGGGAGGCTCAGTGTCTGCTGCAATGGCGATCTACGACACCATGAATCACATCAAGCCAGATGTCTCTACTATATGTATTGGCATTGCGGCGTCAGCCGCAGCGGTGATACTTTCTTCAGGAACTAAAGGTAAACGTTATGCGCTTCCCAATGCCGAAGTAATGATACACCAAGTAATGGGTGGTGCTGAGGGCCAAGCCTCAGACATCGCCATAACGGCAAGGCACATCCTTAAGACCAAAGAAAATCTCAACAAGATCCTTTCAAAAAACACAGGAAAGACTATCGCAGAAGTCGAAAAGGACTCAGACCGCGACTACTACATGTCCGCAGATGAGGCCAAAAAATATGGACTTATAGATGAGGTAATGAAACCAAAGGGTCGCTAATTTAAGCGACGTACCAGCAAATAAGATTTTTATATTCGCGAAGCCTTATTGGGCTAACGACTAAGTCGTGTAAGTAACAAATTCGACACCTCATCGCCAATCTGCTACATTTAGATTGCTGACGTTCCATATCATTGTCCGAGTCAGCCTGCCTGAGCGATGCTCGCAGTCAGGCGAACCAAGAATTCGTTATTTATCAACACAAAAAACTGTCTCTCCTCTGTCTCAAATGCGCATATCGATATTGAACCCAATGAATTTTCGAATCTGTTTTGAATTGAAAGACTCTCATATATTCATGTAAATAGCTTCGCTTCATGCGACTGGCTCTCAGCTATCGAATAAACGCAAAACGAACTTGAGGAAAGTTGGTTTTGTTATTTTTAATTTATGGACTTTACAACGGTTATTGCGATCGGTGTTGGCTCAGGGATATTCGGCCTTATTGCTGGATATGTCATCCGCTGGGCACTCACCGTAGGCAAAAAGGGCTCGATCGAGATCGAGGTCAAACAAATGATGCTTTCAGCAAAGGAAGATGCGCAAAAGATCATCAAGGAAGCAGAGAAAAAGACAGAGCAACACACCTTGGAGCTTAAAAATTCTGAAAAAGAAAAAGAGCGTGAGTGGAAGCGTACTGAAGAGCGCTTGGTCAAAAAGGAAGAACTGCTTGATGGCAGACAGACCGATATCGACAAGGAGGTAGAATCTATAAAGGGTAAGGCCGAGGAAATCCGTGCGATAAAGACCGAGGTCGAAGAGCGCAAGAAAGCCATAGAGGTAGAGCTTGAACGCGTAGCGGGACTTTCAGAAGATGAGGCCAAACAAAGCTTGATCAGGAAGATCGAAGAGCGTTTTGAAGAAGATTTTCGTGTACGTCTTCAGAAGCTGGAACGCGAAGGCATAGAGCGCCTCGATCGCCGCGCAAAAGACATACTTTCGACCTCGATTCAGCGCCTTGCTGCCTCGACTGCCGGCGACATCATGACCACCTCGGTCAATATTCCAAACGACGAGATCAAGGGCAAGATCATCGGCAAAGAAGGCCGCAATATTCGCACTTTTGAACGTTGTGCGGGAGTTGAGCTTATCGTTGATGATACTCCTGGCACTATTGTAATTTCAGCCTTTGATCCCGTACGCCGACAAATAGCCCGTGTTGCGCTCGAGAACCTTATTCTCGATGGCCGTATTCAGCCTTCAAAAATCGAAGAAATGTGCGAAAAAGCCAAAGATGATATAAACAAGATAATCAAAGAGAAGGGTGAGCAGGCAGTATACGAATGCGGCGTATTCAATCTTGACCCACGCATTATCTCCATACTTGGACGCCTTTACTTTCGCACAAGCTTTGGTCAAAATGTTCTTCAGCACTCCGTCGAGATGGGTCACATCGCTGGCATGCTCGCAGAAGAGCTCGGTGCAGATGTGCAAATTGCCAAAGCCGGCGCCCTACTACATGACATCGGCAAGGCACTCGATCATGAGGTGCAGGGTACACACGTCGACATCGGACGCAGGATCCTTCAAAAATTTGGCGCCGATGAACGCATCATCAAGGCGATGCAGTCGCATCATGAAGAATATCCATACGAAACCATTGAATCGATCATTGTACAGACCGCAGATGCTATCTCGGGTGGTCGCCCTGGTGCTCGTCGTGAGTCCGTTGAGAACTACATCAAGAAGCTTGAAGACCTAGAGAAGATCGCAAGCACTAAGCCTGGCGTAGAGAAAGCCTACGCCCTCGCGGCAGGGCGCGAGATCCGCGTGTTTGTCACTCCAACAGCGATGAACGATATCGAAGCACAGTCGCTCGCAAGAGATATCGCTATCCAAATTGAGCAAGAGATTAAGTACCCAGGAGAAATAAAGATCACCGTAATCCGTGAAACAAGGTGTATTGAATATGCCAGATAAAACACCCACATATAAGTAACAAAGGCCCACGGGGCCTTTGTTTATGAGAGGATGATATCCTTATTTGTATTCATTATTCGGGAATCATCGGCCCATCTATCATCTCAGGCGCACTTCCATCAACTTGCTCATCAAGGGAACTTCGCATTCTTGCTGATAGACCGCCTACTTCATAATTCTCCGTTCCGTCTACTTCAAGTAGAGCATCTGCAACCCGCTCTTGTGCTTCGGTTGGCACTATTTCTCCTAAATTATAGCGTTCTGGCATTATATTTTAGCTAGCTGTTATTTAAATACATTATAACGAATTATAAAATTGTCAATTTTTTGACAGCTTATGAGTTATCCACTCCTAAATAATGGCTTTATTGCGTGAAAAATGGCTTCCTATATAATGATTTTAGAGGTTAACCCCTCTGCATGCAGAGTTATTCGTGTAGCTCACGATTAACCAAGCTATATTTTATTAGCATCTGCTAATTCGAAAACGATGAACAAGCAGTCAATTGTTGAAGCAGTCCATGAGAAACTCGGCGGCACGAAAGTCGCTGCTGAGCAAGCTGTTGAGACGATGATCGAAACGATCACGGGTGGCCTTACAAAAGGCGACGAGGTCTCGATCGCCGGACTCGGCATTTTCTCAGTAAAGACTCGCGCTGCACGCACCGCACGCAATCCGCGCACGGGTGAGGCCATCAAGGTCGCAGCGATGCGTGTCCCTAAGTTCCGCGCTGCGAAGGCGCTCAAGGACGCGGTCAAATAGGTCTTACAGAAGCTCTCTCGGTTCATCAAACATACACTAAAAGATCCGCACTGATAATTTTATCGGGCGGATTTTTTGGTTCTCCTTAAGCCTCATTTTGCTCACTCTAGCTAGTCAGGGATGAACCGTAATGCGACACCGTTCAAACACCAGCGTTTACCAAGAGGGGGTGGGCCATCATCAAAAACATGACCTAAGTGCGCATGTGTATCTGCCGTCAAGACTTCCGTTCGTGACACCCCGAGCAGTTCATCATCTTTGAGTATTACTGACTCCTTGCTTATTGGTTTTGTGAAACTGGGCCATCCGGTCCCAGAATCAAATTTGTCCTCAGAGCGAAACAATGGGAGATCTGTGTCTGCGCTCACATATGTTCCCTTGCGGGTTTCGTAGTCAAGCGCACTCGAAAAGGGTCGCTCTGTCCCTGCCTCATACATAACGTAATATGCTTCCGGTGAAAGTTTAGTTTTCACGTGCCTTGTTGAACCTACACCCCCGCTTACCCTGCTGGGAAACACGTAAGGATGTCGATAATATATCAGGACAGTGATGAGGACAACGACAAATACTGCCCATCTAAATTTATTCATATGTAAAGTATACTATACATTTACAATTCAGGGTACCGATCACTTAAAAAACCCTAGAACAAAAGTGTGCTTGTAAGTACGGACATTAAGGAAGAGTGTGTGAGAAGAATAATGCTGGAGAGAAGCATTGGAGCATAAAATATTTTTCTGAAAGGCATCCAGATTCTTTTGTGGGGGGTGTGTTCTTTTACGCAAAAGATATCCTGCGGTATATAGACCGATGCACCATGCGAATTAAGTTGTGAGAATCGTCACAACTAACTTCAACTTTCGTTAACATTATTTGACTCCCTTCTTGATGTAGGCAGGGTGCTGCTCGGTCGGGGACGAAATTAGACACTCTTTGGGGGTTTCTCGCTTATATTACTTGTTAAATTAAACAATGTTAATTAAAAAAGCAGATGAACTTAGAGTGGGCATTTGTTATTATCGCCCTCATCGATAAGCAGGCTGGCAACTTTACTGCCCCATTGCGGCACACCATGAAATTCTCGTTGGGGAATTCAACCACTGTGCGCTGAAGCGCACAGAATGAACTCGGACTAGGACTATAAAATAACCCCATACAATATGTTGTGGGGGGAAGATTTTTTACTTGAAATTAAGTGGTCGTTTTTTTCTTGAAAACGAGTGTGCCATCAAGCACATCAACGTCGAGTGTCTCTGCGCTGCGAGCAAGAAAGACATCTACATATCCAAGATGTTTGCCGCTTTCATCTGCAACACCCATGAGTCGCGTGTAAAACGGCGTATCATAGCAATCGCCACTTTTTACAATCTGCTCCGCTTCATAAGAACGATTTACGCGCCACTTATATTCATCCTTGATGTCATGGAGAACACCGGCGATGCTTGCATCAAACTCTCGCGTTGAGGCTTCAGCGGCAAGAAGCGCCCCAATCGTCGTTGCATAGAGCCAATAACGGATTTCGTCTTTCGGTTGCCAGTCACCGTTTTTAACTTGGATCTGTGGCACGCGTTGAATAAATCGCGTGATTGCATAGTTCAACTCACCCAGATGAGCCCCTTCGTAACCATACACCTTCCCTACTTCGTAGATTGATTTTGCGAGATCGTATCCGACAGAAGCCTGGTCAACAGATTGTGTGCCTTGCCCATGCAGTTGTTTTGCAACACTGGAAAAAAAATCTTTATAAACATCACCAAGAGAAGTGTTGGTTTTAATTTTTCCTGCAGCTTTAGTTGCAGCAATCTCAACAGCAGCATTCAATATGTTGCGATCTTGGGACTTGCCGTCTGTTTTTGTGCTTGGGACGTAGGGCATCTATATTCTCCATAAAATAAGTAATGTTTAATCTAATATTTATTATATGTGGGGAATCTGTAAGTGTAAACAAACGAACGTGTCGCGTGTCATATAATACAAGCGGAGTGACGAGGGCTGTTCCAGACATGGGTGCTCAAGCAGGAATTGCAACAGTGTAAAAACATACCGATATCAATATCAATTCAGTCACCGCTAACGGGAGTCTGCGGTTTGATGGAGTGCGAGAGGTGCGTCTCGGACATGGGGATTCCCCTGGAGAATTTTTCAAACAACTCCATAACCCAATCGAATGTGGAGCTCTTTTCCGCACAAGAGACCACCCAGACTGTCCTAATCACTCTTGAGCAGATGTAAACATGACAAACGTTACAGCATTTCGAGTGATCGAGATGTCTCATTGTGTGTCACAATATCATTATTTTTTTACAAAATGAGATAAATAAGACAATGCTCGATTGTTGTTAGGTATTATCTCATAAATTTTTTCTGTTCCGTGGGGCGCAGAATTAATCCTTCATTTCTGCACCGCCTGCATCCTTCATAATCTGAATATGTGCAACTTTATACTTTGGTGTACTTACCCATACATCAAACTGTAGTTTATTTACCGAGGTAAAGTATACGCCGCTCTTGTTTATGCCAAAGTGGCCATACCCCACTTTGTTGTCGAAGTTTATAGACTGCGTTGCACCAGCTTTCAAAACAAATCCATTCAGTTTTTTATAATACCCTTCGCTGTGTAAAGTAGTGAGGTCTTTCACTGTGTAGTACACCTCAATATTCGCCATGTCATATGGTGAGAAATTTTTCAGGGCTAGTTCCAAATGATCATTTACAATCTTTCCATTCGTGTCTAAATTGTTTTCTACTATTCCCGAGACTATTGAAAGTCCCGTAGAAGTTGATGTATTAGTAATTTCATTTTTATACGTACCGGGCACAATGTCCTGCGGATCATTCTGTGTCACAGCCGCAGTACTTTCTTTCGTTACGACTACCTGATGATCGATCAACGCTATTTGTGTTGTTGTGTGACTCTTGCCAAGAGAGGCTGCGGTAATGACGATCGCGATGACCCCTCCTGTGATAAAAAGAATTTTGTTGTTCATAATGATAGTATAATTAGTTAAACTAACAAACATTTGATAATAATGATTCTGACTCTATTCATTTCTTTTCCAGAGCAATTTGCTTCTGGTAAAAGCAACAAGTGACCACGTAGTGCATGCCCCAAAGGCAAGCAAGAGCCAGTAAATATCGACCAATTTATCATTTACAATGTAAAAAATAGATTTTCCATTGTAGCTATCTTTTATGCCAAGGAGCGCGAAAGTGAGACGTTCATAGTGTTTGGTGATGGAAATATCTTCGGTCCCAGTGCGAATAGTTTCATAGACGGGGAATTGCTTGAGAATGATGTGCGAGTCAACCTGATTTATGTGAATAGCATTAAAGAATCCTCCCGGCACTTGATTATCAGTATCCATGGTGTCACCGATTTGGGGCACAATGAGGACAAAGAGTAGCCACACAACAAAAGATACGATTAGGGCATTTGACGAATTTTTTATGAGAGTCGTACTGAGGGTCGCAAAAGCAAAAAACGTGAGTAGGTAAATAAATGTAGCGATGCCAGATAAGAATATCTTATACAATTCAATTCCCGAAAGTGACACGTTTCCCACCACAGAAAGCAAGAGCATGATGGTCGCACATACAAGCAATGTAACTGCCCCTAGCATCGCAGAGCCTCCTAGTAGTTTTCCTATATAAAAATTCCTTTTGGAAATTGGTCTTGAAAATATGAGTGGGAGCGTATTACTACCTTTTTCCTTTGCAATACTGAGATAGCCGAGTGAGATAGCGAGTACCGCACCAATAATTTCGAGGTATTCGATAGTAGCACGCAGAAGCTGAAGCGGATAAAATTCTGGTCGCACTAAATCAGCGGCAGATTGTCCAGACGCAATAAGGAGCCTATATGTTTTATCAAACAATGCAACCTTGACATGGAAGTTGACTGCACCAACATAGAGAGAAATGCTTGTGAGAAGAATCAGAAATGCGAGGAATACGATGAACACCCTATTGTTGAGAGCATCTGTACATTCTTTCCGAGCAACTGTAATTATTTTATACATATTATTCTTTAACCACATCTCCCTGTGGGTTAAATGCTTCTAAATACTTCGACGAAAATAGCACCGTAAATACTATTCCTGATATAAAAGTAATGATATGTACCCAATGGTCTGCAAGAATTTGCTTGAGTGAGTGATCTGCAGTAAGGGAGCTTCCGAGTACTTCGCCACTGATAGTCGTGTAGTGCCAACCGAGCGACATGGGGGTTACCACAAACTGAATTTGCTGAAACAGCCCTTCTGCTGGTGGCACTTGAAGGAGCGTGACTGGATTAAGGAGTGCGGTGGGCGATTGCCCCGTGGAAAGCTCGGGAAGCACGAAAGTAATTCCTACCCATATTAAAATGGGTATAAATAGGGCAAGGGATTCGCTCTTTGTGGCAATCGATAAAAGAAGTCCGATAAGTGCGAAGAAAAACATGTACAAAAATGAGAGACTAAAGAAAAATAAGAGATGTGCGACGTCGGTCGTAGTCAGAAGCTGAAGCGGAAGAAACCATAACGAGACAATGCTGACGAATGCAGTTAGTATGACCACACTCAACAGAACTATCGCTAAGCCGAGTACTTTTCCCAGAAGTACATCTCGCTTCAAAATTGGCCTCGAAAAGACCAGCTGCAAGATGCCTGATATACGCTCACGCATCATGCTTCGGTGCCCAACAACGATTGCAAGAAGTGTGCCGATAAGCGTTATGTAGACGATGAGATTATCAAACGTCGCGAGGGTGGGAATCTGATGAAAGGGATTTGTCGGGATTTCAATGATGCCGTGCTGATGCATAAATGCTATCGAGGAGGAGTACACAGTGCCCACGGTCGAGTATGTAGCCCACGTGATATACGAGGACAAAATCGCCATAAAGATAAATACGCTCGCAATAGAATATATTATTTTTTCGCGAAACAAAGACTGAATTTCGGAAAAAGCAATGATAGTGAGTGCTTTCATATGATTAATTTTTCTCTACGGAAAAGTAAATGTCTTCGAGTGAGGATTCATCCTTGAATCGGTGCATGGTGTTTTCGAGTGAGTCACAATAAATCATTTTTCCATGACTGAGCACCCCAATGGTGGTGCACGTTTTTGCCACCTCGGAAAGCAAGTGTGTGTTCATGAATATCGTCATTTGTTTTTCAGTATTGAGCCTAAGGATTATTTCTCGGAGATTTTTGATGCCCATAGGGTCTAGTCCGCTTGTCGGTTCATCGAGAAAAAGAACATCCGGACTATGAAGTATCGCTTGCGCAATTCCAACACGTTGGCGCATTCCCTTTGAAAACTCACCTACTTTTTTATTTTCAAATCCTATGAAGTCGAGAAATTCGAGAGTTTCGTAGATTTTTTGTCTTATATTTTTAACGCCTGAAAGTTTTGCAAGATATTCAAGATTTTCATACGCAGTGAGATTATCATAAAACTTTACGTTCTCAGGAAGGTAACCTATGTGCTTTTGTACTTCGATGCGATCTGTTTGCGTATCAAATCCACAGATAGATGCTGCCCCAGAAGTTGGATTAACGAGTGTAGTTAAGATACTTACAGCGGTAGTTTTTCCTGCACCATTGTGACCCAGTAATCCAAATATCTCACCCCTTTCGACCGAAAGTGTGAGCGAGTCGAGTGCAATTACATCTTTATATAATTTCGTGAGATTTTGTGTTTCGATAACTTTCATATTGTTATTCTATAATTATTTTAATATGTATTTTTAGCTACATAAGCGAGGCAAGCATGGCCTCAAGTGCAGCCTTTTCATTTGTGGAATTTGGGTTTACCGCCCTCAGTTCGCGCAACATCGTATCACTCTTGCCATCGATATAAATCCACGTTGCCCTATCTTTAGCTTTGAGCACTGGTTGAGCTTGATCCCACGCATATTCAAAATCACCGATGCGAGTCGTTGCGCCGGACTGATCACCAGCATTCAACTTATTGAGCGTATCTTGCACTATAGTATGGAACATAGAAAGGTTTCCAAGCGGCGATGCGTATGTCACTGCAGTAGAAGTTGCACTACCCGCAGTGATTGTTATGGGAGTAGGGGTAGAAATTTCAGTTTGAATTTTGGCTTTAAGAATATAGTATCCAGTCCATCCGGCAATGAGAAATATCGCGAGAACGATTGCTGTTTGCCATAGACCTCCTTTTTGTTCGTCTTCTGCTATCTCCTTGGCTGCTTTTTTACCAATAACATCTCGCTTTGTAACAGAAAGATACGCAACAATGGCAAAAATTCCCGCAATAAAAATAGAACTGGTTACTGTCGCCCCAAGGCCCAAGCCGCCATGAGCTTGCGATTGCGAAAGAAAATCGCCAATCGAAGCGCCGAGTGGGCGCGTCATGATGTAGATAATCCAAAATGAAAGTACGGGGTTGAGTCGGAATTTCCATGCAACTGATGTTGCGACGATTATGACGGCAACAAGAAGACCCGTGATGAGATACCCAAGCCCTAGGCCCTCTGCAAAAAGATCACCGGATGCGGTACCAAGTGCGAATGTAAATAGAATCGTAAGCCAATAAAATGCTTCTCGGCGTCTGGTAAAAATAGAATGGATAGAGAGTGTCTTTTCACTGAGAAACCAAGATAGGAATGTGAGCGCCAAAAGAATCGTAAAAATTACCGTACTCGCCTCAAGTGGCAAGCCTACTTTATCAGTCAGGTTGTCGGTTACCAAAGTTCCAAAGACACTCACCAACCCAACAGTGAGCCAATAGATGCTCGGAATATACTTGTTTGCCTTAAATTGAAAAAAAAGTGCAACAACCAACAGCACGCCTGTCACAATGGATGTGACGGTGAGGCCAGCGCTTAAATTGACGTTAAGAAAATCTGCTGCGGTCTCACCCACGGTTGTACATAGAATCTTAATAATCCAGAAATAAATAGTAATCTCAGGGACTTTGTTGAGCATTTGACCAATCGCTGGAATGGCCTTTGATTGGAAATTGGGTGGCATGTGTGAATGTGAGTATATGACGGATAAATATTAGGCTAGCACATCAGGATGTTGTCATTTCAACTGATTCACCGTTTCATGCGGCCTAAAAACATGAGTCGTCCAGCAAATGAGAATTACGTCTCTAGGTATAATAATAGAGTACGGAATGCAAAGAACATGTAAGGGACTTAATTCAAGGGGATGTAAATTGACACCTTCGTTCCCTCACCCTTGGTGCTTTCGATTGAGAGATTTCCACCATGTTGCTCAACTATCTCTTTTACAATTGAAAGTCCGAGCCCTGTGCCGCCGGATGATACTCCCTTATAGAAGCGAGTGAGTACGTGTGGCAGATCATCTTCGGTGATACCAATTCCAGTGTCAATAAATTGGATCAGTGCTTTCTTTGCATCATGCGTCAGAGAAACTTTAATCGAACCGCCCAGTGGTGTATGATCGATGCTGTTCTGCAAAATGTTCAATGCGACTCTCTCTAGGTGCTTAGCTGAAACGGTAACCATAAGTGACTCCGTAGAGTAGTAAGACAATGTTAAACCTTTGCTCTCCGCGAGCGGACGAATTTTATCAGTCACCGATTTTAAGAGCTTGGCCAGATCCACGCTAGTAATTTCTAGGACTTGCTGATTATCTGAACGTGCTAAAAGCAGGAGATCTCCTACAATTCCGGACATTCGGAAAATCTCTTCTAAATTGCTAGTCAGTGTTGCAACTTCATCATCTTTTGAGCGATACTTATTACGGAGCAAAACCTCAATGTCATTTTTCATGACTGCAAGCGGTGTGCGTAATTCATGCGATGCATTTGCTGCAAAAGTCCTTTGTGCTTCAACTGAAAGTTGAATGGGTCTCAATGTTCTACCAGCAAGCACATAACTTAAACCAGCAGCCAACACAACAATTACTAGGTCTGCAAGGAGAATGTTGTTTGCTGTTTTGGAAAGTGTGTGCTCGATAAAAGAATCATGGTGTTGAATATCAGCGAAGTCCTCTTGATCGGTATCTTGTAGATTCACCCGAATATTTTGATATAGATAAAAACTAAAGCCGCAGACGATAATTGCTACGATGAGCACATAAAGGCCAGTCAGTTTTAATCGTGCTTGGAAAAACATGTTATTGCTGCAGACGGTAGCCGACACCTCGAACTGTCTCGAGAGTAGGCCCCTCTTTATTTAATCGAAGCTTATTCCTCAAGTTGTTTATGTGCACGTCCATCACTCGACTGGTGGGGTCGAAATCATAGTCCCACAGATGATCAACCAGTTTTTGGCGAGTAATTACTTCATTTGGCTTGCTCATAAAAAACTCGAGCAAACGAAACTCGGTGAGTGTTAAATTAAGTTTTTCCTCTCCATAAAAAACTTCTTGGGTTGCAGGCATAAGAATCAGCTCTCCGATAGAAAGCTCGGGGGGTAATGTGTTACGAGGACGACGTGCGATTGCCCGTACTCGCGAGATAAGTTCAGCAAACGAAAATGGTTTTATAAGGTAGTCGTCGGCACCGGAGTCTAGACCGCGTATTTTATCATCTACGGTGTCTCGCGCCGTCAGCATGATAATGGGTGTCATTATGCCGTGCTCTCGAAGGGCGCGACATACATCAATGCCGCTCTTTTGGGGTAACGTAATATCGAGCACGATAATATCATGATCAGACTGGGATATAATTGCCCTACGCTCGCCATCTTCGCCATTGAGAAGATAGTCTGCAGCGTATCCCTCCTGCTCGAATCCACGCTTCAAAGAGGCGGCAAGTTTCAAATTGTCTTCGATGATTAAAATTCTCATATATTAATTGTCACATTATTATTGTAAAGATTTAGTAAAGGATACACAACAAACCCCTCGGGGGGGGTTGTTGTGTATCCTATAGATGTGCTATCTACTGATCTGAAGCTTCAGAAGTTCACGGTGTCTCTGCGCCTTCGCCAGCCGTGCCACCGTCTGCATCCTGATGTTCACCAACCTGATGATCGCCATCTTGGATGTTGTCTGCATCGGTCTTGCCACCAGTGTCTTGCGTGTCAGATATTCCTTGTCCATCTACCGGATCATCTGCAGACTCTTGAGAATTAGCGGTGTTTATAGCGACTGGTGAAGTCAATGCCGCGGGTGTGTTGGTTGTCGTTGAACCTTGAGCGCTCGCTATCAATGCTGTCCCCCCTAATGCACCCACGAGAGTCATGATGCCCGTGATGGCGAATGTTGCTTTGTTTTTTAACATACTTTTATTTATTACTGTGCACATTTAATAATTTGCAGAACGTAGAGACTAATTACGCTTCTGCTTAGTGATTGTAGGTGAACACATGTAAATACCCTGTAAACAAGGTGAGGGTTGCCGACAACCTGTCGATCTTGGTGCACTCTAGATTTAAGTCTAAATTACCCCGCGGCAAGCCGATGGGGCATGACCGGAGGCTTTGCTGAAAAACTGATAATGAAAACCAGCGGTTTTCAAACTTTCCTTAGTAGAACCTGCGCGGCGAGCCGCAACGAAATCGCTACGCGTATATAACATTTAATGCCTAATGGTAAAAAGTGATGCTATCCTCTCTTGAGCAACAAAAACTTAACTAATTTCAGCTTTCGGTTATGCGTGAGTCCCGCATGAACGCCGAGGATCTGTCATGGTTGCTCTCATGACAAAAGAATAACACAAATAACGTATACAATTTTTATAAAATTGTATACGTTATTTGTGCTGCCTACGCATCGGCCTTGGTTGTGCGGGACGGGAGAATCGAACTCCCACCAAGAGTTTGGAAAACTCCTATTCTACCATTAAACTAGTCCCGCATTGACATTCACTCAAACTTGAATGTGCTTCGTATCCTAACAAATTGACACCCGATAGGCAACGGGCAAAAATGATGTGAGTAGATATTTAAAAAAGGATGGGG
>JAYVMS010000005.1:0-4221 GCA_043758815.1 bacterium
GGGTATCAGATGACCCCGTATCTTGAGGGCATCCTTGATGAAGTTGAGAAAGACATAAAGACGGGGAAGAATATGTCACCCGTGTTTAAGACTATAAAGTCGGCGAACGCTTTCCTGCGCTCCCTCAAATAATTTATGCAAGTTGTATTTCACAAACGCTTTCAAAAAAATTATGCAAAATTATCCGATAGCGTGAAAGATAAGTTTGAAAAACAACTTGAGATATTTTATGGTGATTGCTTCGACAAAAAATTAAGTAATCACGAACTTCACGGAAAATATAAGAATCATCGAAGCATTAACGTGTCAGGTGATTTGCGCGCAATATATACAATGGTAGATAAGGATATTGTGTTGTTTGTCGATATCGGCTCACACAGCGAGCTATATTCGTAAATAAGCGAGAAGCGAAAACTTGAATTGCATCAGTAAAAAACCGTAATCGAAGTCACGAGTCACGAGTCACGAGTCACGAGTCATCGGGTACGAGAATATTACCGCACGTGCCCTAAGTCTTTTGCCGTTGCATGCACAGCAAAAGCCAAAGTGCCACCGGAGTGCTTCCATTTTTCTAAGCTAAATCTGAATTCAGCAAGAACAATCGGTCGATGCTGTCTCCGACTCGGCCGCGCGCCCGTATTTCAATGGGGGAATCGAAGTCACAGATAATTTTTTCGCCGTCACTCGCAAATTTCCGCGACCCCGCCTCGCAGTTTCGTGTGCTCACGAAACATAGCTCCGGCCGGTTCGATTCCCCCGCAAACGATAGGGGATCGGTCACAAGTCACTAAGCTTTTTACTTCGCTTCGCTCGTAAAAATCTAAGTGCTCGCGACCCCGACTCGGCCACGCCCTCCGAAGACGGAGGACGGCTTCGCGGCCTCCATCTTTCGATTCCCCCCACTTCCTGCAAAACGCAAACCGCCCAACTCTGTAAGAGTTAGGCGGTGCGTTATTGTGGAAGTGGGGGGAATCGAACCCCCGTCCGAGAGTGGAATGTTGTATGTATCTACAGCGCGTAGTCTGCTTTATGCTGCCCAAAGGCAATTCGGTGCATATGATGTGAAGCCGACAAAACTCACATGCTCCTAGTCTTTGATTTTCGTGATCGTAGTCAGACACTATGATCCTTATCCTGATAATATGACATGTCCGATCCGCCCATCAGGAGTCATCGGGGGACACGTCGTTACTTAAGCGTAAGCGAATGCGAAGCTGTTTGCTCCAAAGTATGGAGAAGCAACTCCTGTGCTTTTTTTGGCACTTTCAGTTTGATCACGTGATTTACGAGTTTGCGATCATACTCGACGTCGCGCATACAAAAAACGTAACCCTCGTCTAAGCCGGTCACCCCCAGACCTACGATCTTCAATCAGCATGAAGAAAGATCACAGGTGCGGAGGTCGATTCAACTATTTTTCTGATCATTAGATCAGCTCTAACGCTTTAATTTGGATGCAGTTCGAGCGACTAATTTTTCTGGCTGAATTCTGATTTAGCTTAGAAAAATGAAAGTACTCTTGTGGTGGCACGGAGAAGGCGATGAAGAAGACGTATGAGTGATACGTTGACTGAATCGCAGAGGCTCCGTAACGAAGAAATGCGCCGAATTAATGTGTTATAAATTTCAATGAACTAAACTTAAGAGAGCTTTTGTCGGAGTTGTTTAACCCCGCTCTTCACCTCTCGTGCGATATCCCTTATCGCTTCACGCTTTTTTATGGTCTCACGCTTGTCGGCCTTCTTCTTGCCGCGGGCGATGGCGAACTTTAGCTTGATAACTCGCCCCTTATTATACATCGAAAGTGGCACTATTGTCAAACCCTTGGCATCTTCGGCTTTTGCCAGTTCCCCGAGCTCCTTCTTGGTTAAAAGCAGGCGGCGATTGCGTGAGGGCTCATAGCTTTTTGCCGTATTTCCAGGCTGGAATGCGGGTATCTCAGCATTAAGAAGAAACGCTTCGCCTCCGCGCACGGTCACGTGTGCGCCCTCAAGCTTGCCCCTATGCTCACGCAGTGACTTCACCTCAGTGCCAAAAAGCTGCACCCCCGCCTCGAAAGTCTCCATGATCTCATAGTCGAAATGCGCGCGCTTGTGCTCTATCAGGTTCACCATATGCCAATCCTATCAGATTATTCTCTATTTGGTATGGATATTAGGAGACTTCATGTTTTTTGTATTTTTTGAGTTATCCACAGTTTTATTCACAGAGGCTCTTGCAGCAGATTTGCGTGGGTGCTATATTAACAATGTTCAACTATCACTTCGTGATTCTTGAACAACCTTTAAAGACCACTCTTCGGAGCGGTCTTTAATCTTTTGTCTCGACTTTTTGTATCCGAAGAAAAAATAGCAGGCAACCGCCTGTTTTTTTGTTTATGTAATGAATATATTGCCGAGTTGGTGTATCAAGCCAACTCAGTTTTCCAAGTTTTGACATCTTTTGCTATAATGTTCAGATTATGGACTTCAATCAATTCAAAGGCGGCGCAGGTGGGGGAGATGGGTCAAAAAAGGGCAAAAACGACGGACCCCAAGCTCCCTCATTCTTTTCGAATATTCTTACTATTTTATTGGTTTTTCTTTTACTCGTTTCGGCGTATTCATTCTTTGCAGAGCGCAAAGCCAAGACCGAAGTCATCTCACTATCGCAGCTTGCGACTGATATCCGTGAATCACATATCAAGGAGGTTGATATCGAAGGCACTGACCTTCACCTCATCTATCTCGATGACACCAAGAAGGATTCCAAGAAAGAGCTCGAAGCTTCTCTTACCGACACACTCAAGAATTATGGAGTCTCACCTGAGGAGCTCGGCAACATTAAGATAGAGATCAAGGATCCGAGCGGATTTGGTTATTGGTTCTACTCGCTCGCACCGTTTCTTTTTCCTCTCGTGTTTCTTTTCATCCTCATCTGGTTCCTTTCGCGACAAGTGAAGTCATCAGGCGGCATGCAGGCATTTTCATTTGGCCAATCAAAAGCACGTGTCATCTATCCTGATGACACCGCACAGAAGGTCACTTTCAAAGACGTCGCAGGCGTCAAAGAAGCAAAGGAAGAGCTGCAAGAGATCGTGCAGTTCTTGAAGCACCCTCAGAAATTCTTAGACATCGGCGCACAGATTCCAAAAGGGGTGATGCTTATGGGTGGCCCCGGTACCGGCAAGACCTTGCTTGCACGCGCAGTGGCGGGTGAGGCGGGGGTTCCGTTTTTCCACCTATCAGGCTCTGAATTCGTTGAAATGTTCGTTGGTGTCGGCGCCTCGCGCGTACGCGACCTCTTCCGTATGGTAAAGAAAGAAGCCCCCGCTATCATATTCATCGATGAGATAGATGCTGTCGGACGCGTGCGTGGCACAGGTGTGGGCGGCGGCAACGACGAACGCGAGCAGACACTGAATCAGATCCTCGTTGAGATGGACGGATTTGAGCCCAACGAAAAGGTTATCGTTATGGCAGCAACAAATCGCCCTGACGTCTTGGATCCCGCGCTGCTTCGCCCTGGCCGCTTTGATAGACGTGTCGTGCTTGATTTGCCTGATCTTGCCGACCGTGAGCAGATACTTACCATCCACGCGCGCAAGAAGCCACTCGCAGAAGATATTAACTTGCACGTGATCGCAGAGCGCACACCAGGATTCTCAGGCGCTGATCTGCAGTCACTTATGAACGAGGGTGCGATATTAGCCGCACGCGAGAATCGCAAGAAGGTTTCGCAGTATGACCTCATCCGTTCTATCGAGAAGGTGATGATCGGTCCTGAGCGAAAGAGTCATATTCTCTCTATCGATGAGAAAAAGATCACTGCATATCACGAAGCTGGGCATGCGCTTGTCGCCTCACTTCTGCCTTTCTCTGACCCTGTACACAAGATATCTATCATCTCGCGTGGTCATGCTGCAGGCTACACGCTCAAGCTACCGATTGAAGAGCGCCGCTTCCATACTCGCAAGGAATTCCTCGATGACATCGCGGTCTCGCTTGGAGGCTATGTTGCAGAGCTAATGATGTTTGATGACCTTACAACGGGACCTTCAAATGACCTACAGGTCGCAACTCAGCTCGCGCACGACATGGTAGCAAAGTATGGAATGTCTGCCTCGATAGGCCCCATCGCTTTCGAAGCTTCAGGTGGCATGCTTGTCGGTCGCGGCGGATTCATTGAGAAAGAATACTCACAAGATGTTGCTCGTCGTATCGATATTGAAGTAGAAGCTAT
>JAYVMS010000006.1:0-11442 GCA_043758815.1 bacterium
CGCACATATACTTGTGGAAAAGAATACACCCCCGCCTGGGTTCAGGGTCTGTGCGCTTGCGCGATCGATTGCAAAGTTGTCTGTAGCGGTAAATGTAAGTGACACTACACCCGATGTCGTTGCAAGCCCCGGTACCGGTTGCGTGATGGTGACTACGGGTGGGGTTATATCTGAATCATTATCAATAATAGTGATTACCACCGAAGGCTTGCTTCCTAAGGTTAATACGCCAGTCGGGCTGAAGAGATTGACGGTGAATTGTTCATTCGGCTCTATAATCAGATCGTCAATGATCGGCACAGTTATGGTGAGCGTAGAGACTCCGACAGGAAACACCAACGTCCCAGAAACTGCGACAAAATCACTCCCAGCTATTGCCGTCCCAGACACGGTCGAATAGTCAACAGTTCCCGCGCCAAGACCCACGCGATTGACCACAAGTACGATGCTTCCTCCACCCTCACTTACTGAAGCAGTAGAACTCAGGAACGACACAGAAGGAATGATTATGGGTGGCAAAGGTGGGGGGATGGGTGGGGGCAAAAGTGGATTTGGAACAGGAGGAGGGAGCCCCACGGGAGGTGGTGGGGGGATGACGATGTCGACATAGCGACAGCAAATATCTCCTGGCAGGCCGGCACCCACACACAATGACGGAGCAACCTTAGAAACGATCTTGCTGACGATCGAGGGGCAAGAAGGCCCTGGTTTCCAACTGAAGGATCCTGATGGTGGAGCTGGAGGTACAGGAGGTGAGACGATCGCTGGAGCCACAGAAAGCGTCGCATCATTTTTGAGCAATAGGGGGTTGATGGTATTTAATAAGAGCCATGAACCTATCGCAAGCAATATGCCAAATATCGCATTCCAAATGCATTGCTTTGCTTCACTCTTTCCACCTGCTGAACCCGAGCCCATAAGGCGTATTCCACAGATAACAATCATGATGACCGCAAGCACTCCAACAATACCAACAATCGTTTGAAATATACCCTGGAGATATTGTGTGAGTGTCACAGTTGCAGGCAATGTGCCGACTGGGGCAAGAAGATCATAGGTGACAGGAGCTGCCAGTGCGACCGTGGGAAGAAATGATAAAAGTAAAATAGCAATCTTTCTCATAAAATTTATTTGCGCCCTCCAAGGGTTTGAAGTGCTTTACGGATAATATTTTGAGTGGTCATGGATTCTTTTGCCAGTATTCGGACCAATTCTCGAGTGTCTTTGGGTGCGTATCCAAGCGCCTCAAGCGCCTCAAGCGCCTCTGTTTCAGGTAAAGCGATGCCACCTTCGCGCTGCGCGATGTTGCCCATCTTGTTTTTTAATTCGAGGATGATCTTGTCTGCAAGTTTCTTACCGATACCTGAGACTTTTGTCATATATGCACTTTCACCGCTCGCAATAGCGGTAGCGAGGGTGGTGACATCAGCAAGTGCGAGTACGCTCAGCGCACTTTTTGGTCCGATACCTGATATTCCTATGAGCAGACGAAAAAGTGCGATTTCGTCTCGCTTGCTGAAGCCATACAGATCAAGCGCGTCTTCTTTAACCACTAAGTGCGTCCACAGGTTGACCTCCTCACCTTCTTTCAAGTTGAGCGCTGTCGCGGGTGTCACAGAGAGGGTATAGCCGACACCTCCCACGCTCACGATAACTACGCGCTCATCTTTAAACAATACGCTGCCCGTGATGTGTCCAATCATAGATAACTTAATTATACTCTATTCTCAATGATTGATACTAACTATTTTTGCCATAAAATGAGGTTGATAATGACAATCAGGCATGAATTCTCTGCTTTATCGGCGTTTCAGTATCATCTGATGTTGGAGAAGACTGATGGGTTGGTGACAGTTTTAATGAGCTAGAACGGATACTTGCGTTTTTAGAGTCCATCCTGTAGGATTCTCGATTATGGCTATAACCTCATCAGCGAAACGAGCGATCCGCACAGCGTTACGACGTCACGTCTTTAACTTGCGCCGACTAGATACGATGCGCGATGATATCAAATCCATCAAAAAAATGGTCGCTGAAAAGAAATTCACCGAAGCAGAGAAGGCACTCTCTCAGGTTTATAAGTCTATTGATAAGGCTGCAAAGCGTGGCGTTATCAAGAAGAACACCGCTGCCCGAAAAAAGTCTCGCGTCGTACTTCTTCTAAGAAAGCAATCAGCAAAAGCGAAGTAAAATATACAAAAACAACCAAATCGGAAGATTGGGTTGTTTTGTTCTGGATCACTGAGTGGCCGCAGTCCTTGCATCCTTAATTGTCGTGTGCGATTTGACTTTCGACCATCTCCGCTACTTCATGCGGTAGAATATTGGACTTGATAAGATATGATGTTGCACCAAGCTTTACTCCTCTTTCGATCTCGTCTCTTCCGCCAAGATTAGAGAGGATGATCACTGGGATCTTCGTTGTATCGGGGTCAGACTTCAGTCTCTCCAGTATCTCAAATCCGCCCATATCCGGGAGCATGATATCAAGGAGAATAAGGTCAGGCTGCTCAAGCTTTGCTTTCGCTAAACCATCAGCTCCTGTGCCTGCGGTAATTACCGAGAAGCCCGTCTCTATTAATTTGCCAGAAACAAGGCTAGAAAGAAAGGCATCATCTTCGATTGAGAGAACTTTTTTAGTATTCATATTATTCATACAGTATAATGGTCGAAGTGGGTGAATGCAAAGATGTCGTTAAGTTTGTAAGCGAACGACTCAATTCTCTACAAATGAGCCGCTCGTTTGGATGTGTGCATGTTTGGCCGTTATGGGAGAACGCTTGAACGAGAAGTTGTTGATTCCTGCCTAGAACAGGCGTTGAGAACTTACTCCCTGCGATAGGAATATCTTCCATTACATGGACGGTACACCCCGACGGTTTCGCAAAGCCGAAACATCGGCGGGGTCTTCGATTCCTATTCAGAAGCCGAGCAGTCGGCTTTTTCTAGGGCATGTTATACAGAAAGACAGCACATTGTGCTGTCTTTCTGTATAACATGCCCTCGATAGGAATCGAACCTATATTTAAAGTTCCGCAAACTTTTGTCCTATCCATTGAACGACGAGGACTAATTGCACCGACACACGCGCGTAGGGTGACACGAACACACTAACATATGAACATCACCACGTCAAAAAAATTCCATCCAACTGAATAACGAGTGTCTGCGCTTGGGTTTTGCCTCACATTAAAACCCCAAACGTTCCATGAGTATCTGTGGCAGAGACTCATGGAGTGATTTTTCGGGAATATAATTGACGAGTTCCGAGTGGAGCTCTTC
The DNA here is from genome assembly GCA_043758815.1 of bacterium. GTDB lineage: Bacteria > Patescibacteriota > Minisyncoccia > Phycocordibacterales > UBA6899 > MHLP01. The sequence continues at coordinate 3,283 of JAYVMS010000006.1, forward strand.
GACATCTAAATCATGAGGAAGGTGGATGACGATGAGTGGCATAAATATCCTTGTTGACTCAATCAGCAGGCGTCGCTCAGGCGTGTAGTCGATTACCGCAAAACCATCAAGGCTTTGATAGGGATAGAGAGTGCCTCCCATGCGTATGCCGTTTTTTCTTATCTCGACATGTATCATTTCCGGCTTTCGCGCTGCCATCAGCAAAAAAGTAATGGTTGCGATAAAGGTAAGTGTGACGAGCAAAAAATTGTTCATCAAAAATTCAACAGCGACCAATGAGCCCGCAATCAAAATTGCCGATGCGTACCAATCGTTATTTTTCTCAGTATATGAGTGTTCAGGCGCATCCCATTCCATTGCTATATGATATCACGACACGCATCGCTACTCAACAATATTAAAAGCAAATGAAGAAATCAGAATAGATAAAGTTCAGGAATTATTACAGACAAGAAAAAAGGCTCCCGGAGGAGCCTTGTTGAACTTGTAGGTGTTATTTCGCACCTTTCTTCTTTTTGCCACTATTTTTGCCACTACCGGGCTGGTCCTTCTGGCCGCCTTTGCCTTTGGGGGGTTGGGCAGCGAGGCGTTCAGCACGGTTGTTTTGCCGTTTGGCTTCGCGCTTGGCACGGTCGACAGAGGAGGTCGGGCTCTTCACATCCGACAGCCGCGAGGAGTCGTCGATGGCACCGCCACGCACGAGGATCTCGGCGCCAGACTTCTGGTGGAAGTAGACGGCATCACGGCCGTTCTTCGCATTGCAGGAGTACTCGCAACCCATCTCTTCGAGGAGGATCACCTTCGCTTCGAGGTTGATGTCCTCGCGGCGCAGATGACCCAAGGTAGTCGACACGACGTCTTGGATGTAGCCGACGCGCAGGCGTTCCTTGTGGGCAACCTCCTCTTCCGTCTGAGCGCGCTCTTCGTTGCGGCGCTCTTCTTCGCGCAGGCGGTCTTCCTCGAGGCCGCGAGCGAGGACATCTGCGGGGATTGCGATTGCGGTCGGACGCGGGGTGCCGGACTTGCGCACCTTAAAAGAATTCACCAGCTTCAGGCCCTGCTCATCTGGGAGTTGCGTGATGCAACCGACGAGCGAGACGTTGTGGGTCAGCCTCTCATCCACTTGAAGCTTACGAGCTTCGGCCACTTGGGCTTCGCGCTCGGCCCGCTTGGCGGCCTTGCGCTCCGCATGTGCTGCCAAGTTCGCAGCGGCCTGTTCCTCGGAAACGGTCACGAGGCTGAGGTTCGCCTGGGCGAAGGGGGCATGGCGGAAATTCGCCAGTTCTTGTTGGTTCGAAGAAGACTTCTGACCGAATTGTGGGGCGGTGACCATGATTAGTGCTCCAAAAAGTCCAAAACCGTGGACGAATCGGGGTAGGTCGTATTTCACGACCGCCCAAGAGTGCTTAATTTATTAAGGCCTCTTGGTCGGTCGCAAATACATACATTGCAAACAGCATAATTCTGTTAATATCTTATCACAAATTCTCTATATTGTCAAGCTATTTTTAATAGAGAAGACTGGCGACCTTTTTACTTCGTTTTTTGCCATATTTCTATTTTTGGGTATAGTAATCTGCACGCAGAAAGTTCTTTTTTAAAATTTTGTAGCAATGCGGAGGAGTGGCTGAGTGGTTGAAGGCAACAGTCTTGAAAACTGTCGTACATTTACGTGTACCGTGAGTTCGAATCTCACCTCCTCCGCATTGGGACAAATTATTTATTTGTCACAGTAGAGAGGAGAGAAAGTGCCTCGCGGCACTTTCAGGTGAGATTCGAAAGACTTTTCGATGCCGATTCAGTGAGGCCGAAAAGTACCTGCCGATGTAATCGGCGAATCTCACCTCCTCCGCATTGGGACAAATCGTTTATATTCGAATCTCACCTCGTGCGCACCGGGAAAAATTTGCAGCTACATAACCCAAACTTTTCAGCTCATCACTCTATATAAATATGAAGTATCTTTCCATAGACTACGGTACAAAGCGTGTGGGTCTTGCGACGTCTGACGACAGCGGGGTCATGGCCTTTCCTTTGCGTGTTTTACTTAATTCGCGCTCGCTTACCGCTCATATCGCAAAGATCTGTCGCGATGAGCACGTCGATGTCATTGTCATGGGTGAGTCGCTTAATTTTCAAAACAAACACAACTCGATTATGAGTGAGATTATTCCGTTTGCTGAGAAATTAAAAAAAGAAAGCGGACTTCCTGTGGTGTATATGAACGAAGTGCTTTCTTCACAAGAAGCGATGCACTTGCAGGGGGATAATAGTGAGAACGATTCTTCCGCTGCGGCGATAGTATTGCAAAGCTATCTCGATAAGGTCAATCCAAAGAAAGCTGACACAGAAGATGAACAGGAGTAAAATAATGCGTATGCAAAATATCAACATCGATCAATTTCACAATGTTGAAATGAAGATTGGCACCATACTGAAAGCTGAGTATATCGAAGGCGCAGACAAGCTGCTCCGTTTGGAAGTCGACTTTGGACCCATAGAGGTTCCTGAGGTCGAATTTACCGGTAAAACATACTCTGGGGAAGATGTGTTAGAGTCACAGCAAGAAGATGAACCTGTAGATAGAGATATTCGTCAGATTCTCTCTGGAATACGACAATACTATGCACCAGAAGATCTTGTGGGTAAACAGTGTCCCTTTGTTACTAATCTTGCGCCGCGGACAATGCGCGGGCTTGAAAGCCACGGAATGATTCTTGCTGTGGGAGGTTCGGATGGAAGTGCGATACTTTTGCACCCTGACAGAGATGTAACTCCAGGAAGCAAATTACGATGAATTTTGGAAAATAATGCACACACGGTGCGCATGACTCCTACTCACACACGCCGACTCACTGTATAATAGAGTTGTGTCATTATTTTCTGCGCCGAAATTTTTAGCAATGCCTGCAGTAGGCATGGACATCTCCGTGGATGCGGTACGCTTCATTGAGATCGATAGGAGTGGAGATCAATTGGTCGTCTCACGTTTTGCTACTCGCAACTTTCCGCTCGGCATCGTTTCCGAGGGTCACGTCCGTGATAAGAAAAAATTACAGGATATGATTGCCTCGCTTGCGCATGAACACAAGCTCACATTTGCAAATGTGTCACTCCCCGAAGAGCAGGCCTATCTCGCGAATGTACGCATTCCCCGCGTGGCTGAATCTGAGATACGTGATTCCATAGAGCTGCGACTTGAAGATAATGTGCCAATTTCAGGTACTGATGCTGCGTTTGATTATACTGTTGTTGGTGAGTCGGGGGGGCACAATAAGGACATGATGGACGTTGTCGTCTCGGTGCTTCCCAAGTCAGCAGTTGAAGAATACCTCGAGATCTTTCGCGGAACAGGTATCACTCCCAAAGCATTTGAATTTGAGTCACAAGCGATGGCGCGTGCCATTATCCCAAAGGGAGACAATGGAACATTTCTTGTTGTTGATATAGGTAAGATGATTACTGATATATTCGTGACCGCAAATGAGGTCGTGCAATTCTCCGTGTCACTTGATATCGGCGGTCACAACCTCACGCAGGCGGTAGAGCGCGCGCTCAAAATAGGTACCGATGAGGCAGAAGCATTAAAGGTGAAACATGGTTTGGTCGGCGGTGTAAAAGAAGTAGAGCTCTATAATGCGATGTTTCCCGTGGTGAACGATCTTCGCATGCGACTTTTACGTCATTACTCCTATTGGCAGACGCATCATGGTGAAAAAATAGGCGGCAATATCGAATGTGTCTACCTCACAGGTGGAGGTGCCAACCTAAGGGGTATGTGCGAGTATCTTGCTATGGGTCTTGATGTGAAGGTGAAGGTGGCCAATCCATGGGTCAATGTCTCATCATTTGAAAAATACATTCCGCCGCTTTCGATGCACGAATCGCACGGCTATACTGCAGCCATAGGCCTCGCGTTGCGTAATATTTTCCCCGCATAATATGATCAATCTTCTTCCCCGCACAGAAAAAAGAAAGCTAAAAATAGAGTTCAGGTTGCGCTATGCCGTCACTGTTTTGTGGACACTTTTCATGCTCGAAGTGATATTGTTCGCACTCCTCGTTCCCTCCTATTTGAAAATAAATCTTACGATGATTGGCATTGAAGATGATCTTGCCGCAACAAAAGCTATCGCCATCCCCGGAGGCGACGACGTACAAAAAGGCATAAATAATATCAAAAACGAAATTGCATTGCTCAAGCCAACTAATACCAATGCTGACATCGCAATATCACAATTGATGACCGAGATTCTTGCACAAAAACCAGAAGGAGTGAGTATTGCATCGTTTGCATATGGGCGGTCGGGCAATGCAGTCACGACACAACTTTCAGGCAATGCGAGCACTCGTGAAGATCTTCTGTTTTTTCAACGATTACTCAAAGAGAATGCACGTATTGCAGATGCTAAATACTCACAAAGTTTCATAACCCGAAAGACAGATATCGATTTTATGATTACCATCACCTTGAAATAATTATATGTCACGTATTCTTCAATTTGTAATTATTCTTGTTGTGCTCAACATCATCGCCGCAGGAATTTTGTGGTATGGGTACACAAACATGCAGGACAATAAATTGAAAGAGGCAGATCTGCGTTCTCAGCTCGCAGAAGAGAATAAAAAGGGTGAAAAAATGAATTCATTAAAGGAAACACTTCGTCTTGCAGAGCAAGACAAGGGATCACTTGAGGAGTATCTTCTTGACTCAAGTGAGGAAAATCAGATAAAGCTTATTTCGCAAATGGAGCAAATTGGAAGCTCGACAACGGGAGCCCTGGTCACCACCACGTCACTTGAACTTTCTGGGACAAAACTACATGGAGAATTCACGATCAGTGGGACATGGAACCAATTATACCATCTACTGCGCTTAGTAGAGTTATTTCCTACGCGCATTGTCATAAACCGTTTCGAGATAAGAAGTGTTAATGATAGTAAAAATACGTATGAGCACTTTGCTGGTACGCTTTCTTTAGATTTTGTAAGTTTACGTTCGCCCTCTTAGAAACATGGAAACCCCCAAATTACAGCTTTCATTCAAGAAAATACTTAACCGCCTCAAGTTTGGCAGTGAAGGAAATATAAGCGCCGATGTTTTGTGGCAGCTTATTTTGGGAGGGGGGGTAATAGGTATTGCCATTATTATGACATTTGCTTATCTTACCTACGATTGGGCAATGACCATCGATCTCAAAACAGTGTCCCCACAGAAAGCTCGGGACACGCTATCGATCGCCGAGCTTGAAGGTGTGGTTGCTGTATATAAAAACAAAGCGGCTGAGTATGAGCGTACATTAAGAAATCCTCCTCATGCACCTGAGTACCGCAAAGGACATGGAATTACTGTGCCTTCAAGCGCGGTAAGTGCTGATACATTTTCGCAGGATATGGCGTCAAGTTCTGCTAGGTGACCGCACGATTTCGTCAGCACATAAAAACATTGGATTTTTTCTACGGTGGGCGATAGAGGATATTCGACCCCTACTGGGTCAGTACACCTTTGCCATTTTTTCAGATTAGGAAATCTTCAAAAATAAGGCAGAAGGTTTTCGAATCCTCAGCGAAAACCACGCAGGTGGCTTTCTTCGCCCACGATAAAGGCCACCTAACGGTGGCCTTCTTGTGGGCGATAGAGGATTCGAACCTCTGACCTTCGCTGTGTAAAAGCGCTGCTCTACCAACTGAGCTAATCGCCCGAATATTTCTGATACCTACCAAGACAGCTAACCTCCTGAACTTATACAGATACCTACCAAAGCAGTTAACGCTAGAATTACACTGATACTTACCAAGAGAGCCAACATCTTGAATATACCGAAACCCACCAGACAGCTAATCGCCCAACTCTACTTTGGACAATCTCAGTACAATAGAACATTTTATCGACATATGCAATCCGAGTGATGCCCCCGCCAAGAATCGAACTTGGATCCGAAGCTTAGAAGGCTTCTGTTTTATCCATTAAACTACGGGGACTTCTTTGCGCCGCCTTCTTGGTTTCTTTACTTCTTAACTACCTGTGATTTTATTCCTAGGTTAATTGCTTCAGAGTATGATTTCCTTCTATGACAGTTCGCACATCTTACCTGACACTTTTGTATCTCAGATAATACCTTTACCCACGAATAATGACCAGAGAGCATTCTTGATACAGTTTTAAATTTTTCTTCCCGCACCGTATGGTCAAAATCGAGGACAACGGGGTCACTCTCGCTGCAGTCAAGACATTTTTTTGTGGAAAGTAATTCAAATAGTTTTTGTCTGACCTTTGTTCGGTGTCGTTTCTGGGCTGCATATAAATCTTCTTTCATTTTGTACGGCATAAGGGGATTGTATCATTCTATTCTAACCCTTCCAAATTTCTTATAGAATTTGAGCTCTGGGAAGAATTATGTTTAATAACTTGCAACATCAGCAGCTAAAAATACATCGCGATATTATTTACACCAAATACGGAAAAAGTAATACCGCTCAATAATAAAAGTACAAATGGGCTTGTCTCAAACAGTCACGTATCAAAGAAAAAGATTACCCCTCGGGATAATCTTGATGATGAATGCGGCGTGATCTCGACCCGAGATCAGGAGCTCATATTTTGAGACTCTGCCGGCTTTTACACCGACGCTAAGGGTCTTTTGCCACCAGTGCTTAGGTAGCTGCAACGCCGCAATCAAAGGATGCAAAGTCATTGTATCCAACGATCACAGCACCGCAATAAACTTATGCTTCAATTATACTCTATTTTAAATGATTTGTCAATATCACTTCAGTGTGTGCGAGTGGTTAGAATAAGACAATGAAAAAACGTATCGAATGTAAAATAACTGGTCGAGTACAGATGGTAATGTATCGCGACTTTGCCGCGCGAAAGGCGCGCACACTCTTGCTCTGTGGGTCGGCGCAGAACATGGAAGACGGAAGCGTCTCGGTGGTCGCTGAAGGTGAAGAAACGCAACTTGTGGTTTTTATAAAAAAATTACACCAAGGACCAATATTGGCACATGTCGAGAACGTAAACTGTGTTTGGCGTGAGCCTAAAAATGAATATATGAATTTTACTATTGTATACAAGTGATAATGACAGAAAAAAAGCAAATACAATCAATTGTTCCACGCTCAGTCGGTATTATCATGGACGGAAATCGTAGGTGGGCGAAGAGTAAAGGAATACTCACGCTTGAGGGTCATCGCGTCGGATACCAAAAACTTCGTGAAGTGCTTTTGTGGTGTAAGGAATTCGGCGTGGCCAATGTAATGGTCTATGCATTCTCGACTGAGAACTGGAATCGCGCTAAAGTGGAAGTGAGTTATCTGATGGATCTTTTTCGCTTTATCATTAAAGAGATGATTGCTCTATCACTTGAAATAGATATGCGATTAATTTTTCTTGGCGAACGCAGTCGCCTCGATGAGGACATCATCGCCATAGTGAACGATGCAGAAGAAAAGACGCGCCACTGTAAAACGCTCACACTTGGTATCGCACTTTCGTACAGTGGACGCAGTGAGATAATCGACGCCATACACCGCATACCTAAAGACCACATAGGGCAAATAACTGAAGATGAATTCTCGGCACTGCTCTGGACACATGAGATACCTGACCCTGATTTTATCATTCGTACGAGTGGCGAAGAGCGTTTGTCTAATTTTCTTCCATGGCAAAGTACGTACAGTGAATTATTTTTTACTAAAACCCTTTGGCCCGACTTTACGCGCGAGGAGTTCAAACGTATCCTAGATGAGTATGCACAACGACAGCGCCGGTTCGGTATTTAAGGGGCAAGTCTCGATCATTTATGAAGATGAAGATGTATTTGCAGTCAATAAGCCCGCAGGTCTTATTGTGCACGCCGATGGCCGAACCATCGAGTCGACGCTCTCAGACTGGGTACTCGAAAAATACCCGACGCTCAAAGATGTGGGCGGCATGCACACGCTCGACTCTGGGCGATATGCCCCACGAGCGGGCATTTTGCACAGGCTCGATCGCGAAACATCCGGGGCGATACTCATCGCAAAGACCGATGAGGCATTTTATTATATTCAACGACAATTCCTTGATCACTCCATTAAGAAAACATACAACGCATTTGTAGGCGGTACCCCAGAGCCTGAAGAAGGAGTGATTGATTTGTCTATCGGCAGAAGTAG
>JAYVMS010000007.1:0-23113 GCA_043758815.1 bacterium
GGTGTTGGTTCTTTGACCTTAACGATTAGATCTGAACTCTGATAGAGGGTGTTCGTATCTTCTGTGATACACGCTCCGACATTTACGTAGTCCTCATCAGCAAAACCCGCGAGTATCCCTGCGCCTTTTTCGACCTGCACCCGTACGTGAGGTCCACAAGCAATCACCTCTTTAATGCCGGCGGGGGTCATACCGACCCTGCCTTCTTTGAATTTTCGTTCTCTCGGCACGCCGATTGTGAAGTTGTTCATAAGTAAGCCTTCTAAAAAAACATTCCGATATTACTCTATTCTTAACGAATCTCTTGTCAAATCAAGCATAGATCTAGGCTATACCCACAAAAATAGTCGCGGGTTTAATAATTTAGTACAATCTAAGTATGCAACAAGAAAAAATAGCAGTAGCACTCTATGGCCTCCCAGGTAGCGGAAAAGGTACTCAGGCAAACTTAATAGCGAACAAATATGGATTAGTGAATTTTGACACAGGAAGATATCTCGAAACACTTTGGTATGACCCGAAACGGCAAAAAGATCCTACCGTAAAACGAGAACGAAAGCTTTTTGAAGAGGGGAAACTCAATACCCCAAGCTTTGTGCTAAATGAAGTAGCTAAAGCAGTGATAAAGCTGGCAAAAAAAGGTCATGGGGTAGTATTTTCTGGTTCACCTCGCACAATGCCTGAAGCTGAGACACTAATACCCCTACTTGAGAATCTATACAGCAAAAAAGGCATGAAATTTTTTTTGCTTGATATTGACCACAAAGATACCCTTGAGCGCAATGGCAAACGCATGCTGTGCACTATCTGTCGTACCCCACTTTTGGTGAAATATTACCCTAAGGTAACTGCGAAATATTGCCCATCCTGCGGTGGAGCACTCTACAAACGCACGTTGGACAACACAAAAATAATTCCGAAACGGATTGAAGAGTACCAAAATCGAACAGCACCAATATTGAAATTTTTGAAACAAAGCGGCCATAAAGTTAAGAAGGTGAACGGTAGACCTGCTCCATTTGTGGTGTTTGAGCATATCGACCGAGAAATACGAAAAAAATTATAGCTAGCTGTTACAAATAGCAAAAAAAACGCCACCTTGGGGTGGTGTTTTTTGACAAATTAAGTATATTATTTTATAAACACATTATTAATATAGTTATCCACAGTTTGTCCTTGATAGTCATCAAAGACAAAGGTATGATTGTCCCAGACGCAATTCAGTAGTCCTCATTTTTCAAGCAATGGGCTACTGCAGAAGCAGTAGTTCTTTACACAATTCAAAAAAGTTTTCCTCCAAATTAAGGCCGCGGGCTCTCAAATCCGACGGCCTTTTATATTGTCGTTTTTATAAAAAACAGAGCCCAATTTTACAATCGCAACAAAAATTGCTCCATTAACATCTCAAGTTCTCTCTCTCCGCGATGTCCCATATGATAAATGTCCTTAAGCTCACTCAATTTATCTTCGAGTTCCTTTTTGAGATATTTTTTAGCAAACCCATAGTAATTACGATACGTGAACTCCTTCATTCCCGTAGCTAGTGCATCTCCCTTTGGTAGCACAAGGGCTATGTGCATGGATTTAAAGGCCCAAAATATTGTGCCGTGCACTTCTTCCATAGAAGCTCCGTGTCGTCTTAATTTTTCGAATTCTACCCAAGCACGTTTTTTATCTCTTGCGCCAACTGCATCAGCTATCGCAAAGCTATTGTCTCGTTTTTCTATTTTTTTAATCAGTGGATAATCTTTTATCTCTGCGATTCTTTGAAAGAACAACAAAAGATCCTTTGGCATCATTTTTTCACGAATAATGACCAGATGCATAGTTTCCTGTATGGTGTTTCGGTAAAATGACTCTCCTTCTAGGTCTTCAAGGACGCCATCAAAATAAAGGATGTTAATCCCCCCAAATAGGTTCTCCGAGACAAATGCATCCCTTGCACCATCAGGGTCAAATGACACATCATCAAAGACCGCAATGAGTGCTTCAGGATACTCGCTTTTGGCTCGTTCAAAACTTTCTCTGGCTTCTTTGCGCGCTTTTTGCGTATCTTCACCTATAAACAGCTGGATCATCAGTAAATTCTAGCATAATTAAGTATTATGCTTCGTATATATGTAGGCTCATCAATTTAAGCTCCCCCAGCGCGTCCCTTCTGCAACGTCGACAATCAAAGGAATATTTTCGCCAGTTGTGCCCATGGCTACATTTACCATAGCGTCGATAATTATTTTTTTTGCCTCATCAATAACAACCCTTTTATCACTTACTTCGAATATGAGTTCATCATGTACTTGAAGCAGCAGGCTGATGTCATTATGATATTTTGAAACCTTTATCGCCTCATCGACACGTATCATGGCGATCTTGACCAAATCCGCTGCTGTTCCCTGGAGAGGAGCATTCATTGCCATTCTCTCTGCCATTGCTTTCATGAACGGGATCCTTGAGCTCAGGTTCGGGAATTGTCGTCGCCTACCAAAAAGTGTCTCTGTATAGCCCTTTTTTCCTGCTTCTTTTTTCACTTGATCGAAATATTCTGCGATCTTAGGGAAAGTAATGAAATATTGATCGTAAAACTCTTGCGCTTCTTCACGGGTTGAATTGAGGTTTACCTTAAGTGCATTCACCCCCATTCCGTAAATGATGCCGAAGTTAATCACTTTTGCTCTTCGACGCATCTCTTTGCTCACAAGATCCGGTTCTACCTTAAACACACGGGATGCGACTGATGTATGAATATCGGCGTGTAATTGAAATATCTCCGTAAGACCGGGATCTTTTGAGAGCATCGCAAGTACACGCATTTCTATCTGAGAATAATCAAAAGAGAGAAGAATGTGAGTCTCGGGAGCAACAAAGGCATCCCTTATAACCTCGCCCAAACCTTCTCTCACGGGTATGTTTTGCAATCCTGGATTCGACGAAGAAAATCTGCCGGTCACTGCCCCGTCTTGATGGAGGGTAGTGTGGACTCTGCCACCCACATCTACCATGTGTGGAATATTGTCGATATAGGTCGAGAGCAGCTTCTGATATTCACGGTATTCAAGTATCGTAACGATGATGGGGTGTGAATCACGCAATTTTTCTAGCTCAGACTCACGTGTTGAGCGGGCACCACCGTCTGTTTTTTTCAAGCCTTTTGCCGTAAGCCCCATTTTATCAAAAAGAATGACACCAAGCTGCTTTGGGGAGTTGATATTGAATTCCTCACCTGCATGCTCGTATATTTTCTTTTCAGCTTTTTCGAGCTTTTTATGATATTCACCGGAAAGTTTTTTTAGATAGGGAACATCCACGCAGATTCCTTTTGTTTGTGCAGCTTCTATGATGGGAATGAGCGGCAACTCTATCTTTTCGAATACATCCCACAATCCCTCTTTTTTTAGTTGCGCAAATATCTTGGCTTTTGCTTTCGAGAAATCAAGCTCATCTGTATATTCGAGTACATCCTCTGGGCTTGGTGTTGTTTTATCCGAATTCAATATCCAGAGACCTATTTCCACCTCACGAAGCTCGTGGGCCGGAATTGCAGAACTATCAAAAGGAGTATCATTTTTTACATCTGCAGGTGTCGTTGTTTCGTAAGTTCCGCCGCGCAAAGTCCTTACCCGCACTGCCAGCGATTTGAATTCAAGCTCAGTAAAAAGTTTCACAGCAAGATCCGGGGTAAAATCATCTTTCCATGTTTTTTGAGGCAGCACATAGGTTATTGGCGCATCAAGTCTGATTGTTGCGAGCATTTTTGAAAAAAGCGCATCTTCTTCGCCTGCGATAAGTAATTCAACTATGCGTGGCTTTATGCCCGCTTCGACTAAGGTATCTTTATTTTTTTTGATTGTTTTATAGATACCTTCGACGGTGCCGAACTTTTGAATAAGCTCACCACCCGTCTTTTCGCCAATACCCTTAATACCGATGATATTGTCTGACGGATCACCGCGTAGGCCTTTATAGTCTGGAAGTTGGAATGGGTCAAAACCAAAACGCTCTCTGACCTTATCTTCGTCGTAGACAACGGTGTCGGTTATGCCTTTTTTAAGCGTATATACACGAACTTTTTTTCCTTTAACAAGCTGTAGTGTGTCCATGTCGCCAGTGACGATAATAAGCTCAAGCTCTTTGTTCTTCTTTGTTTGCTCAACGATAGTGCCGAGCATGTCGTCTGCTTCGAATCCGGGAGCATCGTAAATAGGTATATGAAAAGCCGTGAACACATCTCGTGAACGCTGTAGTTGGTGTTTCAATTCATCATCAGTTTTTTTTCTTCCTGCTTTATAGTCTTTGTACTCTTTGTGGCGGAAAGTTGGACCGGGGAGATCGTAACATGCCGCCATAAAATCTGGCTCAAACTCAGCGATGGCACGCAAGAGCATAGTCGATAGCCCATACAGCCCACCCGTAGGCTCACCTTGCTTGGTGGCAAAATCAGGAAGTGCATGATATGCACGATGCACGATCGCATGTGCATCAAAAAGCACGAGTCGTTTAGAATGTTCTTTTGAGACCATGAAACCAGTATGTCGTATCGAGTATCAAGTATCAAGCAGTGACTCTGTGGCAGTCATCTTTAGGATATTCCGTTTCAATTCTCCTGCATTCCCCCACCCCAACATCCCAAAATACGACTGCACGACTTCCTCTTTCCCACCTTTCTCTTTAATGTTCCGTAGCATCCTCCGCTTCGTCGCCCCGCGTAATACGCAATGATCAGAAAAGTGTACCCATCCGAGGAAATCCAACCCGGAAGCAACCGTGCTGAGGGAAACTTTGTTCGGATGGAGTTCAAGGGCAAGCTTGTCGCGAAGAAACACACGAATCTCTGGGAGAAGCTTTTCAAGAAATGCTTTGTCTTCGGAAAAGAAGACAAAATCATCCGCATAGCGAATGTAGTATTTCACTTTGAGCTGATGCTTCACAAACTGATCGAACTCGTTCATGTAGATGTTCATAAGAAGCTGGGAGGTGAGGTTACCGAGCGGGAGACCGACGAAAAATCGTGTGGAGTAAAAACTACCAATAATACGGCGCAGCAGCCATAAAATATCTGGATCAACGATGTACTTCACAAGTATCTTCTCCAGCAACACATGATCGATACTAGCGAAGAACTTGCGGATATCGCATTTGAGCACCCATGCGATTCTTGTGTGATTTTTTGAGACTTTGTATGCAAAGGCACGGAAACGATCAAGTGCTTTGTGTGTCCCTTTGTTGTCACGGCATGAGTAGGAATCGGTGATAAACATACGATCGAAGAAGGGGTAGAGCTGTCGATACAGCGCATGATGCAACAGTCGATCACGGACGGTAGCTTTGTGAATATTGCGGGGTTTGGGGTCGTTGATCGCAAATGCAACGTACTCCCCGTGCTTATAGGTCTTTGTTTTCAACTCTTCATTGAGCACAGCGATATGTCGGGAAAGATCGAGTGCAAACTCTGCGACGTCTTTCTTGTTTTTCTTACCTCGGACAAACTCCTGCCATGCCTCGCAAAGATTTTGTGTAGAAATAATATTCTTGAATTGTAAAACCATGTTATGCTTCGTCATAATAAAAATATGGTCATCACACACACCAAAAGGGTTGCCCTCAGTGATCCTCAAGCAAAAAGAAGCATATACACTCTGGCTCACCCTCCATAAAGATTTTCCAAAAGTCGAACGTCTTGGTGTTGGACAGAAAATTGAACAATCATTTCTCACCGTTCTTGAATATACCTACACCGCCGCATACTTGGGAGCGGAACAAAAAATGATACTACTCGGAAAAACTATTTCCAAACTTGATGTGTTGAAATTTTTTCTTCAGCTTGCCTGGGAAAACAAATTGATACCCACCGCAAAGTATGCCGACCTTTCCGAGCGACTCGAAGAAATTGGTCGCATGATTGGTGGATGGAAGAAAGGACTTCTCAATAAAACTCCCACCCAATAAAGGCGGGAGAAATAGTAAGTTTCGGCATCACCACCCGATTGCGATTCTCGGCGTTCCACACGTTGTCGTTCGCAAGGCGGTTCACGTTCACATTCAGCCTCTCGTCGGAGTTCCGGTTCACATTCGCAACGAAGTTCTGTGCAACACTCCACCCGTTCCACTGCCTGCCAAATCTAAAATTTATGACAGACTGTATCGTATTTGGGACATACAAGTCCTCCAGTGTATTACACCAACTGACTATTTTTTATTTTATGAAAATAACTCCTCTCTTTTGCAAGACGTATCCGACAAAATTCTCGAAAATATTCTCATACAATCATCGTGCTCAAGCCGCAACCGGAGCACTGTGTATGAATTACTTCATGAGTATACAAAAAACCCTTGGTCTTGCCAAAGCAAGGGTCCAAGGGTTAAAGAGTCGAAGGGTCAGAAGAATCAAGTGGGTGAAGTGGTCAGTTGCGGCAACACCACCCGACGGCAATCCTCGGCGCTCCACACGCTGTCGCGCGCAAAGCGGCGCACGTGCACAGACAGCCTCTCGCCGGAGTACCGGAGCACATTCGCAACGAAGTACTCACCGTTCACCTTGAACAAGAAGAACGTGCCATAACTTTCCGGGTGAAGCAGGTTCGGATACCCTTCAGCAAAGCTGATGATCTGCTCTTGTGTGAAACATAGGTCATCGAGGTTTCGTCCAACGCTTCCGAAAATAGCGGCAAACGTGCCGTCCTTCACTTGCTCGTACACTTCAATGGGAGTGGCAGGTGTAGGTAAGGAAGAAACATCGAGATTCTTGAAGCCAACATCAAGATAGCCGGTGAAGGTCTGCTTCGCCTTCGCGATGGTGCGGGTGCCATTAGTTGCGGGGAGTTCTACCTTGTTGATGATTTTGCGAAGATGGTTCACTGGGGCGAGATGGCTTGCGATGGTATGTGCGCCCTCCTTGAGGAAGGTGGTGAATTCGCGTCCGGAATCACGAGGGTTGTCGATGATCTTTTGCAGAACAGGAGTGGGGATTGCGTCCCAATCCGCATTGTTCATCAGAATGCTGATGGCATTCAGAACCTGACCGACAGTGGGCTTGTTCATGATATTTCTCCAGTTTGGCTGACCACGCACTTGTGTGGCTGACCGTGCCAGTGGGCGTCCTCGAAATGAGGTTTCGCCATAGCGGGAAGTGCTCAATAGGTTGAGGACTTCCAAATCAATGAGCATTATACCTAGGAAAAGTGTAGCACTTTTAGGTTGTTTTATCAAATTTTCTCGCAGGTTCCCTAGGGCTTCCCTCCCCTTACCGGGGCTGTACACCTTTTCGATTTTTATGAAAAAATTTGAAAAGGTCTTGCGACGAAGCCTCCCATAAGAATGGGTTCCCTAGGGCTTCGTCTCACCCCATTCGCTACCGAATTCATAGGCAAGGAGTTTCCATGCATCCGCGAGATCTTCATCGCGCAGAATAAAAATATCAAAACCATAGGGCTCTTCACCTTGCGTCACCGTTGAGGGCGAGCGTTCGCGTATGAAATTTTTTATATTATGGCTCGTCAAAAATTCCCGTGTTATTTTAGCCGGTTCTGCTTCTCGAAAAAATCGTATACGACTACTCATACAGCATTAGTTATGGAGCGGACCGTGTCGTCAATGAATTTAAATCGCAGCATTGTCGCATCTTTAGGAAGTGACTCTTTCATAAGCTCTGGCCACTCGATCACAATAAGGTTCTTGGGATCATCAGTAATATCGCTCCATCTAAGAGCGCGGAGTTCATCAGGATACTCAATACGGTAGGCATCCATGTGCACAAAGCTGTTCCATTGCTTATCCTTGAGTGCGTAAAATTTTGCGATCACAAATGTTGGTGATGTCACTTCTTCGTGTATGCCCAAGATCTTAGCAAGCGACTTTGCAAATGCTGTCTTCCCGGAACCAAGCTCACCGGAAAGTCCTACTGTCGTAGCATGGGACATTTGTTTCATTAACCCATTCAGGAATGTTCGTGCATATTCATCAAGCTCAGTTAAGCTTTTTATCTCTTGTTCCATGACTACACCATAGTAGCACAATAAAAAACCCGAATAAGCACCTTATGCTCGGGTTCTTTTTATGCAGGCTGGCCTGTAGAAAGCGCACGTTGGTCATCACTTCCTGCCGCAGATTTCTCGGCTTCGATCTCTTGCTTACGTTCGTCATAATATGCCCTTGCTTTTCGTAATCCAACGATGCTTCCGACAATAATGAGCACGTAGAGCAACCACCCGAAGAACGAGCTAGGGAGGATGCTGAATGATGAGGAGCTGACGGATGCGGACTCTTTTGCTGCTTCGGTAGCAGCACCAGTACCGACCACTTGTAATGCCCCTGCTGCGTCTGTGTATTCCATATGTGCGCGTGCGTCAGGGAAAGCTCCGCTAGCATCTCCTGTGGTCATACCGAGTATACTTATGGTTCGTGTTGAGCCGTTCTCGAGCCTACCAATGGGAAGATCATAAGTCCGCTCAGGACCAGCTCCTTCTTCGAGCAAAAGTTCATTTACGGTATTATCTCCGATATATACCACATTTGCAGGAAGAATAATCTTGAGTTTTGCGTTTGTTGCTTGCGCATTGAGGCGATAAGCATAGGCAACGCGATATTCAACTGCGGTGTGTGCGGGGGCTTTATCTGGACCTATTTTCTGGATAGTCACCTCTACTAATTTCTTACCTGTAAGCGTGTTCCAAAATGCTCCAAGAGGAGTGGCGGCACCCGAGGCAGCAAGTTGGTTCGTATTACTGGTTTGAGTGCTGGCACTTGTTTTAGGTGAGTTTGTTGCAGGTATTGTCTGTTTTTTGTTGAACAAATTCCCTAATCCAAAGAAATCTCCAGGACGCGAAGTGTTTGCTCCAGGTAGACTGCTGTCTTGAGATGCTGTTTGAGCATTCGTGGTTATTTTTCGACTTACTCCATCTCCTTGTGCTTGTGGCTGTGGAACACTTTGATCGCGGAGAGTTTCTGGGGGGGGTGGTGGAGTACCAGTTGTAATGAAAACTTTTGTAACCCCGTAAACAACACCTTGAGAATTTTCTCCTACCATCCGGTAATAATAATTACTCCCCGGGGTAAGACCGGTAATGATTATTTGCACAGGACCTGAATCTGTACCCCAGCCATTGTGATTTGTCTCATTCTCGAGTCTACTCGTTGCTCCCCATTGAAACCAATATTTTGCAGTAGTATTTCCGTGTGGACTTATGTAACCCCTTAAAACTGCACTTGTGTCGTTGATCGAATCAGGGGTATTTGTTTGAACAATGACTATTGGGTCAATGGGGTTCGGTAATACCTTCGTAGTGAAATATGTCGTTTGCCCAACATCTTTTCCTCGACTATTCTCAGCGATTTGCCGATAGAAATACTGCTCGCTTGGTGCAAGTCCGGTAAGGTCTGCGCTGGTGTCGAACATTTGAGTTCCGTTCCACATTTGCGTATGTCGCGTCTCGTACACAACATCATAACGGCCAACTACTCCCCATTCATACCACTGATATGTGTCGGGCATTTCGTTAGGATTGACCGCGCCATTCAATTTTGCGCTTTTCTCTGTGATATATGTTGGAGCTTTTGTTGTAGCAAATGGTGCAGCCTGAGAGGCCTCGGCCACGATAGGCGACAAAATCGCTCCCTGTGAAAGGATGGCCAACATACCGAGATACGAAAAATAGTTTCTCCATATTTTCATAATTTTAATTATACACTATTTAATTCTTTTGTCAATTAATTCATAATATCCCAATAGCTTAAATTTCTTGGCTTGTGAAAGCACTCCTCAAGGGGTAGAATATGTAACAAATGACTCATTTTAATGACGACAAAGAAGCGAAGTATTTTAATGAAATGCATCAAAAGGAGGCGGAGGCGCTTGCTCAGATTCTTTCTGAACGCTATGGGTTTCCTTATATAGACCTGTCGAGATTGATAATAGATAACGGTGCCATCAGGCTTATTCCCGAACCAGTAGCACGCGAAGCAAAGATAGTGGTCTACCAAATGAACCAACACCAGGTGAGCATTGCGGTACAGACCCCAAATAGTCCGAAGGTGGCCAATGTGCTTGAAGAGCTTAAGCGACAAGGCTTTACTGTCAGCATGTTTATCGCATCCGAATTCGGTATCGCAAAAGCGTGGGATGTTTACAAGGAAGTATCCAATGCTAAAGCAGAGACGGCGGGTGTAATGTCTGTTTCGGAAGAGACAATGCAGAAATATGTTTCGGTAATCAAGAACATCGCGGATGTGAAAGCGGTGGTTGAGGGAGCGATAGCATCAGGAGACGCGCACTCAATATCAAGTGTTGTTGAGATTATTATGGGTGGTGCAGTTGCGACCAACGTCTCAGATGTGCACATCGAACCAGAGAAGGAGACCGTCCGCGTGCGTTATCGTCTCGATGGCATCCTTCAGGATGTCGTTAACCTTAACCATGCAAATTACCGCCGTGTGCTTGCACGTATAAAACTACTCGCAGGAGTGAAGCTCAATCTAACACACGAGGCACAAGATGGCCGCTTCACGATAAAAATCCAGGGTATCGATGTCGAGGTCCGTACATCTATTCTCCCTGCTGCATATGCTGAATCAGTCGTGATGCGTATCTTGAACCCTAAGTCTATTTCCGTTCCACTTGAAGAGTTGGGCATGGATGAATATTTCTATCAGATCATGGTTGATCAGATAGGAAAACCAAATGGTCTCGTACTTACAACTGGGCCCACTGGTTCAGGAAAAACAACCACACTCTATGCATGTTTGAAAAAACTGCGCAGTCCACAGATAAAGATCATCACCATTGAAGACCCAATTGAGTATCACCTTGATGGCATATCCCAAACTCAGGTCGATCATGACAAAGGCTACGATTTTAGTCATGGGCTACGCGCTGCGGTGCGTCAAGACCCTGATGTCATCATGGTCGGTGAAATTCGTGATGAAGAGACTGCGTCTGTTGCTATCGACTCCGCCCTCACTGGGCACTTAGTATTCTCGACTCTCCACACCAACAATGCCGCAGGTGCCATACCGCGCCTTATCGATATCGGTGTTAATCCAAAGATCATTAGCTCCGCGCTAAACATCGCCATCGGACAGCGCCTTGTGCGTAGACTCTGTGTGTACTGCAAAGAAGAATACATCCCTGAAGGCAAAGAAGCAGAAGCATTGGCTCGAGAAATGCCGGAGATAATTAAATTCAGACCGAAACTCATTGTAAAAGAAAAAATCTGGCGCCCAGTTGGTTGCGAGAAGTGCTCTTTCACGGGCTACAAAGGCCGTGTATCTATATATGAGGGAATCCTCATGGATAGAGCTATTGAAGCAATACTTCGTGAGAACCCAAGTGAGCGCGAGATAAAAGAAGCTGCCAAACCTCAAGGTATTCTTGATATGCGCCAAGATGGCATCGTGAAGACGATGAACGGGGTGACCTCACTTTCTGAAATAGAGCGGGCAGTAGGTCTCGACGAAGGGCGGTGATTTGAAATATTTAGCGAATTTCTTCGCTGACATCAATGCGCGGTCAGGAGAACTAGCGATGAGTAAGTCCTCTCGGACAAGCACATTTCGTCGCCTCGAACTTCATCCAAATCTCTAAAATCACAAACACCCCACTAAAACTCTCTCCGTGGAAGTCATCGGAATGCGACATAAATCTCTTGAGAGCAGCGATTAGAGATTATACCATCCCTTGTGGACCATCCAAATTCTGCGTTCTGCTCAATTAGTGCGCAGCTTCAAATACAAAAAACCCACCATAGGCGGGTTTTTTGTCATCTCATTATCTTGCCGATTGAATGGAGAGAAGGTAATAAAACTGTTGTTTAAACCTGCCCTCAATTCAATTTACAAAATATATTTATAGTCTTCTCGTTGCTGAAGACAAGAATCATCTCCAGCCTTACAGGCTCAGTACACCTTTACGGTTTTCTCGGAGTAAGAACTCCTCGTAAACATCGCAAAGGTCCTGTCGATGATTTCAGAAGACATGCAGATGTCTTCTTCTTGAAGACAAGAATCATCTCCAGCGCGTAACCCTTCAAACAACTACTGTCGACAATAATGCCGAGAGTTAAAAGCATTCCTAAGGGGATCGTCAGTGTACGCACACGGGGTGGTAACCAAGGAATCCTTGGAGATACATCATGGAAGCCTGTGGGGCCTTAGTAGTTTGAAGGGTGACATTCTTGAGATATCATCTCCTGTTTTTTGAAGATCTCTACGATATTACTATATCACGTTTTTAAATTATTGTCAAGTGATTTTCTTTATCTTACTTTTATTTCAGTTCTGCTTTAAATATAAGAAGAGTACTTCCCTCTTTCGAAAGAGTATTCATCGTGGCATACTGAGTGAGAAAGAAATCGGTCGCGCTTTATTTTGTGAACATTGCACCAATTTCCGTTGCTGATAGGTAGTGTAGCATAACCAATATTTATGTCAAGTAAACAGAAAACCCCAGATGAACAGACCATAGTGAATACCGTAGAAATACCTATAAATGATGGATTGTTTTTGGACCAGCGTCTTCGCCCTAGCACATGGGACGACTACATCGGGCAGAGCCACATTAAACAAAATCTAGAGATACTACTCACTGCTGCGAAAGAGCGGGCACATCCGCCCGAGCATTTACTCTTCTATGGCCCCCCAGGATTAGGTAAGACCACCCTTGCACACCTCATAGCAAAGGAAACGAACGCCCAATTAAAAAGCACGTCTGGTCCCGCTATTGAGAAAGTTGGCGACCTCGCTTCTATCCTTACCAATCTGAGTGCTGGAGATATACTTTTTATCGACGAGATACATCGCCTCAATAAAATGGTTGAAGAAGTGCTTTATCCTGCTATGGAGTCGGGAGTACTCGATATCATAATCGGCAAAGGTCCGTCAGCTCGAACTATACAACTCGAATTACCACCCTTCACGCTCATCGCAGCGACCACACGCATTGCTCTCTTATCAGCACCGCTGCGTTCGCGCTTTTCGGGGGGTGTATTTCGTCTTGAGTTCTACACAGAAGGCGAGATCGAGAAAATAATCCATCGTTCTGCGCTAATTCTTGGCGTTCCACTTGCAGAAGGTGCGGCAAGTGAGATAGCGAAGCGAAGTCGCTTTACCCCGCGTACTGCCAATTATTTCTTGAAGCGGGCGCGTGATTTTGCTCAAGTCGGCAAAATTGCTCTTGATGAGAGTGCGGTCAAAGAAGCTTTGCGCCTTTTGGAAATCGATGAGATAGGACTGTCGCAACCTGACCGGCATATGCTGAGTATTTTAATCGAAAAATTTGCCGGCGGCCCTGTGGGCCTAGGGACTATCGCAGCAGCAACATCAGAAGAGCAGGCGACCATTGAAGAGGTTTATGAGCCATACCTACTAAAACTTGGATTATTAGAGCGCACGCAACGCGGTCGTATTGCAACCAAGAAAGCCTATGAACATTTAGGTTTTGATTATCCAGAGGACAGCCAGAATAAATTGTTATAGGATTATCAGTATATTATTTTGAATATTTTATATGTCAGGACATAGTAAATGGGCACAAATAAAAAGACAAAAGGGGGCTGAGGATGCCAAGAAGTCCAAAGTCTTCGGCAAACTTGGGAGTCTCATTGCAACAGAGGCACGAAAAGCAAATGGTGACGTAAATTCACCTGGACTTCGCATGCTTATTGAAAAAGCGAAGAAAGAGAACATGCCAAAAGATACAATTGAGCGAGCGGTGAAGAAAGGAGCGGGTGGTGAAGAGGAAGCAATGGAGGCGTTGACCTATGAGGGGTATGGTCCAGGTGGCTGTGCGCTCATCATCGAAGCATTCACCGGCAACCGAAACAAAGCGGCACAAGAAATAAAGCACATCCTTGCAAAAAATGGTGGCTCGCTCGCAGCTCAAGGTGCGGCATCATGGGCATTCACTAAGACAAATGACGAGTGGGTACCGAACATGACCATGCCGCTTTCTGATGACGATGGAGTAATACTTTCCGCTATTATTGAGGATCTCGAAGCAAGCGATGAAGTGCAGGATGTTTATACAAACGCGGACTAACTCCTTCGCACCTGTAAATGGTGGTGATAAAATAAATTAATGAAAGTGCTTGCAATAGATCCTGGGTTTGGTCGCTGTGGAGTAGCTGTGCTTATTGGCACTGGCTCAAGTGCGACCCTGCTCTACTCTTCATGCATAGAAACCTCAAATAAGGATAATTTTAGTTTGCGACTACTTACGGTCGGAAATGAAGTGTCTCGCATCATCAAAGAATTTGAACCTGATACGATTGCTGTAGAGGAACTTTATTTCACCAATAATGCCAAGACTGCGCTTCGTGTTGCTGAAGTGCGCGGAATGTTGATATACCTTGCAGGATCTTTGGGTATCACCTTGGTTGAATACAACCCTCTTTCCATAAAGATAGCACTTACAGGCTATGGTCGTGCCTCTAAAGAGCAGGTCATGAAAATGGTGGAAAAACTCATAAAGTTTCCTGAAAAAAAAATGCTTGATGATGAGTATGACGCAATAGCACTTGGTCTCACCGCCTTAGCAGGAGCAAAATATAATGAGGTTCGTAGCCGTAAATAAAAGTTTTCCACATAAGAGTTTTTGATACTTGCGTGTGATGGTGAAATTATGATACATATGGGGAATGTTCGCCTGTGGTGTGCGCGGACCGCAATTTTATAAAACAAATATTGTTCATTATGGTTGATGACATACTAGCTGGAGGAGTTGTGCCACCTGACGATATTATATCGACTGTTGGTGAGTTTGACCCTGATGCATTTGAAAGCGATGATATTCTTGATGATGAAAAAGATGACATTCTCGATGACGATATTGCACTCGCGGCAATCGACGGCGAGATTGACCCTCTCATTGACGACGTCGTTTAAAAAATAAGACCCACGGAAAATCGTGGGTCTTATTTTTAATCTCACTCGATCACAATTTTTATAAATCGGTGTTTTCCTATCTTGAGCACAGTATCTTTGTTTACCACACTCATTGTGTCGGTTATTTTAGTGACCCCATCGTCGCGTATCGCTCCCTCTTCTATGAGCCTGCGAAACTCTCCTTTCGATGCGACAAGTTTTGCTTCCAGGAGCACATCGACAAGTAGTGTATTTTTTTTGCTTATTACAGACAAAATATCTTCAGGTATCTCTTTTTTGGAGAATGTGTTCACAAACCCCTCGCGAGCACGCAGACCAGCATCTCGCCCATGATAGATCTCAACCACCTGCTGAGCGAGATCCATTTTTACCTCTTTTGGGTGCGCTTTTCCTGATGCAAGATCTTTGCCGATAGCTTTAATTTCGAGTGTCGGTGTGAATGTTGCGAGTGAGAGATATTCGAGTATGACTTGGTCAGGTATACTCATGAGTTTTCCGAACATCACTGTTGGGGTGTCTATAATAGAAACATAATTATCAAGGGATTTGGACATTTTTTCCTTACCATCAATACCAACCAAGAGATCAAACGCGAGCACAGCTTGAGGTTCACGTTTGTTGGTTTCCATTATTTTTCTCCCCATAAGCATATTAAAAGTCTGATCGGTGCCTCCTACCTCAAGATCACATGACCCATATACCTGTGCGAGTAGGTCTGAATCGATACCTTGAAATACAGGATAGAGCATCTCGTGCATAAAAAGACTTTCTCCATCTTTTATTCTTTTTTGAAACATATCGCGCTCGATAAGCTGTGCGAGGGTTATATGTTTAAGTCCCCACAACAAACTACGCATTGTGACAACTGAGATATGTTTGACTCCAAGTTTTTTCTGCATGCGGGTCTCTTCGAAAACCACAGCCTTGCCAACAAATGAGTTTGGGTCAAATGCAATATGTTCTGTCTTTGCAGCACCATCGAGCGTGACATCCATGCTTACTTTATAGTCATTTGGCAGATCAAGATCGGTGATTGTGGTGAACCAATCTGAGTTACGTATCCACGAGAAACATTCGGGTTCGAGTTTCAGTATCTTTCCCACCTGATCGAGATAGGTTTGCATATTTGCTTCAATCACCGATTGCTCTACTTCTGGTCGGGTTTTACTTTTACCGGTTGGATCGCCAATTTGTGCAGTGTAGTCTCCAATAAGAAAGATCACCTTACAGCCGAGATCCTGCATTTGGCGAAGTTTATGTAACACAACAGAGTGTCCAAGGTGAATATCGGGACGCGTTGGGTCTACACCGAATTTAATAACTATGTCTTTTAGATAGACGCCAGTCGCTTTTGCGATAAGTTTTTTGCGAAAACTACTATTAGGGTCAATAAAAGATCCGACACCACGCTCAAGGATATCAGAAATAGCATTTTCAGCCTCTTGAGTGCTCATTTTTACCATAAATCACATGCTAACACATTTGCTGACTTATACCATTCACAAATTAGGGTCACATCTCTTGTTCTTTTGTGTTAAAATGGTTATATAAATTACCCATGCAAAGGGCTCATAAAATAAAACCCCGTCGTCGATTTCTTCATTTTTTTCAACTGGCTGTTGTGTTTTTTTTGTTCCTTGGGATATTCGCAGTCAGTGGACTTTTTATCTGGGCAGCAACGATTCAGATCCCTGATTTCAGCCTCTTCGAATCACGAAAAGTCTCTCAGTCAACAAAGATATATGACCGAACAGGGAAAATACTTCTTTATGATATCCACAAAGACGTGCGGCGCACGGTTGTAACATTTGATGCGATAAGTCCTTATATAAAGAATGCGACAGTGGCAATAGAGGATGAGCAGTTTTATCAACACCATGGAATAAAACCAACCGCTATATTGAGAGCAATGTGGGTAAATCTAAAAAATGGACAATATAGTCAGGGAGGTTCTACTATTACTCAGCAGGTTATAAAAAATGCTCTACTCACTCAAGAAAAAACACTCACAAGAAAGTTAAAGGAGTGGATCTTGGCGCTCAAGATCGAACGCATTATGTCAAAAGAGCAGATATTGACCCTCTATTTAAATGATTCTCCGTATGGTGGAAATATCTATGGTATCGAGGAGGCTAGTATGACCTTTTTTGGTAAACATGCAAATGATGTCACACTTGCTGAATCTGCTTATCTTGCCGCGCTTCCACAAGCCCCCACGCTGTATTCACCCTACGGCAGCAATATCAGCAAGCTCGAATTCAGAAAAAATATCGTTCTAAAAAAAATGCTCTCGCTTAATATGGTGACACAAACAGAATATGACGCCGCCATGAGTGAGCAGGTTAAATTCCTCCCCCCTCAAGATGGTGGAATACGAGCACCGCATTTTGTGATGTATATCAAAGAACAACTAGCAGAAGAGTATGGGGAAGAGACTTTGAATGAAGGGGGTTTAAGGGTTATCACTACCCTCAATATGGACCTAGAGCAAAAAGCAGAGGCTATAGTGAAACAATACGCACTCAAGAACGAGAAGACATTCAACGCAAAGAATGCCGCGCTTGTGGCAATCGATCCTAAAACTGGTCAGATACTTACCATGGTTGGTTCACGTGATTATTTTGACACAAAACATGAAGGGAATTTTAATATCGCACTCGCAAAAAGACAACCAGGGTCTGCGTTCAAGCCATTTGTATATGCTGCAGCATTTGAGAAGGGGTATACACCTGATACGGTTGTGTTCAACGTACGAACACAATTTTCGACACGTTGCGATGTCGATGGTAATCCACTGAATGGAGCCGACCCGTCATCGTGTTATATGCCAGAAAATTATGACCATCAATACACAGGTCCTATGTCGCTACGGAATGCGTTAGCTCAATCTGTGAATGTTCCAGCGGTAAAAATGCTTTATCTGGTCGGTCTTGATAGTGCAATAGACATGGCTCAGAGACTTGGCATCACCACACTCGGCAATAAATCCCGCTATGGTCTCACGTTAGTTCTTGGAGGTGGCGAGGTCTCCCTCCTTGATATGGTGAGTGCATATGGAGTTTTTGCTCACGATGGTATGCGTGAACCTTATACAGGAATACTACACATTGAAGACTCGTTAGGTCAGGACCTCTATGACTATGTGCCACATGAGACACAAGTAATCGACCCTGAAATTGCTCGAAAAATATCTGATGTATTGTCTGACAATAATGCTCGCGCGCCCGCCTTTGGTGAAGATTCATACTTAAAAGTAGAGGATCATCAAGTTGCAGTAAAGACTGGTACGACAAACAACTACAGAGATGCGTGGATAATTGGGTACACTCCTTCTATTGCGGTTGGCGCGTGGGCAGGAAACAATGATAATTCTCCTATGGAGAAGAAGGTTGCGGGGTTCATTATTGCTCCACTTTGGAACGCATTCTTTAATGCAGCATCCTCATCTATCCCTGTTGAGCACTTCCCACCTGCACAACCAACATTACCCACACTCAAACCCGCACTCCGTGGTTTGTGGTATGGTGGACAAACATATCGCATAGATAAAATATCAGGCAAGCTTGCTACAGAGTTCACGCCGGCAGAATTAATTGAGGAAAAAGTAGTCCCTAACCCACATGAGATACTTTATTGGGTAAACAAAGATGACCCAACAGGTCCTGCTCCACTTAACCCCTATAATGATCCACAGTTCTTGTTGTGGGAAATACCTGCAGAGCGATGGGTTGCGGCAAATGGATTACCAAGTAATGCTTGGAGTGTAATACCTACGAGTTATGATGATATTCATAAGCCAGAATTAATACCTCAAATAAACATCATCAACCCTACTGCATCGACAACTTACGATCGTGATCAAAAAATTATCATCCAAACAACAGTGACTAGTAGTTTTACTATCGATCGAGTTGATTTTTCTATGAATGGAGTTTTTCTTGGATCTTCACATCGAGCACCGTATGAATTTGCATTCATTCCATCGCAAATAGGCGGTGTTTCAGACACCAACCAACTTCGTGTCACTGCTTATGACACTGTGGGTAACATGAACAGCAGTGATGTGAGTTTCACCCTTAAAACAAACTAACGAATATCGAATATTTTAGCGGTTGGTATTTTTTTAAATTCTTCAAGAAGCTTTGATCGATAGAGATATATTTGGTTGTGCGTTATCGAATCTGATTGAATAAATAGTGTTCCATTTTTGACATGCAATTCTTTATCAAGAAGTGTTACTCCGCTTATTTTTTTTATTATATCGATAATATTACTTCTTTCACCTTCAGCGGTAAAAAGTTTTTTGCGATATACCTCAAGATATTGTTGTATATTTAATAACTGCATAGGGTTATTGTCTCTCAACCAATACATAATCTTCTAAATTTGGATAGATTTCTATTTTTTAAAATCAGAATGTTTGAGAAGTTGGGCAAATGCCCTACTTCCAAACTTCTGATAAAGAAAAAATTGAAAGGTGCCAAATTTTAGAAGATTATTAGCCTTTCATGGGCATAATAAGGTAAGTAAAACTCTGATCTCCCACTCCTTTGATTATGAGCGCACGACCAGGACCACTTGCTGTGAGTACAACACTATCAACTGATATGTATAATAATGCATCCATTAAAAATCTTTGATTTATGAGAAATTGTACTGATTCTCCTTTAAGTGTCGCATCGATTTGTTGAGATGTTTCTCCTATATCATCATTTCGTGATTCGATTTCAAAAGTTTTCTCTTCAGGGTCGATTTTTATTCGTACTTGTTGGAGTTTACCTGAGAAAACAGTAGTAAGTTTAAGTCTGTCGATGAGATCCTGTCGAAGTGCTATAGCTTCAGTAGTTGTTTGTTTAGGGATAATCTGGGTGTAATTAGGAAATATACCATCAATCAAACGAGAGGTGATATGCATACGTTCTGTGTGGAAAGATATTTGGTTTTTTGTTGAAGTGACCGTAATACGTTCTGTGACACTCTCTAGTGCACGGATAATCTCCGAGACATTCTTCCCAGGAATAAGGAGTGAAAGCTCTTGTGGAGCATTTTTGAGCGCTATACGCTTCTCTGCAAGTCGAGACGAGTCAGATGCAACAACAATAAGCGATTGTTCATCTGTATAACAATAAATACTTGCGAATTCAGGCTTTATATCAGATGTGGCGACAGCGTAATTTGTCGCGCGAAACCCATCGATAAGCAAGCGAGATTCTATCTCAAATGTCGTACCTTTATTCACAAAAGGTAGTGTTGGAAAATCTTCATAACCAAAACCTTTAATAAGGGTTGAATATGATGAGCCTAAAATAGTTAGATGTTCACCTACTTGCTCTATGGTGATGTTTTTTTCATGAGGGAGATTTGAAAGAAAACTTGCAAGCGTGTCAGCAGGAATAGCAATCACTCCTTCTTTTTCAACCCGGGCAGGTATCTCTATCTCGATCCCCATATCCAGATTTGTTGCACGCAGTTTAAGAGATTTTTCTCCGGCAATGAAGAGGACGTAGCGAAGTACTGGGAGTGAGAGTTGTTTCCCCGTGAAACGTTCTGCGGTAAGCAGTGCGTCTTTCAAATTAAGTTTTACACATTCAATCTTCATATTCTATATATAATACTAGTTATATTAATTACGGGTGTGTATATGTGGGGAGAAGAGTTTGTACGAAGATGGCACTTGGTTCTTGTCATAATATTTCTTGCGTAGATTGTGGAGAGTGTTTGAGTTATCCCCACTGATTATTTTAAAAATATTATTGTACACATCTCACTCACACATCCGATATATTTTTATCCCCACCTAATTGCTCACAACAACTCACTTCTCAACAGTCTTATCCACAAAAATAAAACACAAATTAAAACAATGCGCGAATTTGTTCTATCTCCTGCATCAACAAAGAATCAGATTTAATATCGACTTTGATCTTCTCACATGAATGAATGACTGTCGTATGGTCACGACCTCCTAATTTTTGTCCGATCAATGGATATGAAATATTGAAATCTTCACGCAATATATACATCAATACTTGTCTTGGTTTCACCACCTCTTTCCGACGAGTTTTTTCATAAATAAAACGCTCATCAATGTTATAGAAAGTAGTCACTGTTTTCACAATATCCTTGATTGACACAGGTTTTGTAGGCTTCGCATTGTTTTTTATCAATGTTTTGACTTCATTTAAACTCAACACTTTATTCTTCAGTTGTGCTTGGCAGACCACAAGGTTCAATGTTCCCTCGAGTTCGCGAATACTCGCTTGAATCGTCTCGGCGATATGTGCAACAATCTCATCAGGTATAAGCGTTTGTTGCTGTTTAAGTTTTTCTCTTAGAATAGCAAGACGAGACTCATAATCAGGCATTGTGATTTCAACAATCATTCCTGAACCAAAACGAGATTTCAATCGATCTTCAAGACCATTGATGTAATTCGGATGCTTATCTGAAGAAAAAATTATCTGTTTATTGTTTTCATAGAGCGCATTGTAGAGATGAAATAATTCCTCTTGGGTTTTCTCTTTACCAACAAGAAACTGAATATCATCCATGATGAGTACATCATATTTGCGATATTTTTCTTTAAAGTCACCAACACGGTTGTTTTGCAGTGAATTTACATAATCAGTTGAGAATTTTTCTGAACTTACATATTGGATCTTTTTTCCAGGGTTTTGTTTTTTTACTCCATTACCAATCGATTGGATTAAATGCGTCTTACCAAAGCCTGTTGACCCATAAATAAAGAGCGGATTATACATAATCCCAGGCTTTTTCAGCACTGCTTGCGCGGCAGCGTATGCGAGCTCATTGAATGGGCCAATAACAAATGAATCAAAGATATATCGAGGATTCAAACCATCCTCTTTGTTCACATATGTATCTTGAAGAGGAAGTTCACCTCCAAAAACAGGAGAAAAATCCTTTTTTTGAGTTTGTTCAGCCTTATCCCCGCCGTCATCTTTTGCAATGATGTATTCAACTCCACGCACTTGATCAGAAAGGTTTCTTAATGTTCTAAGTATTGAGGAATTATACTTATTTGCGAGCCAATCTCTCACAAACTCATTTTGCACCCCAATATAGACTGTGCCACCCTCTTGTTTCACTATGCGGGTGTTCTTGAACCAAGTACTGAAATTAGCTTTCGAAACCTCCAGCTCGATATCGACCATGGTCTTACTCCACAATTCTTTATTATCCATAAAAGATCCTCAATGATTACATCAATAACTTACGAACCATTATAGCGAACAAGTGTCTTTGAGAGAAAAAGTACTAAGTGTTCATAATTCGTGTATAAACTGTGGACAAACATTACACCACACCTTGGATATATTCAACATTGAAAAATGAAAAAAAATATTTTATACTGCAAAAATGTCAGTCACATATCAACCAAAGAAACGTAAACGAGCGAAGACGCATGGTTTTCTTGTTCGCAAAAAAACAGCAAGTGGCAAACAAGTATTGAAGCGACGTATGCAAAAAGGACGCGCTCGTCTTGCAGTGAAAACCAAATAAGTGTTAATTCCCAACACCCTACCTCTGAGTGTTTTGGTGCTATAGTAACTATTTTTTATGTTTTCCAAAAAACAAAGAATACCCCGCGATTTGTTTCCAAAATACTCAGATCCTAAAAACACATGGAATGGAGTTGTTTTGAGAATTTGTTTTTTTAAGAGAAAAGATCTGCGTACACGATATTTGGTGGTAGTCTCTAAAAAGCAGTATAAAACAATCGTCTCAAGAAATCTATTTAAACGTAGAGTGTTGTCTGAGTTTGAAAAATTCAAAGAAGAGACCTGTGTTGGTGGATTCGATAAATATATAGTTTATCCCAAGAATGGAGTAGAAAAGATAGAGTATAAAATCATAGAGAGAGATATCCATAAATTCATAAAAGAGTGTCTAAAATAGGAAACATCCTTATTTTTATTATCCGCCTTTATCAGAAGATTTTTTCTCCTGATCGAGGAATGGTCCGTTATGTATTTAATACTCGATCGCATTGTGTAATGAACCCCCCATGCTCTCTGTATATGATACTTGCGATCACAAAATACGGCCCATTTGTTGGTTTATTCAAGGGAATACGAAGAATTCTGCGCTGCCACCCTTTTCAAAAAAACCTCATAGATCCTGTGTAGTGTCTGTTTCTTTTTAATATAATAGGATTATAGATATATTTTTTGCAAAATAAGCAGATTTCCCATAGTATGGATATTACTTTATGATTTCAACT
>JAYVMS010000008.1:0-3627 GCA_043758815.1 bacterium
AACTCGGACTGAAGTCCGGAATAGATCCAAAATTACAATGCAATACATAACCCTCCTTAATTTCATGAGAGTAGTAATGGGAGACTCGTTTTGTTAGACGGCTATGATCGTTCACAAGATTCATGCTGAAGGCGAGGGTTTTAACCCAACCCGGACTGGGACTATAAAAAAGTCTTAAGGCAGCACTTCTTTCTGAGGTTTTTTTCTCTTAATACCCCTTGGCTCTGCCAGGGGGATATCCGATGAGGAAGGGTTTGGGAAACCGTTGGTTTTCCAAGACAATCTAGTCCGAAGCTCCCGTGATACCCCGCCGATACGGAGCAGAGCGAGTGAGGGCACGGCTCTGCCGAGGGGAGGTTCATTGCATATTTTTTGCTTCGTGTTATGGTACACACATGAAACGAACAGTCAAATTTTCTTTTTTGGAAACTTTATTTCGGCTAACGAGACAGCTCAAATATCATTTATCATTATTTGTTCTTCGGGCGAGTGACGGCGAAACAAGTAACATGCAGTTTTTTACTTGGGGACAAAACCCGATGGCTGATCTGTGTTCATAAAACTGTCTTGTGAATACCAATGAGCCACCGGAAATGATGGCTCATTTTGTTTATATCGACAAATATTTGTTCTTTGAAAGGAAATCTCATGTCAGAAGCTATAACTGCGGGAACAAATGCACTTCTCACTCATCCGCGTGGGGGAATGTGCAAAGAAATGATTGAACTTTTTGTGAGTCAGGGTATTGGCGCGTATTGTCGATTTGCACACCAAGGTGGAGGGTTCAATATCGAACGCACCACCAAAGAAAAACTCTTCAGTTGGAACCTTACTCATGGCGGCTATTTCAGGCGCTTTTCCACGGAGTTCAGTGTGTGGCGCAATCGTGACTGCGATGCCCTTTGCCGACTATTGAAAAGTCCTGAATTTTTTGCAGAAATTTGCATCGACAATATCCGCATCTTTAAACACCGAGATTTTTCGGCGTGAATTAACCGAGCGTCACACGCTCGGTTTTTGTTACAGTAATTCTTCATGATACAATTCGTGTATGCCCCCATATGAACATAACGCACAAGGAGGAGCTTCTGCCGGTGATGCCGCGAAGCGGATGCACGATCAGCAGACAAAACTTCATCTTGAGAATCGTCTCCGTATCTTAAAAAATCAGGTCATAGACAAGAACCGCATCCTTCATGATATCGAGCGAGATACACAAGCACTCGACATAGAACTCCATAGACTAGAGCAAGATGACAAGCGTCTGAGTGAAGAAGTGAGACGCATGTCGCTTGATGTGAGGGCTGACGAAGGAGCATCAAAACAATCCGAATCGGGAATGCGTGAGACCAATCAGGCCCTGCAACGCAAGGAGGATGACACCCGCAAGCTTGAAAGAGATATCGAGCGTTTGCGTGCACAGATAACTGAGAAAGAAACGGAGATCGCTTTTGTAAAGCAGGAAGTGAGTAAGCTTATGAAAGAGAAAGAGGATTTTCGCCGTGCCCATGAACTAGGGCACTTTACGATGAAGTCAGAGAACGAACATGTGCGTGATCGGCAAGTGAGGCTTACGCTTCTTGCGCAAGAACTCAAGCGCAAGGAGAACGAGGTCGCACATAAACAGCAAATGCATCAGGAGCTCAAACGCGATATGAGTTTCAAGGAGCAAGAAATAATGCAGGTCGAAGCAGAACTAGGACGAATGCACTAGCGCATTGATAGAAAAATATTGAAAGAGAAGATACACACACATTGTTGTTTTGTGCCGTATGAATATGGAAGTGCATCTGATACGATTAAAGTGAAGCTTCTATATGCGAGAGAGCAATACAGATAACATGGTCATTGGTTTTGATCTCGATGGGGTCATTTTTGATCACACGCAAAACAAGATCCGCATCGCTTCGCGCTATGGATACGAACTTACTCCCAAAGACACGCATGCCGAGGTCATGGGCGCGCTTTTCCCTCCAGAGGTATATCGTGAGATAAAATCGCAGCTCTACGACGAAGCAGACGGCAATCTTGCCGCGCCACTCATGTCTGGTGCTTTTGCGGGACTCGCAACGCTCAAAGAAATAGGCATACCCTTTTTTCTTGTATCCCTACAAAAAAATCCCATGCACGCGATGCATCTCATTGAGCTGCACGGATTATGGGGGGAATATTTCACTCCAGAAAATACATATTTCGTTAAAAACGCAGAAGAAAAACATCGCACCGCAAGCGCTCTTTACGTCAGTCATTTTATCGATGATGAACCCAATATCCTTGAGGTTATGAGCACGATTGACAATAGGGTCCTTTTTGATTCTAGAGATCTTTTTTCTGAAAAAATCGAGTATCGAAGAGTTAAAGACTGGGGCGAGCTTGGAAAAGTGCTCGGTATCGCTCATGTGTGAAATTGGGATAACTCTGTTGAAAAGCTGGGGATAATGATAAGTATAATAAAAAAGCCGCCCATTGTTGAGCGGCGGGGTTGATGGGTAGCTCGATCAGCTGACCGCGACGGTGTGGCCGAATCCGTTCGCGAGTCCGATGATACCCCGGGCCATCGGGTAGGCTATGCCAAAAACTCCGGCACCGAGCAAAACGAAACTGACGATTATCATACTTTTCTCCTTGTTTGGTGGAATTCATCATAATGCAACTCCTCTTGGGGAACTGCGCTAGAAGCTCTGAACTTCCTCTAGTATATTACCTTAAATATATAAATTTGTCAAGTAAAATGATTATTTCACGCAGCTGGGGATAAGCTGTGGAGAAATTAGCATAAAATTGGCTTTTAAATATTGACGTTTTCGTGCCATCTGATATTCTTGTTTGACGTTGCAAATTGTATGTTTTTTGTTTGTCTCGAGCTACGTTACAAACGGAGGAAAACTAAGCAAAAGCACGTGGAATAAAATGTTATACGATCTTCTCGTATAACCTCTTGTTTTGTTGATTTTTGAAATTTTGGCGCCCCGCTTCGTTGTCATCGGACTCGCCCCCTATGAATTCCAATAGAATTGCCAATAGAGCAACTCCCTGGGTAGCGAATCCTCGACGTCTCGCATGGCATCCAAAATATCAAAATTCACATTAATATTTAATCAATAATCAAAAAAATATGGCAGAAGCTCAAATTTTTGATCGTTCGAAACCGCATGTGAACGTCGGTACCATAGGTCACGTAGATCATGGAAAGACGACGCTTACCGCTGCGATACTACACGTGCTTCACATGGCCGGTAACAAGGTCAAGCTTAAGGGGGTAAATGAGATTGACTCAGCTCCGGAGGAGCGTGAGCGCGGTATTACTATCGCCCTCTCTCATAATGAGTATGAGACAAAGTCTCGTCACTATGCGCATATCGATGCTCCTGGTCACGCAGACTATATCAAGAATATGATTACCGGCGCTGCTCAAATGGATGGCGCGATCATCGTTGTTGCAGCGACTGATGGTGTTATGCCCCAGACCCGCGAGCATATCTTGCTTGCGAAGCAGGTTGGAGTGCCGAAGATTGTAGTATTTCTCAACAAGGTGGACATGGTTGATGACCAGGATCTCGTTGAGCTCGTTGAAGAGGAAGTTCGCGAACTTCTAACAAAGCAGGGCTTCGATGGAAAAGATTGTCC
>JAYVMS010000009.1:0-37718 GCA_043758815.1 bacterium
CCTGCGGCTTTTTTGTCTTCGACTATCTTTGTACCCTTCTTCATAAACCATGCTTCGTCTTTGTTGTAGTGCTTCCAGAATGTTGGCTCATCTGCGAGACCGAACTTCATTCCGACCACCTTGAGCCCTGCGCGCTCAAATCGCTTGAGGATCTCACCCATAAGTGCGCGCTGTATGGCGTCGGGTTTTAGAATGATAAATGTGCGCTCTTTCTTCGGATGTGCCTGCTGCATATGATTGTATTGTTAGGATTACTAAAGTTTAATTCGCTCCATACTAACAAAAAACACCAGTTATGCAACCAACGAATTGGCTCACATAAATGGTGTTTTCAGCTTTAGCGCTTGTGTGTCTCCATGTACATCAGGAGTTCGCCCTCAGCATCCGGTGAAACAACAACCTTCGTTTCGAGGTGATGCGCTTCGAGTATCTTGTACATTGCAAGCGGGCGTAGCTCTCCCTTTGCAAGCTTCATCGCATTTATTATTTCCATTTTTGCGGCAGCAATATCTGTACTTAATCCTGGATTCATCTTGGTGCCCTGCTCAAGCTCAAGGAGATTAGTGAGGGTGAATGATTCGTCAGGTGTCGGAGTGTGCTTAATGTACGCAGCAATTTCAGCGACACTGTGTGCGCGCTGAATACTTGCCTCAGGTGACACTACTACTCTGGGGGCGCTTTCTATTGCAGCGGCTTTGCTGGCACTGCTCATTGCTTCAGGAGGCACGGAAACCGCGGGAGCCACTTCTGGGATTCGAATCTGCGCATCAAGCGCATTATGCTGATGCAGGATATGCATCATCTGCTCTGTTGTAAGCGGCACACCATTCGTAGCACGCATTTCTTGACCCAAATGAGCGACAGCCTCGTTGATATTATTCTTTGCCGCATCAGTGTCTGCGAGTAAGGACAGACCCTTTATACTATGGAGCACGTTTGACTCAGTGGCGGATATTGAGCGGCCGAGCGTACTCTCGATAGATGCAGTATCACTTGCCGAAAGGGTGCCGACAAACTCACGCACTTCCCCGAAGCCTGTGGGGCTGTGTCCTGACATTACTGCCTCACTAGCGACTCCTCCCCCTCCACTCGTCTCCCCTAAATGCTGTGCGTGATTGATAAGACTCTCGCCGTTTATATTTATGAGTTTTTCCGAACCCAAGAGATCGTTCAATTTGTCTATTTGTATACTTTGCCCTGGGACAATGTGATTGGGGTCAATGATGCCTATTGCTTTCATGTCAACCAGAGTCAGCTTACTCAGTAGATTCTGTATCGCATTCTCTTGCTGTGGGGGTGTCAGATCCCTCATGACCGCAATGTGATCTTTGATGATGTGGGTGAGATTATCTCCTACTTTGACCACATATGCTGCGGTGGCACTTTCTTGACCTGAGTTCGCTGTCTCATTCTCGAGAGCCGCAGCTCCTTCTTGAATGCTTGTCGGCACATTAGTATTTTGAAGAATGTCGGCGATCTTTGCATCCATTGCCTCGCGAGTCATAGCAAGAGTTTTTGCAATTGCATCTTTTCCACTTTCATCAGCCGCCATGTACTCTTCAAACCCCTTCGCGAGCGCTGCTTGCTGTGGACCCACAATTTCTTGCGGTAAGCCGCTCGTATTTCCTTGACCTCGTATTGCTTCACCGACTGCTCTTATCCCTGATGGGTTATATACAGCAGCATGGGTTGAAGATTTTTCTGCAAGAATTCCCGTACCGACGCCACCCCCAAAGTGCAGTAATTCTTTTGCTCCTTGAACTATGGCACCACCTGCAAGTGCGAAGCCACCACGAATCAACCCTGACTTCACCGCCATCTTTCTGACTTCGCTCTTCCTTACCTCTTCGATAGTTTCTTGGCGGTTACCGACGATACGATCCATTTCTGCTTCGAGTGCACCCTTGTCTACCGCGGTCTCTATCTCACCTTTGGACATTGCCTGGATGAAGCTTAAGCGGTTGGCTATGGTGTTGCCTTTGCGCGCGTCATCCTCTAGAAGCGATGAACCGCCGAAGTTTATCATGCCGCGTTCGTTCTTTTCTTTCATGAGCGCGACAGTTTGTGCAATCTTTTTTTCGAGAAGTTCACGCTCTGTATCATCAGTCGACTGTTCAAGTTTGTTGGTTAAACGATCGACGCGCTTCACAAAGAAATTCGCATCGGTGAACTCGCGTATCTTTCTTGTTTCAACATGTTCGATAACTTTTTCTCCTGTCTGCTCATCGATAATCTCTTTGCCATGCTCATCTTTTTTAAATACTGCGTATTCTACTTCCTCGCGCACATCCTCTTCGCTCATACGTCCATCGGCACGCTTTGCTTTCATCAGCTTCTTGCCTTCTGCCTGACCTATTCCGTAGCCGACTCCACCGCCTACCATCGCGATAACGGGAAGCATAACACCGCCAGAGATTGCGACCGCGGCGGCGCGAGCTGCAGCACCATAGACCATAAAGCTCCCCTTTTTCTTCCAAAATTCCTTTGCAGCCACCCCGATAACTGATTGATCCTCAACCTTAAGGAGAGCATCTTCTGCATTAGGATGCGTATTGAAAAGCTGATCGAGCTGCATTCGCTCATCCACCTTGTTCATCTCAAGCATTGCGGAC
Organism: bacterium; assembly: GCA_043758815.1. Taxonomy (GTDB): domain Bacteria; phylum Patescibacteriota; class Minisyncoccia; order Phycocordibacterales; family UBA6899; genus MHLP01. Next base: position 2,613 of record JAYVMS010000009.1, read on the forward strand.
TGGACTGGATCCTTATCTCCGCGTTCGGCAAATTTTGCCTCATAGGTTGCAAGCATGCTACTGCGCGCGGCATCATATTCAGCCTTCGCACCATTGTATTCGCGGCGCGTCTGTGAAAATCGTTCTAATAATCCGGGCTTTGCTGTCTCATAGCCCCACTCATGCGGGAACTTTGCATACGTATCTGCAGCTGCATTAAAGCGCTCCATAGCAGCGAGATTTTCCGGAGTAAGATGACCGGCATCAAGGTGGCCGAATATATCTTCGCGTGAAACATATTTAATACTGAGCTCGCCGTTTGCTTTAGTTTCTACTTCGGGACCGGCTTTGGCTACCTTTGTGAGCTCACCGAGTGCGGCGAGATTCTTCGCAAGGATCTTTATACGCTTGGGATCATTTGCGTCCCCCTCGCGTTGTTTTGCTGCAAGTTCTTTTTCTATCTGCGCCACACGGATATCAGGCGACATGCCGAGCGTTATTGCTGAAAGTCCAATACGCTTCCATATGCTTTTCTTTGCCCACTCTTCTTTCTGAAGCACTGCTGCATCCTTCTTCACATCCTCGAGCGCCATGGACTCGAGATTTTTTAGCGCAAGCAATTGCTGTCCGGAGGAAAGGTTTCTGAAGCCTGGAATACTCTTTATCATCTCTTCATCGATACCAAACTTCTCTTTGAATTGCTCTGCTACAACAGGCTCAGGCATTGGCGCAGAGTCTTCTATTAAGCGCTCGGCAACTTTCGCCCAGCGATTGAGAGGTTCGTGTTGAAAAATACTGATGATTGCTTCTTTGTCGAGGCCATGCTCACTCAATCTCGAAAATGCGGCAATTCCCTGCTCAATCTGCTCGTTATATTCATTTCCCAGTACTTCGTTCTTTGACACCTCGAGAATGCTTAATAAACGCTTAGCAAATTCAGGAGCTTGGACCTTTACTATCGAGGTGATCATGTCTGCTGCGCTGCGTTCATCTTTGAGGTAGTCATAGAGACCGCCCTCCTCTTCGCTTTTGGTGAGAGATTTATATATTGCCTTGGGGTCACGACCCTCTTTCATGTATGCCAAGATCTCATCTGCAGCTTTCTGGTCGGCAATAACTCCCCTTTCGTTGCGTAATGCGCGTGACGCATACAGCGAGATTCTTTCCAACTCCCTTTCGAACATCATTGTCGCTTTTTCTTTTTCTTTTGCACTTGCACCTCCGTTCATGATGGCAAACTCTTCTTTTGCGCTTTGTATTGCATCTCTTGCCACTGCTTCGTTCATCGATCTATCAAAATTCGCTACTTGGCCCTCAAGAAGCACCGCATTAAATGCGTGCTGCTCCTCATGTTCGTAGATACCTTTTGCGCCACCTTCAAATGCTCTGCCCTGTGCTCGCTCAGCTATGACTGCACCCCGAAGCTCGGGGATATACGTTGCAACACCCGCACACCCACCTGAGTGTTTCGCATCATCGATATCCTTCTGCTCTAGACTTTCAGTATTCTTACCTTTGCCTATATAGACTGCTGCATAATCATTATCATCGTGGATGCGGAAATACAGTGTCATTGGGCCTTTTATAACCTCTACTTTCCCTGCGGGCACCATGCCGAAGCAGGCAGTAAAGAGCGCTTCGGGTGTATTGTATTTTTCAAAATTTTCTTCAACGGCAAGATGGATCTTGTTGTATTTGTCGTACGCTTTCTCCGCTATTGCAAACTGTTCTTTGGTTGGATGGAACTCTTTTGTCAGTTCAGTAAATTGCGCAAGAAAATCTTCTTTTGAGACATCAGAATTTGCTTTTATTTGGCTGATCAATTCCTTTTGTGCATTTCCAATTCCTATCTTTTGTGCGGCGAGTCGTTCGCGATATGCAAGCAAGAGTGCTTTACGTTCTGCCTTAGGGGCTTTCAGAATGTTTTGCAGTTCTATTTCAGGATTCCACGCATCAGGGAGCTCTTTAACCATTACTTCTCCTTCGCCCAACACATCCTCAAGCGGAAGCTCGAGATCGAGTTTGGGGTCAGACTCAAGTTCAGGCTTCGGTGCTTCGGGGACTTTGGGGGCTCCCACATCGGCTTCGATCTTATCATCGTTTTCAGAAACGACGAGCGAGGCGAGTTTCGTAAGAAGAATAGGGATCAAAACATTTTCGAGATAGGCCGGATGCCCGGTCGCATTCGCCTGAGAATCAGCTCTCCAAATATCTGCCTCTCTTCTGCTTTCAGCAATATATCTTTCGATCGCCACTCTCTCCGTTTCTCCGGACTCCCTCGCGACCACTATCCGGTTAGCAATATCAGCTTCCGCCCGTCTCCTGGCCTCAGGGTCAACATTAAGTTTCACCTCTTCTTTTGGCGTATCTCCTCGTTCGAGTGCTGCGATCTTCTCGGCAATAATAGCAATAAGCACTAATTCGAGGTAATCCGCATGACCACTTTCGCCCGCATTCTTCCATGCTTCCACCTCCATCTTGCTCTCCGCTAGGTATTTTTCGAGTGCTGTTTTTTCTGTCTCCCCGCTCTCAACTGAAACTTTTACCCTGTGAGCAATGTCCTCTTCGGCTTTTACTTTTAGCGTTTCGTATTCGGGATGTACTCGCTTGGGAGTTTTGGGAACTGTGATGATCTCATCCGGACCCCCAACCGGAACTTCGGGTGCTTCGATGGTGTGCTCAATAGGCAGAAGCTGCGGGTCTTCCGTCGCTTCATTTTTAAAATTGCGCGGAACCAAGGATTCAAGCTCCCATGCAGGAGCGTTGATATCCATGGCTTGCTCCTCAAGCGCATTGTCATAATCACTCAGTTTTGCTGTTGGTACTACTAAAGAGGGGGTTTTAAAAGTTTCTGACTCTATGAGGACCTGATCTGGTGGGAGTTGCGGGACATCAGGTGCAGCCGGAAGAGTGGATTCTATTGAAGTTTCCATGACTTCGTCAGTGGAATTGTTTATTAAATTGTTGTCCGGTAAATTAAGTGCATCGAGTTCAGCCTGTGCCCGCGCAGCATTTTGTTCTAATTTATCTAAATAACCGGTTTTGGGTTCGATGACATCAGGAAGTGTGTCTGCAGTTGCTTGCGCTGAATCAACAACCGGCTCGGGGGGATGAGAAAGAGCCACTGTAAGGGCACTGTTTCTTCGATATTTCGCCACCACAGGAACCTCGGCAAACTCTGTTAGCCATTTTTCTGGAACGGTGGCGCCATGACCACTCTCTATTGCCTCAAGTGTGTTTTCGAGTGCACCGCGAGTTTTCTTTTCGAGACTGTAGAGTAATGCGCCCCTCTCTCTCCTCTGCCACTCTTCTTTTGCTAGACCGCTCAGCTTGGGGTTTGTATCAGACATCATACTATCTACTTCTTCCCAATTAGCGTCAATTAACTTTTTTTGTATTGCAGCGATATCGTTCTGATCGACTGAAGCCTCTTGTGCGAGAGTTCCCATTCCAAAAGCAGCAATCGCCGCATCAGCATCCGATTGTTTCTTGACTGGAATTTCATCTTGCATCAGTTGCTCCTTGATCATGGCAAGCCCTGCGCCGATGTCGCTCACATCGATGCCTCGTGCGGCAAGTGTCTGTCGGATCTCGTCGCCAGAAAAGACCGCAAGATCGGGGGTACCGACCGCAGCTGCGATATCTTTCCAATTTGTCTTTCCTTCTGCTTTTTTTCGCAGCATTTGATTGGCTTCCCACTCGCGCGCAGAAAGCTCGCGCATGATGCGCTCAGCTGCCCACATGTTCACATTATATTTATCGAGCACAGCTTTATCACCTACGCGTATTGCCTGCTGCAACTCTTCATCAAGACTCTTAAAATCACTTACGACGACCTCTATGTTTCCGCCGATCTCAAGATCTGCCTTATTCAAATAGGCCTTTGCTTCTACTTCACCACCTAAGAGCCACTTGAGCTGGCTTTCGATGCTACGTTTTCGTTTGAGTTCTTCGGGATTAAGAATACGCTCGTCCGTGCCAAGTGCCATAAGCTCTGCCTCGAGTTCGTCGGCACGCTTAGTGAGACCGGGCAAAACTTCATCCCCCCTTCTTCTTCCCTCGAGCTCTCGCACTGCCCGCTGTCTTTCTCTGTCAACGTAATCGATCATGTTGATCCTACTGATCAACATATCAGTTTTATTTAGCGGAGAGACTTCTTCTTTTTCAGCAGGCGATGAAACAGCTTCGATCGCATCCATGGGTGCTACTTGCGAAGAGAAATGACCGCCTGCATCTATAGGCGATTCAGTGGTCGACTCAACCAGAGTAGGAAGAGTCAGTGTTTGATCTTCTACTTGTTGTTGTTCACCAGCCTGTTGCTCGAGTGGAGCGATATTTCCCACTGCAGGTGTGTAGTTCATCGCCGCTTTTATGCTCTCATATTCCCCCAAGGTCGAGATGATTGCATGGTTTTCTTGTTCAAATTGATGTTTTTCACTAAGTAGGCGAAGCTTCTCACGCGCATCATCCTCCAGCATGTCACTCTCGAGAATCTCTCTACTGAGAGCCTCAATTTCTTTAGCAACTCTTACCGTGAATTCCTCTTCTGTCTCTGGTGGATTGCGCTCTGTCATATATTTAAATTATATCAATAATAATAAGAAATGTCAAGCTATTGCATGACGATAGTTGAAGTTAATTTAAGTTTAATTATACATTAAAACAGCCAATACAAAATAATTTATCGGTGATCACTGACTCTAGCTAAAAATCCTGACGTCGAGTATGGCGGACTACTTATCAGTATCTGATGTATCACCAAGCTGCGAACGGGCGAACATTTTCGCAAACGGACTTTCTTCTTCTTTGATTGCGGGTGCTTGCGCTTGTGGTAGAGTAGAAGTAGGTTGCTGGGATAGAGCAGATTGTGGTGGGCTTACAAATACCTGAGTGATCTGAGGCAAAAGCGGAGGTTGTGGTGTTTCGAGTACTTGAGTTTGCACTGGGGGGGCGACCGGAGGTTGTGAGGCAACATTCGCAAAGGCTTGCGCGAATTGATGCTGCGGCGCGACCTGAGGAGCTTGCGCCATCTGTTGTGTTGGGGGTAATACTAGTGTTGCTTGCAGTGGTGCTGCCACTTGAGACTGTACTTGAGTTACTGGGCGTGACTGAGGAGGCGGTGTGGGCGCAGCTTGCTGAGGAGCCGCTGGCTCGGGACGCGCAAGGTATTTTTTCATGACTGCGTCGTCGACAGTTGCGCGGTCTTTGCCGAACTTGAGATATGAAAGATTTTTTATTTGCTCGACCACTTCTGGAGTGCCTGTGGGCGGCGGCATGGTTTCAATATTAAACGGCGGTACTGGTTTGCCGTTAATAAGCATCTTGAGATACGCATTATGATTGTCTATCTTCATGATGTCTGAGGCCTTGAAGATCGGGGCGAACTGCGATTCAAGAAATTGCGCATCTTCGGCGCCAACACGAAATACTGCCATCGAGCCAACGTTGCCGAACACCGCATCCTTTATACCCGGATCAAGCTGGGCGATGAATTGATGCGCGACATTTAGCGAGAGCCCATATTTGCGCGCCTCTGAAAGTATCGACGATATGGAGTCGGTCGAGATATTCTGGAATTCATCAATATAGAGATAAAAGTCAGGAAGTATTTTCCCTATCGCATCAACGCGGGAGAGTGCGGCCATAAGGATCTTGCCGACCAACACCAGTCCGATAAGATTGGAGTTAATTTCACCGAGCTTACCTTTGGCGAGATTCACAAGAATGATCTTCTTGTTGTCCATGATATCGCGGAAGTTGAATGATGACTTTTCCTGCGCAATGATTGGACGCATCACGTCATTTGAAAGAAATATATCAAACTTGTTTGTAATGTATGGCACCATGTTAGCGAGCGAGGACTCCCCTGTCGATTTGCCAGCGATATCGCGCCAAAACTGCACCACGATAGGATTTTTGCAACGTGAAAGTTTCAGATTCCTGAATGACACATCGACAAGTACGCGCGGGATCTCGAGCATGGTGTTGCCGGTCTCGGGATCTTCCATCACCAAGAGTGTCGAGTAGCGGAAGTATTGTTCGAATGCGGGGCCCATCGACTCTGGCGTCGAAGAATAGAGTTTTTTGAAAATAGAAAGCATTTCATTGACGACGAAAATTTTCTGCTCGGGCTTTGTGATATCGTACTCGAGCATATTGAGCGCAAATGGCCGTGCTGTATATGACGGATCAAAATAAATGACGTCATCGATGCGTTCCTTAGGGATATTGGCCAAAATATCTTGCACGTCAGAACCGTGCGGATCAATGAAGCACACCCCCTTACCAGCCTTGATGTCCTCGACAATCATATTCTTGAGGAGCGTGGTCTTACCGGTACCGGTCTGTCCGATGACATAGAGATGTCGCACGCGATCCTGCTTGGTCATGCGAATCTCATGTGTCTCACCGCGATATTTATTAACCCCGAGCAAAGTTCCCTCATGCGGAAGATCAGAAGGCGCTGGCGCAGACGACGCCTTCACGGTCTTGAGCTGTGGCGCATCTTTCTGCGACATTCCTGCAGGAAGGTGATAAAGCGTGGCAAGCTCCTTCGTGTTGAACACCAGCGCCTCGTTATCATCGACTTCGCGATAAGTGAAGTTATGCAAGAGCGTCGACAAGCGTGCCTTATCCGCATGTGTGAACTTTATGCCGTTTGCTTGTGGTCGTGCGAATTGATTAAATGCTGATTCGATGGAAAGTCGTATCGCCTCAGCACGCTCTCGCGTTGGAGCAGAGACGACAAGGCGGAGATTGGCGATCAAAAGTGGGGATTGGATCTTTTCTTCCATCAGGGCAGTAGCTTTCTGTGCGGAATCAGCTTCTTTCGCGTCAAGCGTACTGTCTTTCTTTTGTCCTTTTACTTGTGTATTGAAAAACTCACTGAAGGTCTTCACGATAGCTCCTCCTGCAGAGAGTGGGATATCGGTCGCGCGTTTTACCGGCACTCCCTGCTTTATCTGCCCTAACGCATGCTTGACCTTATTGACCACACGGTCAGAGTCAGGAGAGATTATCAACTGTAGCGCCGCACCCTCACCATCGCGTTCAATCTTGGTAAACGAATTGAGAATAACGGCGAAAGGATCCTGCTCACTATCATCAGACATCTTGATGGGATAAACAAAGCGATTGGTCACCTCCGCATATGAGCCAATTGACGCACCGAATTCATTGAAGATATTGTAGTCCCCCGGATGCTCCTCTATCTTTGCTGTGGGAAACGCGCCCAAAATCTGCTTCACAAAAAGATCCTTCATGTGCTCCTCAACTGCAATATAAAACACAATATCATTTGAGAAATTTGAAAGCACGAGCTCAAGAGAAAAGTGTCCGTATTGTGACTTCGATGCACCCTCAAGCGGTATCATGCCAACATAGAAGCGCTCCATTTCTAATATGACGTCTTTAAAAGACAGCACCTTCTCCCCTTCCTGCATTCCTGCGAACGGAAGCGTGACCTCATACACAACCATATGCAAAAGCATCGACAGATCGCGCTCTTTTTCGAGTCCAGGAACAATTGCTCCTGTTCGTACATACTCGACAAGTACGCGATGAAAATCATCTTCAATGTGCGGATTGCCAAGGGCTTGAGACAACTTAATAGCAGAAAGCACGCCTTTCTCCGCAAGTATCTTGTAGATCTCACGCATCTTTTCGCGATGAGGAAGTGAGCCGATATGCTCAACCACAGTTTCGAATTGAGGATTATCTACGATGAGGTGTTCCTCCAGCTTGGTTTCGGGCATCTGCTTTCCGTATTCGGTGATGGTCGCAGAAATTGCCGCCTCAGTCTTATTCGCGGGAGCAGTCTGCTCTTGCCACATCGCACTCTCTTTGTGTGCGACCTGCTCACGCAAATACTTCAACTCTTCTTCGGGAGAAGAAAATTTTTGCGATTCATTATATTCTCTGGGAGCTCCTCCATTTTCCATGCTAGTTATAGTATATCAGGAGAAAAACACGGAGGATATACACGTGTAGGGATACCTCTTGAGCTTATCGCTTTTCACTGTTTGGGGTCATGCGACTGATGCGTAAAATCGGTAATTGCCTAAGAATATATCTCGTCTTTCTTTTCCTTGAGTACTGAGGAGAAGGTGTCGAAGAATTGCAATATAAGCTTGAGTGGGATCTCGATGAAGAAGTCCATGAAGATGGCGATGAGATTCAGGCGTTCGAAGCGCACCACAAGCCATCTTCCGACTGAGACTATTGGGAGCATGAGTAACTCTGCGAGCGAGCGCAGGAAACCTTCGCGTGCGCCCGTAAGCTCCATTCTGCGGGCCGCATAACGTATACGGAATCCAAAATAAAGCACGAGCGCGAGGAAGACGAGGAAGAATCCGATGTCGATGTAATGAAATCCAAGACTGAGAAGTGTCCGCGTTATCCATGCAAATGTTGCTCCAAGGACTGCTACATAGAGCCCAAGTGCGATATCGGAAATGATACCAAAACGCTTTAGCGTAAGGGTAATTTGCGGAAGTGGTCCTCCATAGACAATATCTTTAACCAAAAGAGTGAGACGATCGGTGTTTTGCTTGGATGGCAAAGCGAGACCCGAGGTGAGCATGAAGAGCATTGCCGGATGAAAGAAGATATTCGTCGCGACTGCGACATAGTTGATGCTTGCCTTCCACACTGACAAATAGAGCGACTCAACTACGACAGCGAGCAGTGTCTTGGTGGCAAAGATATAAATGATGGCTTGCCATGCTCGACGTGATGCGCGCGAAACATCTTGTTTGTATTTTTCGACGATCACCGCTCGAACGCGTGTTTCAAAATCCGCACGATTGGTGATGAGTGTTTCGACACCTGTATCATAATGCTCGAGCAGTTCGTAAAGCACCGAGACCGCGATGGAGTAATTGCGCAGGCGTGGCTGTAGGCGTTTGCCAAGGTCATGCTCAATAATGCTCTGTGCGTGTGTGATGAACTCTGGAAACACGGCAGCGAGCTGTATAAGTGTTTCAGTATCCGCATTTTCCCAATTGGGATAGTGCACAAGCCATAATTTATATAAAAGTAAGGCACTATCCGCCGCAAAGAGTGACCGCCAAGCAGTGGCGTAGACGACAAGCTCGCGTGAAGCATTATCAAGTGTGATCCCTGTTGTAACGAGGGTGTCGTCGGTAATGCGTGCAAGCAGTCGCACCGATGCCTCTTCATTGTGTGTGAGATAGAGTCGGTCTTCGATAGCACCGGCCACGATATCGAGGAGATATTTGCGCAACTGCAAGAATTCGGGAACGGAAACACTCGCTTCGATGGCACTCGAAAGCAGAAGAAACGCTGATATCGTTCGGCGGACATCTTCTTCGCGATGGCGGGTGACGCTTGCCTTTGAGAGGTAGTGCCCGCGATAGAGATCTTGCAAAAGTCCTTGCGTGATGACCTTCGGGTCATCAGAGAACCACATAATACGTTTTGCGATCCGCCTTATGGCATAACGCCGCAAAAAATGCTCTTCTTTGTTGTCGACCGCATTGCGGATCTTTTCATAGACTATTCCAGCCTGATCAGAAATCTGACTCAAAAAAAACGGCGCACTTTCTTCGCTTCGCTCGCGTGACTCATCTTCGATCTCGGTTGCGCGAAGAAAGGCAAGTACGTCCGACATTGCAGATCCGATCTCGATTTTAGACTCTGGTACCATCTCTTCTATTATAACGTGCTTTTCGCGGGAGTACTCACCGCTAAAGATCACTGCGTAACGATCTCAGAGCCTTTATCGGTAATGACAATAGTGTGTTCAAAATGTGCAGACAGAGAGCCGTCTTCTGTAACAATGGTATAGCCGTCAGGCATCATGCGTATATCTTCGGAGCCCAGCATGAACATTGGCTCTATGGCGATAACCATCCCCGCTTTCAATATCGGGCCATTACCTTTTTTGCCATAATTGGGGACGTAAGGGTCTTCGTGTACCTTATGCCCTACTCCATGACCGCCAAGTTCTCGCACGAGACCATAACCCTTCGATAGTCCGATACGTTCAATCGCAGCACCAATATCACCGATGTGCCCTCCTGCGCGCGCAGCTTTAATACCAGCATAAAGGGCTCGCTCTGTCTCAGCAATGAGCGTCTTCAGCTGTTCGGGGACATCACCCACAGCTACGGTGAGTGCTGCGTCGGTGATCATGCCCTTATGCAGAACCCCAAGATCGATACTTACCAGATCACCGTCTTTGATGACTCTGTCACTTGGGATGCCGTGCACGATCTCATCGTTTATCGACACGCAAAGCGATGCAGGAAATGGCTGGCGTGCGCCATGTGGAGTGTAGTTTAAAAATGGCGGAGTATCCCCCCCTTCTCGAATAAGACGCTCGGCCACCTCATCCAAATATTTGGTTGTGACTCCCACTTTTATTTCTGCTTTTACCGCATGGAGAATACGACCCAAGCGCTTTCCTGACTCGCGCAAGGCTACGATCTCTTCCGCAGTCTTTAATTTTGCCATTTAAAGATACTACCATGTCCCACAAAAGAAAAAAGAGTCTCAGAATTTCTGAATAATGCTGATTTTCGATGTAGTACGAAGTCTTGGATAAGGATAATTAACAAACTGAGTGATGCGGTTTTGAAATGCAGTATGAGGCATCGAGGAAGTGACACCTATGAGGTGTATTCATATACATCGAATAGGTTCACGACGATGATAGCGAAATAATGCATTCAAAACCGCATCACTCACCGAAGACATTGGCAATGATATCCCTCTGCACCTCCTCAATTGACCCCTCCCCATTTATCTCAATGAAATCATAGTCACGGTCACGGCGGTAATGATTGATAGTTGGAAGCACGTCGTGATCGAACCAATCGAGTCTGCGATTGATACTTTGCTCGGTGTCGTCAGTGCGTCCCTCTTTCTCGGCGCGTGCCATAAGATGCTTGAATGACCACTCGCGATGTACCTTGAGATAGATAACTGTTGGCTGTTCACGTTTAAAGAACTTCATTGCAATATCAAGGTGATGCGCTTCAGAAAGAGTACGCGGCGCACCGTCTAAGATGATGTGTTCATTGCCGGTGAGATTCTTAACAAAGATATCTGACCAAAGCCACATCGCAAGAAATGACGGTTGTAACCCTCCATGCTCCTGCACTTCGCGTGCAATATGCGAGGCGTAGGTATTACCCTTGATGAACTCCCTGAAGTGCTCACCGGTTTGCACATAAAATATGGGGATTTCCGGAGTTTTTTTCTTAAAGTAGTCTTTTACCAGAGCCACTTGAGTGCCCTTGCCTGACCCTGAAGCACCGATAAATATAAAAGTTTCTTTATGCATGTGGAGAGTATAACCACATATCTCGATAATTCAAAATTACTCTACGAAAGATTGACAGTGCACATTATCTTATATATAGTTTTCCGAGAAACAAAAGGAGTTGCAATGCCCAAACGCTCAGTCTACGACAAAACCGCTGATCTCATCGCACAAGAACCAAGCGAAGTACTCCGTGCTGTCCTTGAACGGCCCTACTGGCCAAGACAGCTCGATGTCGGCATCTCCTACACCCGACTCGGTGACGACAACCGTGGTGAGGTGACTGTTACCATAGCACCTGACGCTGACGCTTGGATAACGGTGTTCTCAAGGCTCGACCCAGAAGAGTGCGGTCTTTCACACCGCTTCCGCTCTGGCTTCGGTGGTGGTGAGAGCGAGCGTGTCCGCAATGCACTGTTGGCGCTTGCGCTTGCTATTAAGCTCGACAATCGCGAGCGACCACAGGATCATAGACGCAAGATCCCACCTGATGCTCCGAAATAAGTTCCTTCAATCATAACTGCACTTGGTGCAGTTATTTTTTTCATACCTGCATCAAAATAATTGAGCAAAAAACAAAAACAGCCTTTTGGGCTGCTTTGCTAGAATTTAAATTAAACGACAGCGGTGTTTACTTTTTTGATGCAATGCGAAGTCCTGGAGCGCTTCGGTGTTCGAGGGGGTGTATGAGTGATACATCCTCCGAACCCGAATGCGGGAAGGACGAGTAGTGCGCAAAAAATAGACGCCGCTCTAGTACTCGCGCATTGAGAGCTGTGCATCCATCTTCTTGATGAGATCAAGCACCACTGAGACAACAATGAGCAGTGCGGTACCGCCGATAGCGAGCTTGGTGTCGCCGGTGATAGATTGCATAGCAAGTGGCAAGACTGCAACGACTGAGAGGAAGAGTGCGCCGGCAAATGTCGTGCGCGTAAGTATCTTTGCGAGATGCTCTGCGGTCGCATTACCTGGGCGAACTCCCGGAATGAACGCACCTGACTTCTGTAGATTCGTAGCAATTGCTTCAGGATCGAAAGTCACTGCGGTGTAGAAGTAGGTGAAGAGGAAGACAAGGATAAAGTAGAAACCTGAGTAGACCCAGCCTTGCGTGAAGTGAAGCTTTAAGAATTCTCCAATGTGCTGCGCGGTTGGATTTGCAAGTCCAGAAAGAAAACCACCGATAAGCTGAGGGAAAAGCAATATAGAAAGTGCGAAGATGATAGGAATGACACCCGCCTGATTAACACGAAGTGGGAGGTAGGTTGAAACTCCGCCGTACATCTTTCCACCGCGCACGCGCTTGGCGTAGGTGATCGGTACGGGGCGCTCAGCCTCGGTCATGACAATAACACCTGCGACAATGGCTACTGCTGCGAGTACGAATGCGAGATAAGTAGGGATTTCCGCCTGATTAAAGCCTGATGCCAAGATCTGCGATGTTGCGGTGGGGATACGTGAAACGATACCTGCGAAGATGATAAGCGAGACACCGTTTCCTACGCCGAACTCAGAGATGAGTTCACCGAGCCACATAAGGAAGACCGAGCCAGCTGTGACAATTATGACGTTTGAGAACATTTGAAACGGATTGAGCGTACCCAAAACACCTTGGTGGGCCAAGAGAATGAGAAGACTGTATCCCTGAAGCAATGCCAGGGGTATGGTAAGCAGACGAGAGTATTGCGTGAATTTCTTGCGACCAAGCTCGCCTTCCTCGTGATACATCGCCTTAAGCTTAGGCGACATCATAGTGAGTAATTGCATGATGATAGAACCCGTAATGTAAGGACCCACACCGAGCATAACTATAGAGAGGTTAGAAAGGCCTGAACCAGAAAATACGTTCAAAAGTCCGAGGAATTGGTTGTTCTTGAAGAATTGATCGAGCGCAGCGTGGTCAACTCCCGGAATAGGGACTGCAGCGGCGATACGAAATACCACGAGTGCACCTATGACAAAGAAGATGCGATTGCGAAGCATCGAATCACTCATCATCAGTCGTAATTTGTAGAAAAAATTGTTCATAGATTACTTTGAAGCGAGAGTATTGCAACAGAAAAACCGAGTATGTCTCAATGCGCTCCTTTTACTTCTTGCCTTTTACTTGCTTCTTTTTGCCGGTTGTTTCTTTTACTTCATTCTCTACCTTGCCTCCTGCAGCTTCGATCGCAGCCTTGGCACTTGCTGACATCAGGCAACCATTGAAGGTGATGCTCTTCGTAAGCTTTCCAGTTGCAAGGATCTTAACCTTCGGTACGCGGCCACCAAATCGAGCGATGAGCTTCTTTTCGAGCAGTATCTCAGGAGTGACTGTGGCACCTGCTGCAAAGTTCTTCTCGATGAGAATGAGATTAACCGGTGCGGGCTTTATTTCGAATGACTTGTTGGTGTTCTTTCCGCGACCACGAAGTTTAGGGATCTTTTTGATGATGTCACGCATTTCTGGACGCATCTTGTGTCCTGCACGAGCCTTCTGTCCCTTTGTTCCGCGACCTGCAGTCTTACCGCGCTTGCCTCCACGAGCAACACGCTTTGAGTCACGATTCTTTGTTTTTCTTTTGAGTTGATTGAGTTGCATAAGCCGTTACAAAATTATTTTGCTGTAGTAGTTTCTGCTTCCGCCTTGTCTACCTTTTCTTCTGTCTTTACTTGAGGGGTGCGGCGAGCATGGAGCATGCTGAGGGCCTTGATGGTTGCACGAGCAATGTTTAGCTTGTTCTTTGAGCCACTGCGGATCTTTGCAGATACGTCAGTGATACCAGCAAGCTCAAGTGCATTGCGCACGGCAGATCCTGCGACGAGACCACGGTGAGGTGCGGGCATGATCTCAACGATGCCGGATGAAGACTTTGCTTCTACTTGATGAGGGATAGAGTTGGTCTTGGTCAGCTTGATTGTGATCATGTGCTTCTTGGCATCCTTTGCCGCCTTATCCATTGCCATTGATATATCGCCAGCCTTTCCTGTTCCTACGCCGACCTTACCCTTACGGTCACCGATAATCATCGCGACACTGAAAGAGAAACGGCGTCCACCTGCAACAACGCGCGCAACGCGGCGTACCTCGATAGACTTCTGCTCATATTCGGGCTTTGCGCGCTCAGGGCGAGGGCGTCCGCCTCCGCGCTTGTCGCCTGGCTTACCGCTACCGCGACCTGATCCTCCACGTGCACCACCGCCACCGCGGTTGCCTGCTGCTCCGCGCTGAGGTGCTCCTCCTACTCCGAATGAGCGAGGACTTGAGACGGTTGTCTTTGCGGGGGCTGCTGCTTCGGCTGTAACTGGGGCTGCTTTAGGTTGTGTATTTTGTTCATCCATAATATTTCGTACTTTAGAAAGTGAGTCCTCCTTCGCGGGCAGCGTCTGCTAATGCCTTCACGCGTCCGGCGTAAAGAAAACCTCCGCGATCAAAAACGATCTTATCTATCTTAGCGACCTTAGCCTTTGATGCGATCTCGACTCCTACTGCCTTTGCGCGTTCAACTTTGGTTCCCTTAGCTGACTTCATATCACTTGCTTGAGCGAGGGTAATGCCTTTTGTATCATCGATAAGCTGTGCAATGATAAAACGGGCAGAGCGAAATATCGCAAGTCGGGGCACAGATGCGGTTCCTGATACCTTTGCGCGGATACGGTTGTGTCGGCGCATGCGGTGGTAATTTTTTTGTTCTATCTTGTTCATATAACTATAGATTACGCGCTCTTCTTACCCTGCTTACGGCGAATAACTTCATCGGAGTAGCGGATGCCTTTACCCTTATATGGTTCTGGTTCCTTGAGTGAGCGGACCTTTGCAGAAAATGCACCAACGAGCTCCTTGTCGATACCTGAGACATTGATGGCTCCCTTCTCGGTCGTCACCTTAAGTCCGGTAGGGACCGAGAGTACGATGGGGTGTGAGAATCCAAGTGCGAGGTGAAGATTGGTATCAGCCCCCGCAGGCTTTGCGTCTGCCTTAAAGCCGACTCCTTCAATAAGAAGGCGTTTGACAAATGCAGTATTGACGCCTGAGATCATGTTCTTGATGTGCGCCACCACGGTTCCATCAAGCGGCTTGAAGTCGCGATGAGGATTAGTGACTGCAACGCGGATCTCGCTTCCCTCCTTAACAATAGAGACGACCCCAGGGAAAGAGCGTGAGAGCGTACCAAGAGGTCCTTTCACAGTAACGGCGCTGCCAGTAATAGTTACTTCGGTTTTCTCTGGTATGATGATTGGTTTTTTTGAAAGTCGTGACATAAATTTTGCATTACCAGATCTTGCAGATTATCTCTCCTCCGACGTGCTCCTTGCGAGCCTCAACATCAGAAAGTATCCCTTTGGGGGTCGATAGGACCATAAGTCCGTGACCTTGATTGACGGGACGGATCTCCTTAGCACCAATATACATACGGCGAGATGGGCGTGAGATACGTTCTGTACCCCTCACACGTGGGATGCGAGGTGCGTCATAGCAGATACCTACTTCAAGCACACGCATTGAGGTCTTGCCCTTGCGGATCTTCTTTGTTACGTAGGTGACATAGCCCTCCTTTACAAGAAGATTGGCAATGCGCAACTTTACGTCAGAAAACGGCACAAGTGTGGTCTTCTTTCCTGCAGCACCAGCGTTTCTGATGCGCATAAGCATGTCTGCTATAGGGTCTGTGATTACCATGATGATTTCGTAATACCGGGGATCTTACCCTCGTTTGCTAATTCTCGGAAACATATACGGCAGAGATCGAAATCACGGATATAGCCATGCTTTCGTCCGCATTTGAAGCAGCGATTTGTAGCCCGAGTTGAAAACTTGGGATTTAACTGCCTTGCAATAGTAGATTTTTTTGCCATATGATTATTATGTGCTTATTCACATAATCTCCACTTTTGGCGCTTTTTGCATTTCTCGACTGGTGCGGTTCGGAGAACGTATCCGAATATGTCCTCTCGCACACGCACTCAGTCTGCGGCATGCAAACTGCATCAAAAACTGAAGATTAGAGCTAAAATAACTTAGCTCGGAACAAGTTCGTTCTCTCAATATCGCGTCTATTTTCTTCTACGTCCCAAAATATGGGGCCTAAAAGGAGAGAGACGGATTAAAGAGAACGATTGGGGTATCCTATCAGTTCGCGCTTTCACTGTCAAACAAGGGGTCAAGGTGGCAAAATAAATATAAGAAAACCACCATGCACGGATGCACGGTGGAGAAAAATAAAGGAACGAAGAACTTTTATATGTGCAGTCTCCCAGAAAAATACACAAGCACGACAAGCAAGAGCATGAGCCGTGCCACGAGTAGGAAGTAATGCTTCGTCATTATTGCCTGATCGGCCTTGAGAACGGATTGATTACGCCAATCATTTTCGACCTCGTCCGAGTGCTTCCACCTTTCATAGTAAGTCCAGACCATGAAGCCTCCCAAGGTGGCATACATAAGCTCGCCCAGAACTTCCCAGAATTCATTACTCCAGAGCGTCGCGCCATAATAGCCATGCACTAGTCCGAATACGAGAACGACGAGAAGCAATAGTGCGATCAAGAACCGGAGCAAAGGCGTTACAGCGTACTTCCCGAAGGAAAGCCGGAACTCACCGATGACGAGAATCCAGACCACAACCATCGAAGGCTGCTTGGTGAGCGTGGTCACAAGAACGAGGATGACGAAACCAAGTACGCGCAGAGTGTGAGGCCAGTATCCGCTCATTGCCTGTGAGATCCTTCCCCCGTCCAAAGGAGAGATCGGGATCAAATTGAACAGGTTGAGTACGGTCGAGGCAACTGCCACAGTATAAATTATCTGACTCCACTCATGCGTGAACCCGAAGGAATATGTAGGAGCAAAGACAAACCACACCGCTGACACGAACAAGGAGCACCAGAATCCGGCAGCAGGACCACCGTATGCTATGTGCGCTTCGTCGATGCGATAGTCTATCTCAGGCAATCGCATAATGGCACCGAGGAACGGAATGTTCCACCACCAACGCGGATCATAACCACATTTTTGGGTGCTCGTGTAATGACCTGCCTCGTGCCACGAAAGTACGAACATAAGTCCGAGTGCCACATACACGCCCATCGTCGGCGAGTAGGTTATCGCCGAAAGCAGTGCGGTAACGAAGGTCACGGTCGGATGAATGAGCTTCGTCGACTTGATAAAGTCAGCGGCCTTAGGCATGCGATGTGTTGCAAAGAAGGCATAGAGCCAACGCTTGATTCCATCTTGGCGCTGCCTCTCCATTGTCCGGCGCAAATCGTTATTGCGCTGATCTGTGTCTCTACGGTCGACACTCGTGCGGACAACCCTGCGTTGCTCATCTCTGCGGCGTTCTTCCTGTCTACGCTCTGACTCACGTCTCCCGTTATCGCGGAGACGCTTGAAGATCTTCCCGAGGGGAATTTCCATATGCATCTCCTTATAAAGCGTGGATGAAAAATGACAAATATTCTCTAGCTAGAATACATCAAAATTAGAAAAAGTCAATACTACTACGTGCATGGTTCATCTCTACAAAAAACACCCCTCAATTCGCGGTGTTTCTTTCTGGTCTTTAATGAAAAAATACGTAGACGAACGAAAGGTTGATGACGATAGCAGCGAGCAAAGCAAGGAGGCTCACCTTCTTGTGGTTTGCAAATGAAGAAGCGGAAGACTTGGACTCTTCTACCATGATGAACTCCAGATTGAGGAAATACCTGTGCGCATACTACTGACCCCACTTAAACGAGTCAAGCGGATAGTTTACTTACTTCTCGCGTGGGAAGTTCTGTACAACAAAAACGCGCCGAGGAGCGTGAGCATAGGTGCGGCGACCATGAGCAAGAAACCTAAACGTATGGTTTCGATATCTCCGTGCACATACATGGTGACGATGAGCAGCAAGGAACATCCCACCATCCTCCAAACCCAGAGCGATAGGTCGCGCAGTATCATCGTCGGATAGAAATCGCTGTCGGCGTGCGCAAGAGTTTCCATAGTTTCCAAGTCGATGACGTGTGATGAGACCCGATAGAGAGGTTTTACGATGACGCTCCCGAGCGTAAAGATAACGAACACGATCAGGGTGAAGCTCACGGCTGGTAGTATGGCAAAAAATGAGAGCAGGAGTGTGGTGAGCGCCAAGAAAGAGAGTCGATTGCCTTCATTACGAAAGCGGGTAAGAAAAACAAGCATAAGAGCAGAGATGACAGCAAAGATCGAATTATAGATACCGACGTTTTTTGCATCCTTTAAAAGTAAAAGCGATGCGACGGGGATAAGCGACGCCTCGCATGCGAACGAAAGCGAGTCGCCCGCCATGTAGACCTGCAAAAATTGATTTCGCCTATCGGTGAAGAAATGCCGCACGTCACGCATGCGTATTGGATGTGGTCGATAGTCACTGATGTTTGCGATGAACGGAAGACCGAATAAATAAAATATCGGCGCCACGAGAAAGAGCAGCGTAAAGGTCTGATGAAATATAAATTCAGAAAGATAGAGGAGAAGCGTGCCAAGGAGTGGCGCAATAAGACCGACCACAAGTCCGCCAAATGAAAGCATGGAGGAATAAAATTCGCGTTCGTTATTCTTGGTTTCGGTGAGTTCGAATGTGTATATCGTGAGCCAGTATATGCCGTTTCCCATTCCATTTACGAACATGAAGAGCATTGCGTCACGGTACGACACATCGCCATACAAAAACAAGAAACCTGTCGCCATCAAGATGAACGAGCCGACATAGCCAAGCTTAATATTGATACGCAGTCGGGCATACAGCCAGCCAACAACACAGAAGCCGATCATTAGCCCTGTAAAGTTCACGCCCATGGCGATAACGTTAGTGGCAATGCTGTGAAATTTTCCGTAAACAAAAAGCTGAACGAAAAATCCCGTAAAACTTGCTGCAAACACGTATATCCAGAAGAGATATATCATTGCCTTCACGGGCGGGCGCAATGCAATAAATTGCGCGACGGACTTACTCTCCATAGTTATGTTTTGCTTCCGATATGCGACGCAAGCTGCGAAAGCGGGACGCGTTTTTGTGTTCCGCTGTCGCGGTCGCGCAAGGTCACCGTATCAAGCAGTTCAGGATTCTCGCCGAGCGTGTCGAAGTCGATGGTCACACAATAAGGCGTTCCTATTTCATCTTGACGGCGATAACGTTTACCAATGTTGCCGTTGTCATCGAACATCACTTTGCTGCCAAATATCTTACGCAGATTCTCGTACACCTCACGCCCCTTCGCCACAAGCTCTGGCTTATTCTTAAGTAGTGGAAATACTGCGACACGAATCGGTGCTATACCAGGAGCGAACTTAAGATAAACGCGCTTCTCGCCTCCCATCTCGTCCTCGGTATATGCATCGCTTAATATCGCAAGCATAGTGCGCCCAACTCCAAGTGAGGGCTCGATGACATGCGGAAGGAATCGCGCTTTGCTGTCTTCATCAAAATACGTAAGGTCTGCCTTGCTTCCCTCTTGATGACTCTTGAGATCAAAATCTCCTCGATAAGCAAGACCGTAGAGTTCTTTTCTGCCAAACGGATAATCGAATTCAAAATCGATGGTACGGCGGGAATAATGTGCGCGGTCTGTCTCAGCTACTTCAAGTTCGTGTACGTGTTCACGCGAGAGTCCGATTGCGTCGATAAAGCTCCACATGCGTAAACGAAATTCTTCGAAATACTTCTCCCACTCACTCGGGTCTACAAAGTACTCGACTTCCATCTGCTCGAGCTCACGCACGCGAAAAATAAAGTCACGGACGGCTATTTCGTTGCGAAACGCCTTGCCTATTTGTGCGAGCCCGAAGGGTAGCTTGGGATGAAACGAATCCATCACATTCTTGTAGTTGACAAACATTCCCCCTGCAGTCTCAGGGCGAAGATAGGTAGTACTTCCTGCATCTTCATTGGCTCCGACGCGGGTCTGAAACATCATGTTGAATTGACGAACTTGGGCATTCCTTAAACTGTTGCCGCAATTGGAACACTTGATATCGAAGGACGAAAAGTCACGATTCAATACTTCGACTGTTCCGCTCGGTTCATCGTGAAGGATGGCTGGGTTCTCATTTAAAAATGTGTCCCGCAAATGATCTGCACGAAAACGTTTTTTGCATTTTGTGCATTCAACCAAAGGATCAGAAAACCCACCGACATGGCCCGATGCGACCCATGCTTGCGGGTTCATAAGAATAGCTGCATCAACGCCATACATGTCTTCACGCTCCTCGACGAATATCTTCCACCACATATTCTCAATATTCTTCTTGAGCATCACTCCTAGCGGGCCGTAGTCCCATGTCCCCGCTAAGCCCCCGTAGATCTCGGAACCTTGGTATATAAAACCACGCCGCTTCGTAAGAGAGATGATCGCCTCCATCTTTTCGTTTCGTTCTACTTTCTCTTTTGCCATAGATTATTATGCTACACAATTTATGTGCTTTGGAAAAGCGTCGGACTAAATTGATACGCTTATCTTATTGAACGACGTTATACATGTCCTTTGTCGCCTTTGGATCCGTATTGAGCTTCGTCGTAATATCCTCCCTATCTTGTGCAAGCGATTCACCAGTGAATGAGTCTGTGCCATCGAAGTGGATATTATTCATGAGTGTCGGGAAGCTTGCCACCTGACTTAAACTTGGAGTAAGGATAATCTGGAATGCAACCTCGCGTGGTGGCTTGCCCACTCCGGTGCCCGCAGGAATGTCTCCCGGTACCCAGGTTATCTGGTGAGTATTTTGATTGTAGGTGATATTTTCTTTGTTCGGATATACTGCTCCAGCCCATGTCACATATGGTGGCATGATAGCGCGTACTTGTGGATTACTGATGGTGTTTGAGATGTTAACAATATCCCAAATTATGGTGTAGGTCGTTTCTTGTTCAACTTTCGGAGGAAGAGGTCCGGTATTCACAAAAGGTCCGGCATAATACACTGAACGCGCGGTGAATTGTGCCTGCGATGTGACCTTAACGTTCTGTGTGATTGCGGTCTTCACTTCTTCTGGTACACCGGCTTCCGAGATACGCTTTCCACGCACGGTCACCTCGGCCGTGATGGTCGGGTTCGTCAAAAGCTGGGTTCCTGAGATCGCGGGCATTGGCAAGAATGAAAAACCAACACTACCCTTGTCGCCTGCTTCAAGCACTGCGAGTGCGGGACTGGAACGTTCATCCCAAAATATCGTATCGTCAGATGAACGATAAAATCCATCATGCGCAATAACGGTAGTTCGATCGAGTGCGACTCCACTTAGCTTGACCTCGATCTGCGCATTGATGATCTTCGTCGGGAGATTGTTGAGCCAATTGACCTCGCCCGCAATTCGCTGTCCAAAGTGAGCGGTCGCCTGTTCGGCAGACTTCCCATTCAACAAAAGAGCGATGCCAATAAAAGGACGCTGCACTATCAAACTTGAGAGCTGTGTTGAATACATAACACTGATATTGCGTTCAGTTTGATCACTTCCGGCGCCGACGCTTGTATGAAAGACCTTTTCTTGCGTATCTTCACCGGCAAGTATCCCCCTGATGCGTATCTTGAATTTACTTGCAGGGTCCATGGTACCGATACGCCAGATGTTGTTACCAAAAGTCGGCTTCGGGTCAGTGTCGGTCAGGGTAAATCCGAGCGGAAATTCAACCTTTACGAGCACATCGCGAAGTGGAATAACGGTATTTGAGGCGGCATTGACACCCAACTCAATCTCTTGTCCGGAGTTCACTTCTTTGAGAGTGTCGACGGTGAGATTCACCGGCGCGGCGAGAAGGTGGACCGGACGTACCTCGTCCTTCGTAAAGACTGAGTTGATATTTGCGAAGCGATACTCGAGACTGGCGTGCAGTTCTTTGTCGGTATTTTCTTCACCAAGGAAGACAGCCTTCGTGTGATACTCGACGACTTGACCAGGGGCAATTTGCCCGAGCACTTTTTTCTCATCATGGAGATCCTTTTCGGGAGTGTCGCCCATGCGTGTACCTGGTGGGTAGACAATGGTGAGATTGGCATACTCCAGAGCGATACGGTTCTGGTTGCTAATGCGTACCAATATATCTGCAGGAACTCCAGGAGTAGTGCCAACGGGAACATCAAAAGCGATGAGGATGTTTTTATCGGATGGTTTAGCGAATGGATCAAAGAGATTATATAAAAGAAAGCTTGCTGAGCCGAAAGTGACAAGCACGGCGAGCACAACAAGGGCCTTGAGGATCTTTACTCCCCCGGTTCGCTTTTCTCTGTCGTGAACGATCGTTGTATCTCCCCAGTCGTCTGCCACGTCGATATCAAGCGGTGAGAGATCGGCATTCGTGCCGGTGTTGTGACCCTCTGCATCTGGCTGGTAAAGACCTCGCTTTACCTTCTCGATACGACTGCTTTCATACTCAGTGTCCATAGATAAATATTATACCACTCCTCTTTAGGTTCTGTATAAGGTACGAGACTACAGCTGTGTCTCGCGCAGAGCCTGATTGATGCCCACCAAAAGCGGGGCGCGCAAAGCCTCCGCGAATGCGAGGGTCATGTCGCTCCAAGGACTCTCTCCCAAGAGTGGCTGAAAAACTTCATTCTCCTCCCAATAGCCGAGATGGTAGAGAAGGCGAACCACAAATACGAGCTCTGCAGTACGAAGCACTGCTTCATGCCGAACATCTTTGAGGAATTGTAATCCAGATAATATATCATCAAAAAGTTTTTCATGTCGCTCCTCTCCCTGTATCAGACGACGAAGCAACTGTGCATGCTGTGCGTACAGCACACGCTTTCCCGAATGCTCCCACAGCGCAGCAAATGAGTCGACAGGCCGCGCTGAAATAAGTTTCCACCCATGCTTTCCGTGAATGACGTCGAGTTCTGCGTGTGAGAACATTTGCAGTGCGTAGCGCAGGCGCGACCGTCCTTCGCGCAAACTTTTTGCATGCGCAGCTATAAGCCCGAGCTCGCGCGTATAGCAGTAAAGCACCTGATCGCCTTCCCCACTCGGTTTTCCTCCCAATATTATAGCTTCGGTATGATAGATATGATACGCCATGGCGCTATTATACCTTGCGAACGGTTATGGTGAGTCCTGCAGATGTGGCGTCTTTAAGAACGAGTGTGCCTCCCTCGGGAAGTTTTTTTTCGAATAGAATTATATTTGCCGCTTTCTCGAGCTCATTTTTATATTTTTCAATCAGCGCTTCAATTGCTGTGTCACCTTGATATGTGAGGGCGATGGTGTTGTCGGGGACAAGCTGAAGCGTCTTCCGATTTTCTTGGATGAGTCGGATGAGGTCGCGTAATACGCCTTCGTCTTTGAGTTCGGGAGTGATAACGGTATCGAGCAGAACCGCACTCACATCAACCTGATCAGTGACGATGACATTCTTCACATTCACCTCATCGGCAATGATGGCGAGTAATTCTCCCTTACTCTTCAAGGTTCTCGCATTCACCGAAAGTGAGGCGAGCGGTTGGCGCACCTTAATCCCCGCTTTGACACGCGCATCGAGCGCAAGCGAGACCAGGCGACGCACTTCTTCCATGTCTCCCAAAATAGTGCTTGCGGCGATGCCAACTTCATTCCAACCTTCAAGATGAACGCTCTCCTTCTTATTGTCGATCTTGAGGCGCTGATAGATATCCTCCGCAAGAAACGGCATGAAGGGGGCAATAAGTTTTGCAAATTGAAAAAGTATCCAACCGGTCGTACGCACGGCTTCGCTTCCACCGTCATTGTGTGACTCTTCCTTAAAGCGCTCACGCGAACGGCGCAAGTACCACGTGGAAAGATCGTCAACAAAGGGCAAGACCGGACGAGCCGCACGGTCGAGTTCGTGATTATCGAGGAAATGCGTTATCTCTGCATGCGCCTCAAGGAAGCGAGCAAGTATCCACTGGTCAAGCACACTCGTACTTTTCGGTGACTCGCGCGATATGAGCTCTAGCCCTTGATACATCTCGTAGAACGAGCAGACATTGCCAATACGTAGAGTTATCTTTTTGAATACCTCATCGACACCCGTTGTGACAAAGCGTAATTCTTCTCCGCGCACCGCAGGTGAAGACAACAAGTAGTAACGCAGTGCATCTGCGCCATACTTCTCCACCACCTCCATCGGGTCGGGGTAATTCTTGAGCTTCTTGGACATCTTTTGTCCATCTTCAGCAAGAATAAGGCCGTTAACAATGACACTCTTATAGGGCGAACGATCAAAAAGACCGGTAGAAAGTATGAGGAGCGTATAGAACCACCCACGCGTTTGATCAATTCCTTCGGCGATAAAATCCGCTGGAAAATTCTTTATGAATTGCTTGCCGTCTTCAGTGCGCTCGTCGCCCATGTAGTGGAACTGCGCGAATGGCATTGCCCCTGACTCAAACCAGCAGTCGAAAACATCGTGGACGCGCGTCATCGTACCTAGGCCGCAGGTACATTGATAGGTCGTTTGCACGTCGACAAAAGGGCGATGGAAATCGAGTTCATATCTGCGATTGTGAGAAAGCGGAGCGAAGTGGAACTCGCGTGATTCACCAGTAGCAATAAAATCATCCTCACCATCTAGGCGCATGCGTGAAGCCTCCTCATTGGTTGCTCCGCGCGCAGCTGCCTGCATCATCCACACACCGTACTCATGAGTGACAAAGAGAATGGTCTTGCCTTTATATTTTGCATCGACATCATAAAGAAACGCTGCTATACGCGATTTCATCTCTTCAAGGGTCTCGCCATTGGGCGGGCGTTTGTAAAATTTTTCAAGCGTATCATTGAAGTGACTACGATAGTCTTCTATCGGGCAACCATTGAAGTCGCCGGTATTTACTTCAGCGATACGTGCATCGAAGATAACCTGCTCAGGTGTAAGGCCCATTGCTTCGGAGACGAGGAGCGCTGTCTGCTTAGTGCGGAGTACGGGCGATGCGATGATGAGGTCAATATTTTTATCTTGGCTCTTAAGGAGCGCTTCGAGCTTCTTGGCGGTAACCTTAACCTCGCTTTCGCCTTTTGCTGTGAGCGGGAATGGATCTTCTGACTTATAGCTGACGATGCCTTTGGCATTACTCTCAGACTCACCGTGGCGCATGACAAAATACGTATTGCCTGAAGTAAGCTTGGTCTTGAGCTCTTCGGCACTGCCCATCACCTCGGTTTTTGCGCATTTGTTGCATTTCCAAACTGGAATAGGTGCGCCCCAGTAACGCGTACGTGATATTGCCCAGTCGCGAGCGCCCTCAAGCCATTTCCCGAAGCGACCTTCACCCATATGCTCGGGTATCCATGAGATCTCTTTGTTTTCCTCAAGCAGGCGAGGCTTTAGTTTGATGACATCAACGAACCACGACGAGGCAGCGTAATTAAGAAGCGGAGTATCGCAGCGCCAACAATGCGGGTAGGAGTGGTTGATATTTTCTTTTGCAAAAAATAGCCCGTGTGCTTGTAAGTACTTGAGCATTGCAATATCCGTGCCGAGGCGGACCCTATCATCTTCGGACTTAGGCTTTACGGACATGCCGGCAAAATGCTTGACCTCAGGCTTGATCTCGCCGTTCATGCGCACGTGCTGAATGAACGGAAGCTTCATCTTCTTTCCGAGTTCCATGTCGACTTCACCAAATGCAGGTGCCTCATGCGCGATACCGGTACCATCCTCTGCGGTAACGAAATCGGCAGCATAGATTTTCCAGCCATTCTCGCGATTCTCGAGTTTCTCATCAGATGCATAATAATTAAAGAGCGGTGTATATGCTTTCCCAATAAGGTCGCGGCCAAACACTGAAGTCTCCGTCATCAAAGGCACTCCCTCTGCTTCGGTTTCAATTGCTGCCTTTTTCAATATCTCTTGTACGCGTGCTTTCGCAATTATGTAGGTATTTCCTGCATGTACGCCGCTTGCGAAGCAAATCTTGGCGTACTCAATATCAGCTCCGACGGCGATGGCAACATTGCCCGGTAAGGTCCACGGCGTAGTCGTCCATGCGATCAAAAATGTCTTGGGTTCATCCACGAGTTCGAATTTCACGTACACGGAAATGTCTTTCACGTCCTTGTAGTTCATGCCGACCTCAGATATTGCGAGTGTCGTCTCGCAGCGCGGACAGACATGCATGGACTTGAATCCCTCATAGATAAGTTTCTTGTCGTGAAGAGTTTTGAATGCCCACCAGATTGAGTCGGTATAGGTCGCGTCCATGGTCTTGTATTCTTTGTCCATGTCGACCCAGCGGCCCATGCGCGAGACTATCGAACGCCACTCTTTGTCGTAAGTGAGCACACTTTCGCGCGCTTTTTGATTGAAGTTTTCGATACCATACTCTTCGATATCCTTTTTGGTTTTAAATCCAAGCTCTTTCTCAATCAGGTTCTCAATAGGAAGTCCATGGCAATCCCAGCCCCACTCGCGTCTAACATAACGACCGCGCATTGTCTGAAAGCGCGGAACGACGTCTTTGATAGTGCCTGCGAGTAGGTGACCATAATGCGGGAGTCCGGTTGCAAACGGCGGGCCATCATAGAAAACATACGGTTCATTGTCTTTGGTGGCGTCGAGGGTTTTCTCGAAAATATCATTATCTTTCCAGAATTTTTGTATGGCTTCTTCGCGCTCGGATACGCTCATTTCCCCATCTTTCCCCACACTGCCATTGTTCTTCTTTTTATCATCTACTTTATCCATAGTAGCGATTATACTACACCGAGTCGCTTAATTCCGCACTATATTTCTCGTAAGCGGAAGTTACAAAAGGCTTTATTTCACGGTACTATCCACAAAGAAAGTACCGCTCATTCTATCGTAAGGAGAAACAAATGTTACAAAAACGCATCAGCGCACTCGGGAGACGCTTGGGTTCATTTCTTTCAGGACCACACTCCGTACTCTTTGCTTGCTGTTTTGTCTTTTCTCTGACATTCGGTCTTTTCTTCGTTTGGTCGATCAAAGCCGTCGAAGAAGGCGAGATGTATCTCGCATGGTTGCCATTCGTTTTTATTTTCTTCACTTGGAAGGTGGTGATCAAAAGGCCGGAATATCTCCTCATGCTCTACCACCGCAGCGCTTGGATGCTGATCAAGAAATTCATCAAACCACTTAAGGTCGAGCGGCATGATCCCAACAAGCCCCATCTACGAGATGGGCTCATCACCTTGATCCAAGTCGGCTACGTACTCGGTGTGCTGATTTCGTTCTTAGATTTTATTTAAACTTCTGAATTTTTCTAAAAAAATACGCACTCTCTAAGTGCGTATTATTGTTTACGGCTACGAAGCGTTACTGACGCGAACGGATTCGCCGCATCCGCAGGCCTCGAGGTTGTTGCCCCGAAGCACGAGAATCTTCCCGAGCGAACGAACTTCGAGTGCGACCGATAGATCTGTGATACCAATTGGAAGTTTATGCATGTCGCACACAAGCGTAAGTCCAGATACCTCGATCAGCGTATCTTCGTCAGGATCGACCATTGCATTGGGCGTGAAGAGTGGCGAAAGGTCAGCGCACCCCTTGGCGGGCTTGAGTGAGAGCCGCACCGGTTGCAACTTGTTTTCGGTGAATCTACCGGCAGCTTCAAAGAATCTGTGGATATGGAGTGCCGCCTCCTCACTTATGCTGAGCATATCTCTCTCCTTATTTAAAAGACCGATGATATAGTCACGCGACTATATCGGCATTCTATATGCTTCGGGAAAAAAGAAAAGCCCCCCAAAGCGGGGGCAAAAAAAAGTAGCTAAATATACGCAGATTACGCGAGGATCCATTCGCCAACGACTCGTTCCACATTTTGAGTGAGGAGTTCCTGTGTCTGATTGTTGTAAACGATCGCATGCGCGTACGGCTGCAAAAGCTTAATCTGATTTTCAGCTTCTGCGCCGCGCAATTTCTGGAACTCTACCCACGTCATGGTAGCATCATCGCTATTCTCTTTGCGACCCTGCATGCGACTAAATGCAACCCCGGGATTGCATTCAAGATAAAGCAGACGAAAGCGCTGGGAGTATAGCGGGTCACGAAGAAGTGTGCCGATATCGACAAGTCTGCGTACGCCTTCGATGATGCCTGAGATGGGCGACGGGCTATGCATTTTTTCGATACGCGAAGCAACAGCGCGCTCAAGGATATTCTCAGCAAAGATACTGCGGAGTGCAGTAGACAGATCCTGTAGATGCACGCGGTCCAATTCGACACGAAAAAAATGTTTTCCGCCCCAATGTTTGGTCATCCAAAATGCGAATGTATCGAGTGCGTCGGCTCGGGCGGTGTGATCGAGTACTTCAGGGTAAAAGATATCCTGAAATGCGTGCGTAAGTGCCGGATGTCTACCTGGCAGTATAACCTGATGACCAACGAGATCTCGCTTGACCCAGAGCACGAACTCGCGCAGTGAATCAGAGTAGCGCGCGGATGGAGTGCCGGGATAACGGCGTTTGATAATGTCCGCGACCGTTGATTTCCCTGACAAAAATTCTCCCGTAACCCCCACCATAAGTCCCCGCATGACAACCTCCTTCACAATGTGAAAAACTCTCTCCGCTCATGGTAAGGGATTCTCAAAGACAGACAAGTTGACCATGCAAATAATGTAGGTTGGAATCAATCACGTATCCAACTCAGAATCATTTGTTGAATTCACTGATGTTCAGATTCTTCATATAACCAGTTTCGTTCCATGTTTTTACACCCTCCATATTGGCTATCTCAAGATGCAGATTATGCTGCGTCTTTAAGAGCTCAGTATATTCCACGCCATGCGATTTTTCTTGCATAAACAATTTATAGCTGTGAAAACGATAAAAAAAACCTACAATAAGAAAATTCGCTATCAGGGTAATGACAACAAGTATTGTTAAACCATTCAGTTGAAGTACTTCTTTGCGTTCATTCATATAATCATTTTTTAGCGCTCGTAGTGGTCGATGAAGCTTCCGTTTGGGTCGTGATTGCGCTTGTGCTCGCCATCTTAGACTTGAGTTGTTCGCGATAAATAATAAGGCGAGCAATATCTTCTTTTACGACGAGTGATTCTTTTTCATCCGCGACGCGCATTTCATGCAGGCCCATTGTGTGCCACACGAAGCCGAAGAGCCCCGTTGCAAGCATCGTGCAAAAGACCACCATCCATACATTTACCATTGATGTCGGTTCAGTTTCATTCTCCATACATCACATTCTATCTGGTGCCTCGATTCCAAGCAACCCGAGTCCACACTTAAGGATATGTGACACAGACTGCACAAGTGCGAGCTTGTACGGCTCATCGGGAGCCCCATCTAAGATTGGGTTATTGGAATAAAATGCATTGAACTCGCGCGCAATCTCGATAAGGTAGGTAGCAACAAAGTGTGGCTCGCGCGCCTCTTGTGCACGCAAGACCACCTCAGGAAATCGCAAAATGTACTTGTGAAACGGTATAATCTCGGACGAAGTCATAGCAAGTGCGTTCGCCTTTTTCTCGCCTGCCTTTTTAAGCAATGAGCATGTGCGCGCGTACGTATACTGCAAATAAGGACCCGAGTCTCCTTCGAATGAGAGCGACTGTTCGAAGTCAAAGATGATGTCCTTCCCAGACGCCTGTCGGAGTATGCTGTATTTGATGGCGCCGACTGCTACCATCTCTGCGATGGCGGACTTTTCTTCATCGGTAAAATTTTCATTATTGATCTTTGCTATTGCTCGTGCTTTTACATTTGCGATGAGCGCTTCTGCGGTTATGACATCCCCTGTGCGTGAGGACATCTTGCCTGTAGGCAAACGCAGCATGCCATGTGAATAATGTTCGGTCTTAGGCGCAAGTTCGGGAAATACTTTTGCCATTGCATCGAGCAGCACTCTAAAATAATCATTCACCTCATTGCCGGTAATGATGATTGACGTATCGTATGGATACGCGTCGTACTTTATCTGCGCGAGTCCTAGCTCCTTGGCTTCATAGGTTGGCAATCCTTCTTTGTTGATGAACACGCGTGTATGCAGGCCTTTTGCTTCATCACCCTTGTAGACCACAGCCCCTTCGCTTGTCTCAAATATATCTCTATGCTCTCCAACAACTTTCTTCCCGAACTCACCGGTCTTCGATTCAAAGAAATAGAAATCAAAAGCTTTTTCTGGTCCGTGGTTTGTACCGAGACGTTTATATATATGCTCAAATTCATTTAGACTCCATTCTTTTCCAAAACGATAATTGCTACTGATTGGGTTGGGAGAATTTAATTCGTCGCTACTTCCTATTAGTTTATATATTTCTTTATTTATTTTATTTATTGCGTTCTTCGCGCCCTCGTCTTCCTCGTATGCCCTACTTCCTTCTGCATATACTTTTGGCATATATGCTTCTGCGCCAAACCCTGATACTTCGGCGACATGCGTCCTGAACTCACCAGACCCCATGGACTGTCTTATCTGCATAAGTCTCCACACCGCCTTCGCTACGTGCAACCCCACATCTCCTTGATAGCAAGCCCGTTTTGTTTCGGCGCCTGAGGCTTCGACGAGACGCGAGATTGATTCACCAATTGTATTACTCATGAGATGACCAATATGAAATTCTTTGAACGGATTAGGGTCGGTATATTCAACGACCACCTTCGTGTTCGCAAGGGTTTCGTTTTTGCCAAACGCATCTGCATTGTCGAGGCTCTCGCTCAGTGCATTCGTAAAAAAGGCATTTGAAAGTTTGAAGTTAATGAAACCAGGGCCAGCAATGAAGACGTCCGCAATTTCCACGGTGTTCCCCTGCTTTAGCTTGGCGACAATTTCCTCGGCGAGCGCACGAGGATTCTTGCCGGCAGCCTTTGCCGCTACCATGGCTACGTTGGTAGCATAATCACCGTGCGTGATTTCTGCGGGATGCTCCAGGGAAACTTTTACATTTATAACTCCAAGCTCGGCAAGCGCGCCCGTGATAAGTTCTGCCAATTTATCTTCCATCTTTATCATAAACAGATAGTAACATACGAGCCTTGAAATAGAAGCCATCTATATAAACAAAAAGCTCGACTGATGTCGAGCGATTGTAAATATTTGTTTTACTACTTAAATAGCCTTGGTGGCTTTGAGAAACTCATATATCTCCTCATGTACGTCAGCCTTATCACGAAGTGCGTCATCACCATTCATAAGACTGATGATCTTCCAGTTTTCTTTGCGAGCCACCTCAAGATACGCCCCGGATGAATGTCGCAGATGTTCAATATCTGCTTCGTGGATATCACGCTTCATGCCTTGCGTGTAAGCGCGCGCAGACTTGTTGTCTACAAGCAGCTGCCCCATCTCAGGAGTGACGTAGAGGAGAATATTGATGTCAGGCATAGGAATACCACGCACCTCGTATTCGTATTCCTTGAGCCACAGAAGAAAGCGCTCACGCTCCACTCTGTCCGCAATTTTTCCTGCCTGATGTCCCATGTTTGAAGAGACATAACGATTACAAAGCACGATAGCTCCGCGCGCAAGTGCTGCTTTTATTAGAGGGGCGGCATCGGCTCTATCCTCTGCATAATAGACCGATGCACGGTATGGCCCGACCTCGTCAGCAGTTCCCATTTCGCCACGCAGGTAACGCTCAATGAAAAGCGCCGAGGGCATTCCATAGCGAGGAAAATCCATCATGACCACATCGCGACCTTCCTTTTGTAGGCGATCGACGAGCATGGCAGTGTGCGTGCCTTTCCCTGAACCATCGACACCGTCAATGACGGCAAGAACTCCTTTTTTGTCCACCTTTTTATCCATATGCATCCTTAGTAGAACTTCTTTACAACTTTATATCACAAATACCACGACTGTGTAGAGATGTGAGTTTATTCGCCATATTTCTTTATGATAGCGTCAAGCGCAGCTTGAAGTTCTGGTATTGTGCCGCTATTGTCAATAACCTCGGCTGCGAATGCCTCGAGTTTTGTTATCTCGAGTTCGCTCTCACGCTGATGATCTGCCTCGAATTCAGGATAGGTCTTCGTGCTGTCGTCTGCCTTCTCGTCACGCTTTACCATGCGCTCGTAGCGCGTACGCATTGGTGCGCTCAAAAATACAAGCTTGAATTCGGGTAGTTCGCGCAGATATTTTACATCCTCAAGGCGTCGCACCCCATCGATAACCACAAGTTCTGCCTGTGCGCCTTTGGCATCCTGAAACATGACCTTTGCGAGGGTATCTTCACCGAACTCTTTGCGGAAAAATGTCGATATCTTTTGGAGCGTATCGCGATCATCCTTTAGGTGCATACGATGTGCAACATCAAAAAGTGCCGTGGAAAAACGAAACGTTTCGGCATTATATTTGTCTTTCAAATATGCAGCGCAAGTACCCTTACCGCTTGCCATCTCGCCCGTAAATCCAAGTATAAGTTTTTTCATAGCAATCTTAATAAAGCCTATTATCCTTCAGCATCCATGTCCGAATAAGTTTCCATTTCTTTCGATAACAATTCGAACTTCACTCCTGCTTCGTGAAATATCTCC
This sequence comes from bacterium, assembly GCA_043758815.1. Taxonomy (GTDB): domain Bacteria; phylum Patescibacteriota; class Minisyncoccia; order Phycocordibacterales; family UBA6899; genus MHLP01. Next base: position 35,288 of record JAYVMS010000009.1, read on the forward strand.
TTGCTTCGTGCTGCACCATGATAATCTTTGCCCGCAACGATACGAATGATGCCTGCGTTGATGATCATCTTTGCACAAGCATAACAAGGAGCCATGTGTGTATAGAGCGTTCCGCCATTAAGCGACACACCGATGCGTGCCGCCTGCACTATAACATTCTGCTCTGAGTGCGTACCTCGCACACAGTGCTGCGACTTTGTTCCATCTGGATGCTCGACCATGTGGAGTTCATGCCCTGACTCGTCGCAATCTTTTACGCCTGCCGGAGCACCAACATAACCAGTGGTAAGAATGCGCTTGTCGCGGGTCACGACACTTCCCGCTCGTCCGCGGTCACACGTTGCGCGGCTACCTACTAGCTCTGCGATCTGCATAAAATATTCGTCCCATGAAGGGCGTTGGTGAGTTTTTTGCTCGTTCATATTCTGAGTATAGCATGCGCCGCACACTCCACGACCGCTTGAATAAGGATAACATTCTTGACCCTAATGTGTAGGAGGTATACCCTGAGAAGAGACATTTTTTGATATAAAAGAAGCATGCCATGAAATCGCTTCTCATTTTTGCACTTGGTGCAATCGTCGCAACTATTTTTCTCGTCCAGAAACCCGCCTTCCACGCAGAGCTCCGCGAGAAAAGAAAAGACCTCGCAAAACTTCGCCTCGTTGCCTCAGGTGGTCAAGCCGTCAACCGCAGCTAAGCGACGACATGCAGAATGTACATTTAGGTCCTACATCGAACGTAGGACCTTTGATTCCAAAATTTACGACTCTAAACAAAAACAGACTGGGTTGTCTGTTTTTTGTAAATATGAGTCTATGTAAAAGGTTTAATTTCGGATGCAATTCGAGGCGACAAGACGAGCGTGTTCAATTGATAAAGGTGCTATTCAGAGCACCTTTATCCCCATGGAGCGTGCGGTCCCCGCTACGGTCTTCATCGCCGCTTCAACTGAAGCCGCATTGAGATCTGGCATCTTCTTCTCTGCTATCTGACGAATCTGATCTTTGGTAATCGCATCCATCTTCTGAGTACCCGGCTTGTTAGCACCCTTGTCCTTTCCGAGTGCCTTTAAAATTAGGCGAGAGACGGGAGAGACTTTGGTGATAAAGGTAAAGCTACGATCATCGTAGACTGAGATCTCAACAGGGATAATCTCACCCATTTGCTGTGCGGTCGCAGCATTGAACTTCTGTACGAAGTCGCCAATATTGATACCTGCTTGACCCAAGGCCGGACCTACTGGAGGAGCAGGAGTAGCTTTTCCGCCCGGTATCTGGAGCTTTAATTTTTTTGTTATTTGTTTAGCCATATATTATTTAAAATTGATGATTAGCTAGCAGTAAGTAGAAGCCTTACAGCAACTTGGAACGAGAGGCCGTGCACATATGTGCATATTCCAATGGCATGATACTACTGAATTTTACTCAAAAAGGCAAGACGTTCACTGTAAAGCAAAAAACACCCGAGTTAATCTGTATCCCAAATAATGGACACGAATAAACCCCCCTAGTCGGGCTGCCGTCAGATTAGATCTTCTTAATCTGGAGGAAGTCGAGTTCGACGGGTGTCTCACGTCCGAACATTGGCACCATGACCTTCACGCGGCCTCGCTCTTCGTCTACCTCGCCAACACGTCCCTCAAGTTCCTTGAACGGTCCATCAGTGATGATGACTGACTCGCCCACAGCGAGATCGATAGTATGCTTCACATTCTTCGAACCCATACGCAAAAAGAGAGAGTCTATCTCCTTCTGATCGAGCGGTACGGGCACAACGCCTGCGCCGACGAAGCCGGTGACGCGAGGAGTGTTGCGAACGACATACCATGAATCAGGGTCGTAGATCATGTTCACGAGTACATAGCCTGGGTAGATCTCTTCTTCGATCTCTGCGCGCTTACCTGCTTTCATCTTGATCTTCTTCTCTTTTGGGACGACGACCTCGAAGATCTTGTCTTCCATGCCGAGCGACTCGATGCGCTGCTTCAGATTGCGTACGACCGCATTCTCATAGCCTGAGTAGGTGTGGATGGCGTACCATTGGCGCGTTGGAGATGCCTTAGGGGCTGTTGTTTGTTCTTCTTCCATAATTGATAGTTATTTTTTGTTAAGACTGAGTAGCGTCGTGCTTTAGATAAAGCGCTTGAGCACCATGCTGAAAGTGAAGTCGAGAAGACCGAGGAAAAGACCGGTCCCGACCGAAATGATAAGCACGATGATCGTGTAGTTTATTGCCTGCGATCGTGTTGGCCAGCTCACGTGGCGGAGCTCAGCACGCACGTCACGAAGATAATTAATGAGTGTAGACATAGAAGTAAAAAATATAATAACGTGATAGACACCTGTCGCGCGAAAGAGCAGTTTCCTCGAGAAATATAGCTCGGAGGATCAGGACGCCACCTCGGCGTTTCCCCTAAGAAAAAACGCCC
>JAYVMS010000010.1:0-5022 GCA_043758815.1 bacterium
ATAAACAACCCTCATTCCAAGCTTAATCTGTGCTCGGTCAAATAGGTCTTTGTACGCAATCTCGGCTATCGTTTTATTCGAATATAGCAATACTGCGGGGCGCACATCGTTCGTGTCGAGCATATATTGCACCATGCTTCGAAATGGTGTGACGCCAATACCCCCTGCAATGAATACCAGTTTGCGTTTTTTATTGCTCGGTAACGTAAACTCACCCGAGAGATGTGAGGCAGAGAGGATCTCTTCAGGCTTCATGGCCATAAGCGCACGCTTGAAAGTACTCATCGGTTCATAGAATTTTACACCAAGGTTCACTGTTTGCTCGGTAGGAGACGATGCGATGGTGAAGAAACGACGATTACCACGATTGTCTGGATAGCGATGAGGGAGTGTCCACTCAAGATATTGTCCTGGACGGAACTTAATGGGTCGGTCGGAAGCAAATACAAAATCATAGATACCATTTGCGATAATATTTTTCTTAACGAGCGTGAGCATGAAGCGACCTTTTGGACTCACAATGTATGAATAGACGTTGCCGATGAGTAAAGCAAGCTCAGGAGTGGAATACACGCTACCAATGTGGACATTTGGAGCGAAAAAAAGTCCAACGATTATCCCATACGGGATCCGTCGCAAAAGATCGGGCGGCATTGTGAGTGGTTCGGTAAGCATTACAAACGCCAAGAAGAAAAAGGAGGAGTGGAGTAAGGTTTGAATAAGAGGGGTTGCAAGGTTGCCGGAACTCGATGTGATGAGAACAGAGAAAAACGTTGCGATTGTGAAAGAAAAGACGAGATCAAAGCCGCGAATTTTTCTAACAATGAGTAGGCCCCCCAAGAACAGAAATGGCAGCAGAACATAATTTCCAGCAACCCACCACGTTGCCGCTTGGTTAATCGTAAGCGCAGAAATTGCTACGCCAAATGCTGCAGGGTTAAAAATGTGTTTCTTGCCTATCGCAAAAATATACTTTGACGCCATCGCCCATGCTGATGCATAGATAAGAAACCCCACTCCAGCGTAATCGTTTGAAGCGACTGGGGTAATGATCAGCGCTAATATGAGTCCAGTAATATAAACTGACTCAATATTTGTAACCGCGCCAAATCCTTTAGCAAACATTGTATTAACCAACCAACATGCAGCAAGAATAAGTAAAGTTGAAAATGCGAGATTTGCGGGATTATAAGGAAGAATGCCAAAAAAACCTAGTGTTGCCGCCACAACCAAGAGAACGATTAGAAAATATAACACGAGGCGGTACATCGTGATCCGATTTAATATGTTGTCGATAGAAATAAGCATAATTAATTTTTAGCTTGTGCGAGTGCAGACCCAAGAGAATCTATAAATGCCTGGCTTGTATCGGTTGCCCCTGAGATAATATCCACATTTGCACTCTGTGATTGTATCGCCTCAGTTGTGAGCATGGGCATTGCTTGATCGTTAATCTGTTGGGATGTTCTGCGGTCATTCGGATGTTGAAGAAATTGTACGTCAGCAAGTTGTCCATTCGTAATAATGGCTTTTACTTGTACCATTCCATAATACGCATCTGCGGCATCTCCAGTGTATGAGCCATCAACATAAAGACCAGCTAATTTTGGCGGAGGAGGGGGTGGTAGTGGTGGAGGCAAGGTGGGGGGAGGAACGGGTGGGGGTGGGGGAATACTTTTGGGAATAATGGGCTTGGGCTTCGGTTTCGGCAACGGGGGAGGGCTTGGCGGCGGTGTGACGGCAAGGGGTTGCACAATTGGACTTGGAGTTATGTCGACGGGTATTTGCACTTGCGCGGGTATATTAACGGTAGTTTGCGGCACTGTGGTGGCATTTGTGGCGACAACAGATGATTGATGCTGATTGCTCAAATAAAGCCAGATGGCATAGACGGCAGAAGTAATAATGAAAGCAAAAGATGTAAGAACTTTTCTCACTGTTCGTGATGCGGGCGGGGGGGTTTTTGTGACCGAAGGCTTTGGCAATGCTACGGCAAATGCTTCGCCAACCTCTTTCCCTGACCAGCCATTGGAAAGAAGAAGGTTTTTAATCTTTTCGCGAGAGGCTCCTGTCGCAAGTGCCTGGTGTATATAATCGATGAGTTGAGGGGTAATCATAACAGTAATTTAGTTATACCTACATATCTTTAAGTTGGTAGTCATGTGTGCGATCCTCTGGTTATCCTTGTGCTTGTATGAGCGCTTCGTGTAGTGACTGCTGAAATGCATCACTCGTATCGGTCGCACCCGAGACAATATCAACCTTCGAACTCTGCACTTTGATGGCTTCGCTTTTTAATATCGGCATAGCATAGCCATTTATGTATTGAGAGTTTCTGCGATCATTTGGATATTGCAAAAACTGGACATCAGCGAGTTTACCGTTTTGCACGATTGCTCTCACCTCGACGTTGCCGTAGTAGGCATCGGCTGGATTACCTGTGTAGCTACCATCGGCATATAAGCCTGTTCTTGGTTTTACGGAAGGGAGTATGGAATTTGTGACTCGTTTTGGCAGAGGCACATTCATGGTCGGTTCCCCAGATGATGTAGCGCTAACATTTGCCGCGAGCGATTGTGCATTGCCTGGATGTTGTGAAAATGCATAAATAGTCGAAGTCATAATGAAGCTTAGGGAAAGAAAAAATCTCCCCTTTTTATTGCTGCAAGTTTTGTTTTTTATAGACATACTCCTATATACACCGACCAAGTTTGTTTATTTCACCATAAACTCACTCACGATCTTGGGATATTTTTACCCCATATGCGTATACCAGGTCTCGTTGTAGCTTGCCTGCGACATATACTCTATCACCCACAGACAGTGAGACTATATCGAACCCAACTGGCGGAATAATTGTCCAGCTGCCATCGTCTGTATCACGATCATTATCATTGTGTGTTATCGTGAAAGATCCTGCAGAAGTAGATGCGACATAACCGCGAAATACCCCTTGCTGCTGATGCGAATCATGAATCTCTTCGTATATCGCACCAATTACAGGCAATGTATCGTGATCTGCCCTCTCGAGAAGACGTGCATGCAATGGGGTAAGATTGATCAAAATACTTCCCGTAATGGCAATTGCAGTGAGAGTTAAGAAAATGCGTAACATTGATATGCGGTAGCCAAATTTGAAATAACGTAAAAGCCACTCAAGCAGAAGTATCGCCCCAAAAGCGAGAAGTAGTGTGAGCCAAGGAAATAATGCTGTTAGTGCACGCAGGCCTTTTTCACCAAAACCCAAAAGCAGCAATTCTCCGCTTTCGTGTATGCTAAACATTACAAAACTTATTGCGAATATAGAGAGAGAGAGAGTCACGACAGACAGGACGCTGACAATAATCAATTGCAACAAATAATAAAATCTTGAGCGCATGGAGACCTTTCCTTGACCAATCATTTCTAGTACTTGTTTTGAGATATCATTTTCCATGGACATAGTTCTTTAGCGCTTCACGTGCACGAGAGAGGCGGACGCCCACTGTACCCATTGGCACTCGCAAGATATCCGCAATTGCTTGATAGCTAAGCTCTTCAATATAATACAGGGTTAGGATTTCACGGTAATTGGGAGTAAGTACTTCTAGACCTTTGTCGATCAATATTTGCATTTCTTTACGCTCCTCTTCTCCCGCTGGATCAATCTCATAACCCGGATGCGCTGTGAGCGCATCAAAGTCGAGAAATATAACTGGATCGCGATTTTTTTTACGAATGGCGTTTGCAAAGGCATTGTGAGCAATGCGATATATCCATGTCGAGAACGAACGCGTGGCATCGAAACTCTGCATACTCTGGTAGGTTTTGATAAATACCTCTTGCACGACGTCCTTGATGTTCTCCTCATTTGCGAGAAATTTCTTGCCATACCGGAGAAGCTTTGGCTGATATCTATTCATTAATACACCGAACGCATCATTATTATTTCCTCGCACTAGCGCAGCCAGCTCCTCGTCTGTTTTTTCTGCAAAGATAGCATTCATCTAGGGAGTATATCACTAAGGTATTATACCAAACGATAAATCAACTTAAGTTTATCATTGTCACCAAGAAAGCAGTCAGCGCCGTCGCGAACAGCGTTCCCAGAAGCGTGTGTTGCGAATAGGTTTCGGTCTGGCTCACTACGTTCTCCTTGAGGGAAGGATCAGGATTATTTAGGTATTAACATTAAAACTCAATATTGTCAAGCTTACGTAATGATTCAACACCTTTGCATCCATTCATCCTTCATTTGCTTATATTCTGCTTCAGGTCACCCTTTGTGTGATGTGCTTATTTATTGGAAGTACCATGTTGTGCAGATTCTTACAAACAATGATGATCATAACGACACGGAAGTCACTTTGCTAACTGACACGTGGGGCAATACCATGTACTCCGCCCAGATTGAACAATGCGGAGGATTGTGTCCGTGCACTTAAGTGTAAGGCAGGGCTTGCCGTGCCTTGCATAGACCTTGTGAAATTCTTGAAAATCTCCCGCCTCTTTATTAAGTCTTCTGTATGTGGATATTGTTGAACCACCTTTATCGATTGCCTTGTTTAGTACTATGGGTATGGTCTCGGCAAGCAGTTTTATTTTCGCTTGAGCAATATCTTTTGCAGAAGCTTGGGGGTGTATCTTTGCTTGGTAGAGTGTCTCGGCGGCGTAGATATTGCCCATGCCACCAATAAGCCTTTGATCTAAAAGAATATTTTTGATGCTCCGTGAACTTTTCATAAATTGTACGGATTTAAAAAATAACAAAAGCGAACTTTTTGAAAGCGGATCCGCCTTATGTGAAAGTGGTTTGTTGTGGGGTATCCAAAATCCAAATCTTCGAGGATCAATGTACCCTAGTGCAGTAGTATCTTCAAATACAATTGTTACGTGTTCATGCTTTGCAGGCTTTCTGCTATCGGCGGGATGGAATGCTCCACTCATGCCTAGCGAAATGGCAATCGAACCATTTTCGGTCTCTAGTATGAGCTGTTTACCATCACGATGGAATCTGGTTATGGAAATTCCCGGGCTAAGGAT
>JAYVMS010000011.1:0-5761 GCA_043758815.1 bacterium
ACAATGCAATACATAACCCTCCTTAATTTCATGAGAGTAGTAATGGGAGACTCGTTTTGTTAGACAGCTATGATCGTTCACAAGATTCATGCTGAAGCCAACGCCCTCTAGGCGAGGGTTTTAACCCAACCCGGACTGGGACTATAAATAACCAAAAGAGATAGTCACAATTTGCCAATATGTATGTTATTATTAACACAGTCTATTATTAATCCTTATCTACCTATGAATAAGTTCACAAAATTCGCAGTTGTTCCCGTATTATTCCTCGCAATGGCAGCGCCAGCATTTGCGACCACAACCCCAGTTGCTAGAGGTGCAGCTTCGGCATCAACTTCGACAACGACATCCGCACACCGCGCATGTGTCAAGTCTGCAAATACTACCCGCAATGTCGCATATGTCGCTGCAAAGAAGTCATATGAGACTGCAGTTACAGGAGCTAAGACCACACGCGACAGCGCTTTCGATGCTGCGAAGACCGCTTTCACCAAAGCAAAGACTGATGCAAAAACTGCACGTGATGCATCTATCACAGCTGCTGCTTCAAGTACCGATAAGGCAGCCAAGAAAGCAGCTATCGGGTTAGCACGCGCCGCCTACAAGACTGCAATTAAGAGCGCAACATCAGAGTTTGTGGCCGCCAAGAAGGCTGCTCGTGATGCATACAAGGATTCGATAAAGACAGCAAGGTTAGACAAGACTACTGCTCGCGAAGCTGCACGCACTGCCCGCAAGGCCGCAGTTGAGGCTTGCGCAAAGTAGTTCGGCGGTCCTTACTTACTAAGAGGAAAATTACAAAAGCCACATATGTGGCTTTTGTTCTTAAGAAAAACCTCATCTGAATCAGCTATAGTTATCAATATGAAGTAAGGTGAATATTACTGAGATCTCACCTCACTCATCAATAGCTTGTATAAAAGGAAAAGTTGATGAAATACCCCCCCTACTGTTATACTGAACTACATGTTAAGCAAAAAGCCGCCAAAATCATCAAATCTTTCAAGTAAAAATGACAGTAAGAAGCCCAAGGCTTCGACAAAGGCTGAGGTTACCTTGAAAAGAGAATCAAACCCTAAAACAGTAGAGGCAGTCTCTCCGCTACCCGAGGGTACAACGTCAAATTTTTATGTTGTTTGTATTGGCGCCTCAGCCGGCGGCTTAGATGCTATAACTGAATTTATTACTGAGTTTCCTATTGATAGCGGAGTCGCCTTGGTATTCATTCAGCATCTCCCAGATAAAGGAAGCATGCTTGCGGACATTCTTTCTAAGCGAACAGCACTTCCTGTGCACGAGGCTGCGCATGGAATGTTAATACAGCCAAATAATCTTTACGTCATTCCATCAGCGAGAAATATGACCACCGACAAAGATGGCAAGCTCAAACTTATGGCACGCGACAGCGCGCCCACGCCCCTCTCGATTGACGTATTATTCAATGCGCTTGCAGATGCGAAGGAGGGGAAAGCAATGGGGGTGGTGCTTTCGGGTACTGCCTCAGACGGAACGCTAGGACTAAAGAGTATCCAAGCTGCATGTTTTCCCCAAGGTGCTCGCGCGCAAGCACAAAGATACGCCGGTGCGCATTTGGGTACCAGGGTGTTCGACGGGAGAGGAGGTATATTCTATAGCGATGTGCCTTATGGAATATATGGATGACACCGGAGAGCATTTCCCTATACAGATATTTGGCACTGACTTAAGTGAAGAGACACTCATGAAAGCGCGACGTGGCATATATCCCGAAGACATCAAAGCTTATGTTTCCCCACAGAGGCTTGAGCGTTTTTTTATCTTCAATAAAGACGAGCATACCTACCAGATCACCAAGCTTATGCGCACATTCTGTATATTTGCCAAACATAACTTCGTGCGCGATACTCCGTTTTCAAACCTCGATCTCGTAAGCTGCAGAAACGTCATCATCTATCTTGACTCGGTCTTACCGCAGCGCGTGTTTCCGGTGTTTCACTTTTCTTTAAATTCTGGGGGGTTTCTTTTTCTCGGCAATTCAGAAAGCGCGACGAAATTTGAGGAATTTTTCGGTAGCGTAGATCGCGAGCACAGGATCTATAAGCGCAAACTCACCACTGGCCCAAAGTTGCTCAATTTTCATCACATGCATGGCAACAAGACCCAAGTTAGTGCAGATATTGCCGAGCAAGTACGACTGAACAAGTTGGTTCCAGGGGTAGACATCGGCAAGAAAGCCGATGAGATCATTTTGGCTAAATATTCTCCCGCGAGCGTCATCTTAAGCGAAGATTATTCTATATTGCAGTATCGTGGCAATGTCGAAAAATTCCTTGGCCATCCTGCCGGTAATGCGACGCAACATATTGTGAAGACCGTACGCAAAGAACTGCTCCCCCACTACTTGACGCGCTTCTCCTTGCGAAAAATAAAATGCTGCCCGTACATAAGCAAAACACCATGTTGACGTTCCATGGTGAAAAGATCTTCGTCGATATCGATGTCACTCCCATTACCTTTACGCGCGCTTTCGGTTTCCTTGTGATTTTCATGGACAGACCTCGGTTTGATGTGAAAGATCGGAAGGTCTCTCCTCAAGAAAGCAAGGGTGATATGGAAGTACGCATACTTCAAGAAGAACTTTTAGCAACCACAGAAAATCTGCACGCAGTCACAGAAACACAAGAAGCTGCTAACGAAGAGCTCCTAGTTCCAGACGAAGAGACAATGTCGGCAAATGAAGAACTGCAAAGCATCAACGAAGAGCTAGGAACCATGAAAGAAGAACTCGAATCTTCAAACGAAGAGTTGATAACTTTGAATGCTGAGGTGGTCGCAAGAAATAACGAACTCAATCGGATAGACGAAGCAAAGCGCACCCTAATTAAAACGGTCGAAGGCAAAGACCAGTTCATCTCTATTCTTGCGCACGAGCTTCGCAATCCGCTTACGCCCATAATCCACACAATCGAAGTGCTCAAACTTGAACGAATGTCTGACGTGGAACTCATGCAATCGCTCGCTGTAATCGAACGCCAATCGAACAATATCTCGCTTATTCTCAAAAGTCTGCTCGATACCTCACGCGCCATGCAAGGGAAGATCACCCTCAACAAGAGCATACTTGACCCCAAGGCCCTCCTTGAGCATGCGATAGAGACGGTCAAGCCACTACTGCTTTCATCAGAGCACACACTTGATGTAGTGTGGCTTCCCGCAATGCCAGCCCTTAAGGGAGACGGTCTGCGCCTCGAGCAAGTATTCGTCAATCTTCTCTCTAATGCAATAAAATATACGCCAGATAATGGCAAAATAACCATTGGAGTAAGCGAAGATCACGACTATCTTAGTGTGAGTATTAAAGATAACGGCATAGGCATCGAGCCTGCGATGCAGTCAAAGATATTCAATCTGTTCATGCAGGGTAATCAGGACAATACTCGCATTAAGGGAGGTCTTGGGGTCGGCCTTATGCTCTCACGACTTTTGGTCGAGCTACACGACGGGTCACTCATCGTGAGAAGTAGCGGCGAAAATAAAGGCAGTGAATTTATTGTACATTTACTGCTCTTAAAAGAAGGAAGGGAAAATTGGATAACAAACGAGCGCGAACGAGAGTTGAACCCTTCGCACATAAAAGGCAAGCGTGTGCTCGTCATCGACGATCATGTCTTGCTCGCGGACACTTTTGCGAAGCTCTTGCGCGCACTTCATCAGGATGTACAGGTTGCGTACGATGCGGATACTGCGCTTTCGGTTGCCGCAAGCTTTGTTCCAGAGGTGGTATTCATGGACTTGAGTATGCCTATTGTTGACGGCTTTGCTCTAATCAAAATGCTAAAGCGCATCGATGTCCTAAAAGATACATACTTTATCGCCCTCTCAGGACTGGGCGACAAAACAACAATAAGCAAGGCGCTTCAGGGCGGTTTTAATAAGCATCTGATGAAGCCGGCAAGCGCACAAGAGATAATGCATGCGATAGAAGAAACGAAGTGACATAAAGCGCGCATTGGCACGCAGTTATAATATTCTTAAAAATGAAGATAAAGTGTTAAGCTAATGGGGTTATGCAAGCAGGCAAGAAAGGATCTCAGCACATATCTACGCCAGAGGTAAAACAAGGATCAGAAAAAAGCGCGCGCAGAAGCAATCCAAGGCTTGTCGCCGCGTCACTCCTCTTTGGCGGACTTGTCATCTCTCTGCTATTTGTTTTTGAAGCCAACGGACAAAGCTTGAACTACCGACAGGGCGATGTTTCAGAGAGTACCTCCACTGCTCTAGTACAGGCGACCTCGAGCGCTCTTGCCCAAGAAATCTTTCCGCTTCCGCTTGACGTTGCCGCCTATGATGCAAAAATGCTTGAGCTTGCAGAGGGGACCACGACCGGACATTGGCCTGCAAAGGCAACACACCCGAACGGCGGTGCAATTTTGCCATTTAAGCGGATTGTTGCTTACTACGGCAATCTTTATTCCAAGCAAATGGGGGTGCTCGGACAATATCCTGAAGAAGAGATGCTTTCCCGTTTGAATAATGAAGTAAAGCGTTGGCAACAGGTAGACCCCAATACTCCCACTATTCCCGCGCTTCACTATATCGTCACCACTGCTCAGCAGGGTCCTACGTGGGACGGAAAATATCGCCTGCGTATGCCGACTTCCGAAATAGACAAAGTCATTGCCATGGCAGAGAAGTCGCATGCGCTCGTATTCCTTGATGTTCAAGTTGCCAAAAGCACACTACAGGAAGAGTTGCCACTTTTAGAAAATTATCTCAAACTTCCACAAGTGCATCTCGGCATAGACCCCGAGTTCTCCATGAAAACCGGCGCGAACCCAGGACGTGTCATCGGCACGATGGATGCATCCGATATCAACTATGCTGCAAGCTATCTTGCACGCGTGGTCAAAAAATATCATTTGCCACCAAAGATACTTGTTGTTCACCGCTTCACCGTGGATATGGTCACAAACTATAAGAAGATCACTCCGCTTCCTGAAGTAGAGATAGTAATGGATATGGACGGATGGGGGCCGCGCGCCAAAAAACTCGACACCTATAAACAGGTGGTGACGAATCAGCCCGTACAATTCTCTGGTTTCAAATTGTTCTACAAGAATGATCTGCGTGGGAGTAAAAGCGCGAGCACGAGCATCATGACCCCTGCCGAAATACTCAAGCTTCGCCCGAGACCCTCTTATATTCAGTATCAATAGGTGTTGCCGCTAATCACAACACATATCAAAATAAGTGATTCTTCACGTAGCTACTGGTAGACTGCAGTCTCAAATGACATAGCAATTATCGTATGATTTTTGCCCTGCTAAACAAAACCTTAGCAACTATTGACACAATTCAATAAACATGTTAAGCTTATTGTCTCGAAAGAATATATGGACAGCGATCAATCAAATATAGCCGAGCCACCCAATCTTTTGCATAAAAGTAGACAAAGACGTCAATTTGTCGCAATGGGGGTCTTTTTTTTGCTCTATATACTTACAGCACTCGTAAGCCACAGTCTTTTCTATGTGGATCAAGGATTTCCTGTATTTCTTTTTGCTCCGGTAAGTGTTGCACTTGCCGGTTTTGTGCTGTTTGGCTACCGACTTTGGCCGGCGATCGCACTCGCCTCTTTTGTAAGTGGCCTTTATTTTGCTGCCCCGCTTCCGCTTATTATAATCGCAACCGCAGGCAATCTTTTGCAAGCATTCTCCGGTGCATACATATTGCGTCGCTCTCATTTTAATTCGACCATGATTCGCCTGCGCGATGTACTCGC
>JAYVMS010000012.1:0-10067 GCA_043758815.1 bacterium
ACCCATTTCGGGAAGGTAACGGACGGGCACAATTATCATTCCTCCTTCTGCTTGCAGATCATGCTGGACACAGGCTCAATTTGGAGAAGCTCGTACCAGGGAATTTTATGAAAGCCATGGTATCTAGCTTAAAGGGTGATGAAGTGTTGCTCACCATGGAAATTCAGGAATTGTTAAAATAGTTTTCAGGTAAATATGCCATTCTTCTTGTCTCTTCTGCGGAATACAAAAAAGGTCTGCCGGAAGTACTGTTTTAGGTCCTATTTGGTACTATATGCCAAAAAAGATGACCCCGATAGAATATCGAGATCATCGGCTTCTTTCAAGCACCGCCTAGGGGGGGGTATTTTTGCCCTTTATTTGGGATACAGATTAATAAGCGGTTTTTTTCTTTATCCTTGGATTACCGAATACTGTGCCGGGGACCAGGGTTGAACTGGTGACCCCTCGCTCTTCAGGCGAATGCTCTACCAACTGAGCTACCCCGGCATAGTACTAACTAATCATTCCCTACTCCTGCTTAGCTAAGAATATTGAAAAGATAGCACAGAAGAGCCCTTAAGACAATCTGCCTTTTCCTTAGATAGACTTTACTTTCAGTTCCTGCGTTCTGTCAGTATCAAGCTTGGGAAGGCGTATGATAAGTAATCCGTATTTTTCTACTGCCTCTGCTCCATCAGTGTCTATTTCGTATGGAAGTTCGATCTCGCGAGAAAATGTTCCCCAATAGAGTTCGCGAGTAATGTAGTGCTCATCGGGTATGCCATGCGGAGCATTGCGCTTACCGCGAATGGTGACAGTATCGCGCGTTATTGAAATATGAAGATTCTCTGGGGTGACACCTGCGATCATGCTCTGGATGACGAGCTCATTGTCTGATTCATAGATATCAATAGCAAGCCCTGGCTCGTCTGAACTTTCCTCCTGCTCGTCATCGTTAAATTCTTCTTCTACTTCCCGCTGATCATGAGAGTCATCCTGCCATTCTTCATGCTCTACTTCTTCCGCTTGACGAGAAAGGTCATCTTCAGTTACTGACTGAGTTCCGGTAAGTCTTTCTAGGAAGGATTGTTTACGCATATGAAATTGTTTAAATTATATCAGACTTTTCTTTATATTTAAATCTCACTACCTAGCTTTTGGGTGATATATGTACTACGCCAGTGTTTGGATACTCAACATGACTTCGTGGTGCCATGCGTTTAATTTTTTCGCAGATAAGCAGTATGGCAAGAATGAACACCCATAGAATGACGAATATCTCATACAGATATTTACCCTCACTTACAATTATAGAGAAGTTGAAAAAGGTATGCAATACGATGGCTCCAGTCAATCCCATAAGTGCAATGAATATTCTTCTCCACCTGTTTTGATAGAAAGACAGCGCAAGCATGACGCCCACGAAGCCGCTTGCACCAACATGCAAGAGAGTCGCGCCTATGAACCTAAAATTACCGAGCAGTAGTGTCGCCAATGGGTCACCATCGCCAAGCGGGTTGATAAGAAACATCGTGTTCTCAAGTGCAGCAAAACCAAGGGCAATGGTCATGAGGTAGATGACGGCATCGATGGGCTCGTCAAAGTACTTGCTACGAAGAGCGACAATATATATGCCGAGGAATTTTAAACTCTCTTCCGTCACAGCCCAAAGCAGCAAGAGTGCGCTATCGCTCGCAGTGATATTCGTTGCGATATACTTTTCGATGGGGTAGGCGCAGGCAGTTGCGAGCATACCGACGAGAAAAGAAAGAATGATGAGCCCGCGCGGTTCAGGGTGAAGCTTGTCTTCTTTAAGCCAGAACCAAAGCCAAAATATCGCAGGAAGTACTCCGCCAAGAAGCGCAAAGAACAACATGAAGGGTGTTATGTCGTGGGCCATTTGGTTACGATAAGCTGCCTATCTCTATCTGGAAGCTCTGTCCAGATTTCTTCGGTAATGAAAGGCATGAATGGGTGAAGGATTATAAGACTTTTCTCGAAAAGAGTGTAGAGCATGCGCTTTACAGAATTTTGATCACCCATATCTTCGCTCAACAATCTCGCTTTGTTTTCTTCGATTATCTTATCTGCGAAGGTGTGCCACACATAATGGTATATCTTATCTGCCGCAAGATAGAAGCGATAATTGTCGATATCAATAGTGACATTTTGTATCATGGTGTTCTGTTCATCCAGTATTTTCTGGTCTTCTCTCGACAGAGATGAATTCTTCCAAGACTCATCTCCCTCGGTCGCCGCAAGTGTAAATCGTGCGACATTCCATATCTTATTTGCGAAGAGCTTGTACGCCTTTATCTTATTCTCTGCGAGGGCAAGGTCAGAGCCTGGAGTGTTGCCCACCACAAGTGCCATACGAAGTGCGTCGGTACCGTACTTAAGAGTGAGATCAAGAGGGTTCACAACATTGCCTTTGCTCTTGCTCATTTTTTTCCCGTGAGCATCATTCACAAGTCCATGTAGGTAAACAGTGTGAAATGGAACTTTCTTACCCAGATACAGCCCAAAAATTATCATTCGTGGAACCCACTTAAAGATGAGGTCGTGCCCAGTCTCCATTACATCAGTGGGGTAGTAGGTCGCATAATCGTTGCCATTAGGATAGCCCGTAACCAAGAGCGGCCATTGCCCCGAAGAGAACCACGTATCGAAGGTGTCCGAATCTTTACGCATTGGCTTGTTGCATGTTGAGCATGTTGGCTGTGTATCTACAGCCGCGGCCTTAGATTCATTGTGCTCGTCACAAAACCAAGCGGGTATAGGTATGCCCCATACTATCTGACGAGAGATGTTCCAGTCGAGTGTATTTTCCATCCAGTAACGGAATATCTTTTCATAATTGTCGGGAATGAAACGTACTTCTTTGCGGTCCACTGCGTCGAGTGCCATCTGCGCTAATGGTT
The DNA here is from genome assembly GCA_043758815.1 of bacterium. Classification (GTDB taxonomy): domain Bacteria; phylum Patescibacteriota; class Minisyncoccia; order Phycocordibacterales; family UBA6899; genus MHLP01. The sequence goes on from JAYVMS010000012.1 coordinate 2,904, forward strand.
TCATTTTTACGAACCACTGATCCTTTATTTGAGGCTCGATGACGGTGTTGCACTTGTAACAACGCTTGATGACATGTATATATTTCTCATCAATCTTAGTCACCAATCCTTTGCTCTTGAGCTTTGCAACTATTTTTTCTCGCGCCTCCGCTATTTTCATGCCTTCGAATTCCTGTGCTATGGGCAAAAGCTTTCCTCGCCAATCGATTATCTGCTCAACATCAAGACACCACTTCTTCGCTAGCTCATAGTCGATCTGCGAATGCCACGGAGTAATAGTCATGATTCCGGTACCGAAGCTCATATCGATGACAGGATCTTTTATGATTGTTGCCTCAAGCGGACCATTGATCCACTCAAGGGTGAGCTTGTCTCCATGTTTCCATTTCTCGTAGCGCTTGTCCTCGGGATGCATGACAACATACTTGTCGCCGAATTTAGTTTCAGGGCGAGCAGTCGCTATTTCGAATGGCCCATATTTGAAGTAATAGAGTTTAGCAGGCTCTTCGACGGTATCAGTTTCTACATCAGAAAGTGATGTCTGATGTTTCGAACACCAATTGATCGTGCGCTTGCCGCGGTAGACATACCCATCGTCAAACATTTTTATAAATGTCTTCTGCACTTCAGTGACGACTTGAGGATCAAGGGTAAACTTTTCGCGTGACCAATCACAAGATGCACCTAGTGCACGAACCTGCGCTTCCATGTTCGTCTTGTTGAGAATGGTAAAGTCATAGATCTCATTATAGAGAGCTTGCGGGTCCATGCCAAAGCGGGACCGACCCTCTTTTTCGAGCTTTTTTTCATATACAACTTGCGTCTCAAATCCAGCATGGTCAGCTCCAGGAATCCACAGTGCTCTGAATCCACACATGCGCTTGTATCTTGTCATGATGTCTTCAAGCGTTATAAACAGTGCATGCCCCGCGTGTAAGTTGCCGTTTGCATTCGGTGGGGGCATCACTACAGTATATGGTTTACGCTCTTTATGATTGGGTAGATTGTCCGGATTAAAAAAGCCCGATTCGAGCCATTGTTGATAGATGCGTCCTTCGGTCTCTTCGGGTTTATAGGGCGATAAAAACTTTTCATTCATTAATTAACATTTTAGCACAAGAGTGAGTATTTTCACTCTGGTTTCACCGCGTAACTGCTAAACTTTATGCATCAAGTGGGGGAGACGATTTTTGAATGAGCTGGGGATAACAAAACGCGGATATTTATAAAGGACATGTCCTTTAGATTAGACAAATATCTAAAAAATATCTAAAAAAGCATTATAAAAAACATATGAATGTCCTTTATATGGCTCTGTTAAGCACTCAAATGATAAAACACAGATTGACATATTGTAAAGGATGAGTAGGATAAGCTCCACTTAAAGAAAATTTTGGGTTTTCGCAGAAGTTAATTTACAAAAGCATATTCAAATATTAATTTTTCCTACTTTACAGTAGGAAATATTTTTTCTTTTTTTGTCATTTATTTCAATATTACTTATTATTTATCTTATTCCGTATGAAGAATCTTTTTCTCAATCACAATAAAAAGAAAGGTGTTTTGGAGACTTTTGTTGCATGGTTTATGGCCTTTTCTCTTGTGATGCAAGGATTGGGAGGATTGCCGCTTGTTGCCTTTGCAACCAATGATGCTGGCGGCACGAATTCTTCTTCGGCTGAAAACACTTCGCAGAGTGGAAATGCTGCGCTCAACCAGCAGACTGCAAATAATAATAATGTAGTCACAATTACTCAGACTTCAAGCAATGAAAAAGTTGAGATAGGCGGAACTGTGGATAACTCCTCAGGATCTAATTCACTTCACGAAGAAGTTAATTCTCAAGGACAAACAAGTCCAGAAAATTCTTCCGGTAATGGCAACTTAGCGATATTACAAAAATTGGCGTTGAACATGAACTCGAGTTCAGAAAACAGTCCCAAAACTCCCCCTCAAACTGTTCCTCCAGTAAACGCTCCAATAACAATTGTCGCCTCGAAAATCGTCTGTAATGCAGAGTCAAAGCTTCCAAACTGGGGTTTAGGTGGACCGGACATCGCATCAACTACAGCAACTGATTATGTGCGCGCTCATCCTGGATGCGTACTTACTCCAGACTGGAAGTTCCAGTGGGGATATCAAGGCGTCGGCGATGCGGGCGCAACTCTTGTAGGAGAGGCTCCAAACACTGGAACAAGCTCAACTGACTGGAAGACATTCGGCCCCACAGACACACAAGGGTCAACTTCAGTTTCAATAGACAATGTCGACCACTCTTCCGTCATCTGGGTACGCGAAGTACTTAAGGATGGCTATATACCATTTACCTTCGATTCGACACATCAGCAGAACGACAACAATGTCAGTGCTGAGATGTACTGCAACACTGACGTTCTTAACTATGATAACTATGATTATGTAAATGTCCCTGAGGCTGGCCACACATACTACTGTGTCGCATTCAATGCTCTCAAGAACACCCCTCTACCCCCTCCACCACCTACTTCGTGCACTGTCGACGTTGTCAGTGATGTGAACGATAAGCTTGTGGGTGGTGCAAACGCAGTTGCAACCTACTCTGCAAATCCAAGTTGGACAGCAGTCGTCCCAGGAGCAACGTGGATCTGGAAAACTTTCTTTGTTGCTGATCCAACTCACGACGAAACCACAAACTTCACAAAGGATTTTGTTATAAACGGTACAGTAGCGTCTGCAACTATGACACTCGCTGCTGATAACTCTTTCTCAGCTAGCGTGAACAGCATAGTCGTAGGAAGTGACAATACCGAATTTAATTACTTTGAAGAAAATAAACATGTTTACGATGTTACTTCTTCGCTCCATACTGGTACAAATACCATAGCATTTGAAGTTAAGAACTGGGCACAGGTAGGCGGAAGTGCACAGACCAACCCAGCGGGTCTTCTCTACAAGCTCCACGTCGTGTATTTGAGCCAGAACAGCAACTGCACCACACCACCACCTCCTGCAAATACACCACCGGTTATAACTTTAGTTGGTGACAATCCGCTTGTTGTCACACAAGGATCAGTCTTCACTGACCCAGGTGCAACTTCTACAGATAAGGAAGACGGTGATCTTACCTCAGTTATCGTTGCGACTGGTACGGTCGACACTTCAATACTCGGAACAACTACGCGAACATATACCGTAACTGACTCAGGGGGACTTAGTGCATCGACAACTCGCACCGTCATCGTAAAGGACATTTATCTTCCACCAATGAATTCCTGCGATGGAGTTTATGGAAAGGTTATCTCTTCGGTTGATGGTTGGGGATTTCATTCGGACAATACCCCAGAGCACTACACCGTACACGACGGCGAGAATCAACCAACGCACGGCGACTCACTCGACAACTCATGGGTTCATACAGATGGTCAGGGTCATAGCATCACATGGAGTCTCTCGGCTGACACCAATACAGTTCGCATATTTACGTCTAATGATCACGGACCATATCCAGCTGAATTCGAGGAATATAACGTCCTTGTAAGTCACGACAATGTCACGTGGTCCGCGCCACTTACCGCATCAGCAACATATGTTGGTGATATCAATAACGTTAAGGTTCATGATGGTGTAAAGGATTTCGTCTCAACAACTTCATTCCGTTATGTCCGCCTCGTGCAAAATGGTATCTCTGGCATAGACTTTGAAATCGATGCAATAAAATCTTGTGGTGGAGCGACCAACACACCACCGATCATCACACTCATCGGTGCAAATCCGCTTGTCATTAATGTCAACACTACTTTCGTTGAACCAGGAGCTAATGCAACTGATACAGAGGATTGCGTAGGCAAGACTCAAGCGCAGTGCAATACCGCGCTTCATCTTACGGCGACTGGTACAGTGAACACGAGCGTCGTCGGTACATATACAATCACCTATAACGCAACGGACTCACAGAACCTTGCTGCAACGCCAGTCACCCGCACCGTGAATGTTGTGAGTACAGGTTGTGCGGTGAACTGTGGAGGTGGGGGAGGCTCAGGCAACACTCGCCCCGTTATAACCGTACTTGGCGCAAATCCCTTTTCGGTAATACAGAATACTGTATTTATAGATCCAGGTGCAACTGCATTTGATTCAGAAGATGGTGACATCACTTTAAGGATAGTCGCAACGGGTACTGTAAATACCGCAGTCGTGGGAACTTATACCGTTACTTACGATGTCTCTGATTCACAGAATCTTCCTGCACAGCAGAAATCTCGCGTCGTTAATGTCGTTGTCGCAGGTAACCCAGGTTGTACTTCAAACTGTGGCGGCGGAGGGGGAGGGGGCAGCGGTTCACCATCGCTTTCTATAACCAACGAGAAGCTCACCGTAACAGGCACAACAACAGTTACCGTCACATGGGACACCAATTTCGCGGCTGACAGTCGTGTTGTGTATGGTTTGAACTCAGTTCCCACACTCGCGAATCCTCCTTACTATGGCTACCAAATAACGACCGCAACCGACACTACGCTTACGATTAAGCACACCATGGTTATCAATGGAATTCCTTCAGCTATCGCAACATATTTCCGACCTGTCTCAAGCGTAAGCTCGCTTACGGCAACTGGCATCGAGCTTACTCGTCAGCCCGACGCAGTAGTCGGTGGATCATGTGAATACCTGAAAGAATATATGCGTCTTGGTATCAACAACAATCCTACAGAGGTTACGAAGCTTCAGCTTTTCTTAAAGAACTTTGAAGGCTTCACCGATCTTGCGGTCACTGGATTTTTCGACATCACAACCGACCGTGCTGTACGAGGCTTCCAAGATAAGTACAAGTCTGATGTGCTCGACCCATGGGACCTTCCCGGAAACACCGGTTACGTATACTACACGACAAAGAAGAAGGTCAATGAGATTTATTGTCAGCGCGCATTCCCATTGAACACGACTCAGCTCGCAGAGGTCGCTTCCTTCCGTGAATTGATTGCTCGTATCAACGCACAAAGCACAGCTGCCCCAACACTTCCTTTGGTCGGTATCAATACTCTGGAGGGTAGTACTCAGGGAACTGTCGCAGGCGCATCAACGGTTAAGGAGACGAAGCCTTTCGAGGGTGTGACCATCAGTGATGTACCGAGAGCTCAAGCAGCAACTGCGACTGATAACCGCGGACACATCGCACTCTCGGATCTCTTGGCTATTCCTTCGAGCATGTCGGGTGAGCTAAGCGACAATAATGGCACAGCGACAGACACAGGTGCGGGCGTGGTTGCAGGTGCAAGCACAAACAAGCAGGGTATTGCAGCAGTTATCGACTCGCTCGCCCTCCGTACGCACCTGACACCACTTCAAGTCATTCTCGTCCTTCTCCTCTTACTTTTGGCGATTGGAAGTGCTCTCTTCTTTGGACTCACAAAGGGACCTGAGGTTAAATCTGTGCACATGAATATCGACTCCAATAACTAATAGCTATCGACGATAGTATTCCGAGATAACAAAATGCATCCATACGGAGGAGTTTTGTTTGTTTGTAAATATTTATGCAATACATTACGCAAGCTTCCAGTTGCCCAGTGCCTTGAGTGCGCTTGGGTCAGCAGAGGCATGCCCAAAGAATCCTGCTATCGCTATCATGAGCGCATTATCGGTCGAAAGTTCGTGCTTGTTGTTGTCAGGTAGATAAAGTGTTATGCCATCTAATTTGCGGATTTTTTCCTCAAGTGTTTGCCGCAGGCGCTTGTTGGCAGAAACTCCACCCCCCAATATGACTGCCTTTGCGCCAAATTCCTCTACTGCACGCAGGGTTTTGCTTACGAGCACTTCCACGCACGCTTCTTCGAATTCGCGTGCGATATCGGCCTTTTGCCCCTCGGTCAAGGTTCCCATTTTCTTAACCATATAAAGTACTGCGGTCTTGAGTCCAGCAAATGAGAAGAAATAATCTTTGGAGTGAAGCATCGGCCTCGGAAGCGTATATACCTTGGTGTGCCCCAGCTCGCCCAATTTTGAGATCTCAGGCCCTCCAGGATAGGGAAGTCCTAAGATGCGCGCGACTTTGTCGAAGGCTTCTCCCACCGCGTCATCCTTTGTCGCTCCGATCATTTCGTATTCAGAAATTCCGCGCATGAGGATAAGCTCCGTGTGGCCGCCAGAGACCAAGAGTCCGATGGCAGGGAATGAGATGTTTGCCAGAACGGTGTTATCTTCTTCTTGTTTTAGGAGCGGCGCGAGCAGGTGGCCTTCCATGTGATTGACAGGTATCACCGGCTTCTTCCATATAAGGGAAAGTACTTTTGCGAAATTTATGCCCACCCAAAGCGCAGGTTCAAGCCCAGGGCCTTGCGTGACCGCTATTGCATCTATCTCAGGCGGGTTCACTGTCGGAAGTACATCGATGAATTGCGCAAAGAGCTCAGGCTCGCGCATAAGAATGTCTTGAAATTCCGGGCGAAGAGGGCTTTCGATGACATGTCTGCTTGTCTTACTATACATCTTTGCGTCCTGCAAAGTCTTCACAAGTAAGGGTACGAGCGTACGCGCATGCTCTCGCTTGGCAACCATGGGGAAGACCCCTCCGTATTTTTTGTGCATCTCTATCTGAGTGAGCGTATTGTTGGCGAGTACGCGAACATTTATCGCAGGCAAAGCACCCTCTGCCTCGATAATGGCAATAGCAGTCTCGTCGCAACTTGTTTCTATGGCGAGTATCTTCATAATGACAGGTCCTCATACTAGTCAATTTTCTATCTCTCAGCAAACCTTATGCACAATTCTCCCTCTTGTATAAGTTTCGCGTCTGTGTAATATGCTAGTATGTATAGAGAGTTAGAAAACGGGGGAATGGAAATGGGAATTCCAGAGACAAGTGTTCCAGTAGAAGAGGAAGCACCCAAGTATTCCTACGCGGGATACGTCGCGTGTGGCGGCCGCATCGACGAGGTGAATTATCGCCGCGTCATGAAGACTATTCAGAATAACCCAAGACCGGAGATGTCCAAGCGCCAGACCGAGATCACTGCCGAGATCTCAGGCGTATCGCTTGATGCCATTCGCAATGACACTGGCATCGATCCACGTGCTATCTACGGCATACTGAGGCACGACCACATGCCACCAGGGGTCAATAATCATCATGGACAAATGTCCGACCAGCAGCTTTTGGTAGAATCTCTTCGCATGCTCGAGCAAGGC
>JAYVMS010000013.1:0-18855 GCA_043758815.1 bacterium
TAGAGCATGAGGTTCTTGTTATGACGTTTATGAATATGTTTAGACATTCCACCCAGTGTACTTGGGAAACCTCAGGTTTCCCAAACCCTTCCGAGGTGGGTACCCGGGGGCAGAGACCTGAGGAATTGGGGATTAAAACTAGATTTGATAAATTTATTTAATCCATTTGTCATTCTCCAGCGACTCTACCGCCATATAAAGCACCTCTTTCCCGATTTTGAAATCAGCCTTGATCATCGCAAGAAGTCCTTCACAAGGATACAGGTAGACCCAAACATTTTTTTGCATAAGGGTAAATCCAAGATGCACAAGAGTATCTCGAAGGATGTTACGCTTCCCTCTTCGATCTTCTTCGATGTCGTAGATGATGACACGCCATTTACCATCCCATCGTTTTTGTTTTGTTAACTCGATCTTCCCTGATGCAATTTTTGTAAGTTGTAACTTTCCTTTTGGAGTTAAGGTTAGTATTAATTTTCCACCATCCTTTTCTGTGCAAATGTATCCTGCCTCAATAAGGCGGCGAACACTCCGGGAAATATCGTAGCGGGGATCTGTCTTTCTTGTATTTTGTATAGATCTGCCAAACAAACTCAAAACACTGAAAGCAATTTGCTCCATTGCAAGTTTTCCTGAAACGGAGATGGTTTCAAGAACAAGATATTGGATACTATTACGCTGTTGTTTTCCTCGTTTGTGGTAGAGCATGACACAACGATAACGTATTTAGCTATCTCCGACGACCGTCAGTGATAGCTAATGTTATGAGAGACTAAAATCCAGAAAAACTAAACTTTCATGTCGCGCAGATTGGCAATACGCTCTTCCATTGGTGGGTGGGTCATAAATAACTTAGAGAAACCGCTGAAGCCTGAGTGGAATGGGCTAGAGATATAGAGCGTAGACGTGGCATCAGTTGCAGTTGTCGATGCTATCCCCGCCCCCGAGATCTTCTCGAGTGCACTCGCTAAGCCTTCTGGGTAGCGAGTCAGGAGTGCGCCGGAAGCATCTGCCAAGAACTCACGCTTGCGCGATATCGCAAGCTGAATAAGTAATGCGAAGAATGGCGCGAGTATTGCGAGCGCAAAACCCGCGAGCATGAATATCCCCCCTGCTTTATTGTCTCTGTCTCTTCCGCCAAACATCGACATACGCAAGAAGAAATGTGACAAGAGTGAAACCATGCCCGCAAGAACGACGACGATGGTGGATACTAGCGTGTCGCGGTTGCCGACATGTGAGAGTTCGTGCGCGAGCACTCCTTCAAGCTCAGTCTTATTGAGTAACGGAAGTATACCTGTGTGTACTGCGACTGCGGCATGCTCTTTGTCGCGGCCAGTGGCAAATGCATTTGGAGATGGGTCATCGACGATATAGAGCTTGGGCATTGGAAGGCCTGCGGTGATAGCGAGATTCTCGACAATGTTCCAGAGCTCAGGGTTGTCGGCTTTTTGTATCTCTCGTGCATGTACCATCGACAGCACGAGCTTGTCGCTCCACCAATAACTACCGACATTCATGATGATACTCATGAAAACTGCGACATAAAGAATATTTGCATTGCCATATGCTTCTGAAAATACGAAACCTATAGCAATAATAAGCACAAAGAACATACTAAGAAACAGCCATGTCTTAGTGATGTTTTCGGTTTGGTGGGTGTACAGGGTTGCCATATGTAACTACAGTTTATTACATTGTCGGCGAAATACAAATCAGCAGAAATATCTGGGCGAGATTAGAGGTTCAGAAAGCGGAGTTTGCCGAGGAAATCTTGTATATAGCTCATGAAAGATACTGTTCGCTTTGGCCATCTTGTCGCTATGGTTATCTGCTCGTGTGGTGCGACATTCCTGTGGGTAAAATTTATTTTCCCATCAGTTACCAAAGCATTTTCGGCGGACGTCGGAGCGATAGCGCTACCGTAGAGTATGCCCGATATACCTTCTTTTGATACAGTCTGAGGCAAAACTATCGATGCCGTGAGCACATCGATGGGGGCTTCATAATTTGTAACGAGGTCGAGATAAAGCCCATCATATTTATCGTAGAAGCCAACGGCTCCATGCAAACGATAATGAAGGGCGAAGCGATGACTCGTATCACGAAAGTTAAAATACCATTCAATTCTGAGTACTTTATTCTCAACATAATAGGTGTACTTCCCCCAACTTTGTGGATCGTCTTTGTTGAGCGTAGTTGTACTAAAGACAAGCGACACTCCAGTCTCACCGTCCACAACACTTACGTTGTCTATCGCACGTAGCTTATCTATCGGTATCCAGCGCCTGCCGCGGTGAAATTGCCCAACATAATCAAATGTCTGTGTCTCAGTGACATCAACGATGCTGTTCTTGTTGATGACATAATTCTGCTCTATCGCGTGATAGTGGTATGAATGAGGCAATACCGACTCAGCTAAGGCGAAGCTGGGAATGATAAAAAGTCCTGAGAGTAGCAGAAGTTTTAGAAAGAATGTCCGCATGTTCATGTACTTATATTTAACATCTTTAGCAAATATTTGTAGAACGATTGATCGGAGGAGTTTTAGCTTGCTCCCCCACCACCACCTCCCCCACCGCCACCACCCCCTCCTCCCCCACCGCCGCCGCCGCCGCCAGATGATGCAAAAGAAGAGGCGAAGCTTGCACTAAAGCCTGATGCGAATGACGAAGCTGAAAATGTCTGAGTGCTGGAAGTTGCTACGGAATTCCCCGCTGAATAAACAGCGGCACCCGTGTACCAGCTAGGTTGCGTCATGCTGATTCCCTCGAATGCCTTCGCCCACTCCTTCTCGATGCCAAATATCATCGCGTATGGAAGAAATTTTTCGAATGTCTCTGGAGTAAGGTTCTGCATGCGGTAACGTTCTGCAGTCTCGAGATACATTTTGAAGCCAAGCCAGTCTTCTTTGAGTAATTCTCCCTTTTGATTCAGCCTCGGGTTATACCAGCCAAGTGTCGCTATGACCCCGCCTGCGAGCATAAAGAAAAGGAACGAAAGAACTTGTGAATTTATAATACCGAGTATTTGCAAAAAACTGGGTGAAAAGAAAAATACGCCGATAACGGAGAAGAGAACTGTAGTTGTAATTAGGTTCCAATTCTTAAAGGAATTTACAAATGCACCAGTGTCGACTTCGGTTTCCGTTTCAAACGTTTTCTTCAACGCTTGCATCTTTTTTCCAAGAGCTTGAGCGCGTTCGGGATGAGTTTTGAGATCTTCTGTCGAAAATTTCTCCTCACCGTCAAAAAGATTATTGAGAAATTCTCTTTCATACATCTTGAGTTTATCATCAGCAGGAGACCTTCTTGTTAAGGTATAATCTTTGCTTCGAAAAAACAATGAGCTCATGAAAAAATGAGGTTTTTGATCTTCTGAAATTATAAGATACCCCCTGATCGCGAGATCAACGACCGTTGCAGGCCAAGCCTTAGGAGTCAGGTGCTCTTTGATCACTAGTTCTGCCTCGGCTGGCGGAAGATTCTCTGGGGGTTCACACAACGGCACTATCGTTCCTTTTCCAAGCCTCTTGGGTACCACATATTGAATATAATAGACCCAGAAAAGTGAGAGAAAAATTACAAGCAGTCCAAGTACCCATCCCCAAATAGAGAGAAAAAAATCGCGTAAATATGCACTGTGCGATACCACACCCTTGGTCCAACTTGCGGCGATTGTTACCTGTTCGCGTGGTGCAACTCCCTCCTTCGAAAAGAAAATGCTTTTGCCGTCAGTTGCGACTACGGGCACTGCTGATAGTTGGTTATCGTAAAAATATCCACTCAGCCTTTCTTTTCCGACATCTTGCGGTAAAACGATGGTCGCCTCAATATGCTTTATCGGTACGTCATACTCTGTCGCCAAATTCCAGTACAGCTCATCGTGGTCAGCAAAGAATCCTATCGCACCATGGAGGCGATACTTAAGCACAAAGGTGTGCGGGGTGTCCTTCAGGTTGTAATACCATTCGATATCGAAGTGTCCATTTTGTGTATAGGTGGTGAATTTGCCCCAACTATTAGGGTTGGTCTTCTCGAGCGTACTTCCTACTTCCTTGTATTCGATCCCAGTTGCCTGATCGACGACTGAAACATCATCAATCGAACCGACTCCCTTCAGAAGTATCGAACGCCAGCCCTTATGGTACTCCCCGACAAAATTGAAGGTCTGCGCTTCGGTGACATCCACTGTACTATCCTCGTGCACCAGATACGTCTGCGCTATCGCATCATAAAAATACGACCTCCCTACTCCTGCTTCTGCGTACGCAAAAGCCGGCAAGAGCATTGCCATGCCGGCCATCACTAATATTTTTCCTAAATTTCTTTTCATACCTCTGCTTACACTAGCCAATGTGCGACGTTATTTTTCAGATACAGTTAGAGGCATAGAGAAGGCGGCGAGGAAGGCGTACTTCGGAGTACGGTGACCGAGACGCATAGGTTCCATAACGATGAAGTGTGCTGAAAAAGAATGTCGCGCCTAGAACTTTACGGCGACTGAAGCTTGTGCCACATCATTGTCTGGTAAGTCAAAGTATTCCTTCTTCATAAAGTGGAACATGTTGGCTATCATGTTGCCTGGGAAGGTCATTATGGCGGTGTTTAAGTCGCGCACGTTGCCGTTATAGAAGCGGCGCGCTGCTTGGATCTTGTTCTCGGTGTCTGAGAGCTCACTTTGTAGGGCGAGGAAATTCTGGTTCGCCTTGAGGTCTGGATATGCTTCCGAAAGTGCGAACACGCTCTTGAGTGCATCAGTTATCATATTCTGAGCTTTCGCCTGATCGGCAATATTGCCATTAGCAGACATTGCCATGTTACGCGCTTCAGTGACCTTAGTGAGTGTCCCCTGTTCGTGCGCCGCGTATCCCTTAACGGTCTCGACGAGATTAGGGATAAGGTCATAGCGCCTTTTGAGCTGCACTTCGATATCTGCCCATGCTTCTTCTGAGCGCTGAATAAGCGAGACGAATCTATTGTAGAGGCCGATCCCCCATATGCCGCCGACGAAGATAATGACTAGTAGTATTGTTCCCATATTCGTTGTAACTTCTGTTTACTTTGTAATGTCGTTGATAGAGAGTTAATTATACTCCTGTGTCAGCGCTTTTCAATCGATGATAGGCATACTTGGAGAGCTTCCATAATACCCAGAATACCAGTACCCAAAAACCGAGGTTTAGCAGTAGTATTGGCAGACGGACGAGGAATACGAGCAGCATATCTATGAAATCTGTGAGGTCCTTGAGTGACTGCTTCATTGCTTCCTTGATAACGGTGAGTGGTCGCCACTCAGAAGTGACACTGCCCGGAACTGCTTCTTGGGTAAGCAAAATATGAATAGAGGAAAGTGCAACCTGATGAGAGATGTAGTCGAGCTGACCTTGCAACTCTTCTATTTGCGAGCGGGTGCTGTTCAGCTGATTGGTGACATTGAGAATATCATTGATGGTGCCGGCGCGTTTCATAATCTCAACGTATTGTGCCTCGGCTGCGCGGAGGTTCTTCAAACGAGCAGTGAGGTCGACGAACTGCGCTGAAACATCATCTGCGCGAATGCTTTCGTTCTCAACACGGAGTGCCAACTTCTTAAGAGCGGTCATTGTCTCATCAAACTTATCGGAAGGTACCCAGATGGCAATGTCGCCCGAGTGTACTCCGGGGCTATATTCTGTGAAGGTCGCATTGCCAGGCTGGCCACCCATTTGATTCCTGATATCAGTAATATGTGCACTTGCCTCTTCGACACTTTTAACCAAGAGGCTCAAATTCCCAGTTTTGACTATTTTTGAATTGCCTGAGGGAGGAGTGCCTGATGTGTTTGGGGGCATCATCTGGGCATCAGTGACGTTCACTGCGCCATTATCCATATATGCAGATTTATTATCAATTGCCTCGCGCATCGCTCCGCCAAATGTAGGTGCGACTGTCGATTTGGCGACGCCATCGAACATCATGCCCTGAGGCGCGAGAGCGAGCCCATACGTTGTTCCACTGTTGTGAACTCCGAGTGTCGTGTCCATCGTATTCCTTACACTCGCATACACGACAAAAAATAATATCACCATAATGACTCCAAATACGACGCGCTTGGGAGTGAAAGATGAGAACTTGGATTCATTCATATAAAAAAATTATAAGCAACTAAATATTGTAGCTACTTATTATTATAACAGGCTGGAGGCACCTGTCATTTACAAAGTTACGGCTTATGATTTTACCGCTTCTTGGATGCGGAATTCGCCTACTGCACGCTCGATCTCTTCACGAACACAGGTGTCCATGTTCGGAACGTAACGGTTGAGTGCATCGATGAGTGGCTCAAGCGTCCGGCCTGATGCACGATGATCTTCAAATGTGTCAATTATACCACCGATGTGCTCTTCCGGGACACACAAAAGGACGCGCTTAAAAACGCATTCACAGAATCGCTCGAGGATGCGTGTTTGCACCTCATCGGGATATCGTGCAACACCTAAGACACTGGCAAGAATATTTTTACCGCCAAATATCGTTATGAGCATTTGTGCATCAGACTCACGCATAATGATTATTTTGCATTGATGAGATCCCAATTTTCAGCACCGTATTTCTCTTGTCCCTCTTGGTCAACGTTTTGAATAGCCTCATCAATATGTGCAAGTGTACTCATAACCTCAGGATCTTTGAGACCTTCAAGGTTGGGAATATCGCCCATGGCGACACCTTCAAGTTCTTCAAAATTCATCTGTGCTTCATGGTTAGACATAACTTGAGGGTACAGCACATTTAATTTTCGTCAATAGTGCCGTGCAGTACTCCTTGTGGATATAAAAAACGCCTCGGGGTGGAGGCGTTGCTTGCACATGTACGCTTAAGCGTTTGCGCTATAGATACCAGTCTGAGGCGGCGCCTGCCTCGGGAATGGTCGCGGAGGCGGGGTGTGCGAGGCGTCGATCTCGGCGAGAAGCTTCGGGTCGACGGGTTTGCCTGTGGTTGCTTGCGAGCGTTGCTGTTCGAAGAGCTTGCTCAAGAGATCGGCATTTCCTCCGCGGGGTAGAACTGTACTGTGTTGCATTTGTTACCTCAAAATGTTGATGAACAGCCGCTCAATGATTGAGTGACCAAACAAATGATACATCGTTATTAATTTTCGTCAACTTTACCAAAAAAGACACACCCCGTACAGAGTGCGGGGTATTAGGTCGCATAGCAATTTTTGTACAAAGAAAAACCCGGGGGTGAGCCGGGTTTTGATCTACTTGTCCTATTTGTCTTTGCGGACTGTTTTAGCGGGAGCAGCTTCTGCGGACTGCGCGGTCGAGGCACATCGTCGGATGTCGGCCGAGGTATTCCGTTGCGCCTTCAACAACGTCTGCACGCCAGGTGTTTTCGTCATCGTCCCCCACGGGATATTGATGATTGCACGATGAGCCAGAGTCTTCTCCTTCTTCCTCGTCGAAGGAGTGAGCTGCAGCCTGCCTTTTTGCATTTGCCATGAAATTTCTCCAAAAAATAAACCGTTTGCGCCACGTTGACGCACCTTGATTTTACTACTTTTTATAGATTAAGTCAAGGATACTCCCGCAAAAAGTCACTCATATTGTTATTCCAAGGGTACCCCTTGGATGATGACATTAATATCAAAAACCGCACACCAATGTGTGCAGTTTTTTCTCTTAAATCTTACTCTTACCTCTTTTCTTTAATAGTCCATTCCCCCGCCCATATCTCCGCCTTGAGGCATTGGCTCCTTTTTCTCAGGAATATCCGTGATAGCGACTTCAGTCGTAAGCATCATCGCAGCGGCAGATACCGCATGCTCAAGTCCTGAGCGCGTTACCTTTACGGGGTCAACTATCCCAGCCTTGAGCATATCAGCGACCATGACGTCGTTGGCTGCATCATATCCGGCATTACCTTTGGACTCAGTTATCTCTTTGATGAAAACCGCTGCGTCATCGCGGCCTGCATTTAGGACTATCTGCTTGAACGGAGCCATAAGTGCATCAGCGACGATGTGATAACCGATAATGAATTCTGAATTCTGTTTATCGAAGTGACCTTTCTTGGAAGCTTCGTTCTTGGTGATAGAAAGTTCAAGCGCGCGTGAAACACGTACGAGCGCTGAGCCGCCTCCTGGGACAATTCCCTCTGCGATGGCAGCCTTGGTCGCCTTCACGGCATCCTCTATCTTGAGCTTGAGATATTTCATCTCGGTCTCAGTCGCAGCTCCTACGCGAAGAATTGCAACTCCGCCCGTAAGCTTAGCGATGCGCTCCTCTATCTTCTCTTTGTCGTACTTCGAGTCGGTGTTTGCAAGCTGCTTGCGGAGCTGCTCGACACGCTCTTCTACTTTAGCCTTCTTGCCCTTTCCGTCAACGATAATTGTCTTGTCTTTGGTAGCAATGACACGACCTGCGCGTCCGAGCATCTCGACAGTGACATCTTCGAATTTCATTCCAACATCGTCTGAGACGACGACACCATTAGTGACGACTGCGAGATCTGCGAGCAAGTCCTTCTTGCGCTCACCGTATCCTGGGGCCTTCACTGCGAGTGCTGAGAATCCTCCACGGAGTTTGTTGACGATAAAAGTTGTGAGCGCTTCGCCCTCGACATCGTCTGCGATGATGACGAGCTCCTTGTGTCCTGTCGAAGAAAGCTTCTCGAGAAGTGGAAGGATTTCTTGTACGCTCGAGATCTTCTTGTCGGTCATCAATATGTACGCATCTTTGTAGACTGCTTCCATGCGCGCTGGGTCGGTGACCATATAGTGTGAGACGTAGCCCTTGTCGAATTCCATTCCCTCGGTGAGCTCTGATTCGATACCGAATGACTGAGACTCCTCCACAGTAACGACACCGTCCTTCCCTACTTGCTTGATGGTTTCGGCTATCTTCTTGCCCATTTCCTGTGACTCGACAGAGATGGTTGCCACTTGCTGAATTTCTGCATCGCTCTTAATGGGCTTAGCCATTGCGTGGAGCTCTGCGACTGCATCCTTAAGTGCCGCTTCCATTCCTCGACGCACTCCCATTGGGTTCGCTCCCATGGCGGTGCGGCTTAATCCCTCTGCGACAAGTGCCTGCATCAAAACAACTGCGGTGGTGGTGCCGTCACCTGCGACCTCGTCGGTCTTTGAGGCGACCTCCTTGATGATCTCAGCGCCCATGTTCTCCATCTTGTCTGCAAGCGTTATCTCCTTTGCGATAGACACACCGTCATTGGTGATGGTCGGTGCGCCGTAGCCTTTGTCCAAGACGACATTGCGGCCTCGGGGACCGATGGTGATCTTCACTGCATTGGCTACTTTGTCGACGCCGTTCTTGAGAGCTTTTCTTGCGTGTTCTCCGCTTAAAATCTGCTTTGCCATATCTTAATTTCAGTTAACCAATAAATTTAAAATTTGATTTTGAACAACTTTAAATTTTGGATGGATCGCGCTTTGTTTTTCGAGGAGTGTCGCAGGGGCTGTAGTAATCTACTGCTCCGCGATCCCACAGAAAAAGAAAGATGCGAGGCGCCAAAATTGGAAGTTGTAGTTATTTTTCAAGTGCGAGAATGTTGGATTCTGATGTAAGTACCAGCTCTTCACCGTTCAACTCGACTTCTTCTGCGTCATATCCACGCTTGAACCAAACCTTATCGCCGGCAGTGACTTCCATGGCGACGCGCTTTCCTTCTGCGCTCATGCGGCCTGGGCCTGTTGCAATAATAGTTCCGCGTTCGTGCTTTTCATTATTCTCTTTGCCGGGAAGGATGATACCTGAGGCGGTTCGTGACTCTCCCTTGGCATCGAGCGGCTTGATAAGCACGCGATCGCCTAAAGGCTGGATACTTTTCTTACCGCTGTCTGTACTTGCTGTTTTGGCTCCATTCTTTGTATTGGCCATAATGCTTAAAATTACTGCTCATAATAAACTCATAACTCATCTTCTAAGCAAAATGTCACGCGCTCCTTTTGGAGACGCAACACAAGCTTAAGGTGACTCTATTATAGAGAGTACCTTGAAGAGAGTCAAAACTTCATAGAGGCAGGCGTGTAATGGAACCACAATTTTCCTACACGCTATTTATGTATATTATGCTCATGAGCCTCATGCCCCGAATACTCAATCTGGAAAGTTGAGTGCTCCACATCAAAATGCTCAGCAAGGCACTCTTGCAATCTGTGAAGTATATTTCGCTCAGTCGGATCATTAACGACTACATGCACAGAAAGTACTGCGATTCCGCTTGTGATTAGCCAAGCATGAAGATCATGCGCATCTAAAACACCAGGAATTTTTAAAATATGTTCCCTTACTTTTACAAGATCCATATTACTCGGAGCTGCTTCAAGGAGCACATCGAATGATTCGCGAAGTAGGCGAAGTGTACGCGGGATAATAAGAATGCCAATCATGAGTGACGCTACTGCATCAGCCTGTAGCCAGCCTGTAAAAATGATCACCAGTGCCGCAACAATAACTGCACCTGCCCCGAGCATGTCAGAAAGCACTTCAATAAATGCCCCCCGAATATTGAGACTCTCCTTCTCTCCCTCACGCAATAATAATAACGCAGATCCATTGCCCACAAGCGCGATAACACCGAATATAATCATTATTCCCGATTCAACCTGCGGCGGCTGTACAAATCTGATAACTGCTTGCACGATAATAAATACGCTAAGACCGAGTAGTATGAGCGCATTAAATGCCGCAGCTGCTATTTCTGCACGCTGGTAACCGAATGTGCGTTTGTCGTTTGCTGGTTTTGAGGCGATCCAAATTGCAAAAAGCGCAATGGCAACTCCGCCCGTATCCGCGAGCATATGTCCCGCGTCAGCTAACAGCACAAGCGAATGACTTAGAAAGGCTCCTGCTACCTCAACAATAAAAATTGCAAAGGTAATAAAAAAGACTATTTTCAACCTGCCCTTGTGCTTTCCTGAAGCTGTTAACGAATGAGAGTGATTATGTTCTGACATTTTTTTAGTATAGCAGTTATCTTATGACTTGAAGCAGCGACAAAGCAGCCTCCGTCAGTACGTCAAAAGTAGGTATTGCAAGGCTAGTGCATCATCGTGGCTCCGCTGTTTTCTGGTGTGACATTGTCGCTCGTCGCCGCGCTTCCGACGGCAACGGTAATAACAAACTCAGTGGTAATAACTTTTCCCGCTCTTTGGAATTGGGTGAAGACCTTATACTTCCCTGCTTCAGGAAAATAGACCATAAAATTTACTCTGCCGTTTTGGGGTTTTGTCGCGTCCTCTAAAGGATGCGCGTGAATGAAGTCGAGCGTACCTTCGCGGAGTACGACCGCATGCCCAAGTGCACCGAGATAAGTCTCGAGATCCTTCACGGGGGCGTCGCTTGCATTTGTGAGAGTGTAGGTGAGCATTGTCTCACCACCCGCAAGCGGTGGTGCTGGCTTGATGCTAAGAGTTGTCTTCATGTCAGAAAAACTTTTCGTACGCTCCTCGCTGCCAAGCGCCTCTTTTGTATAGGAAGCATTACCCGCAATAACATCTTCGGAAATTGTGATCGCAAGTGGCATACCGCTCGAATCCTTCATCCCGCCATTCGCAGCAAAATCAGCGAAGATACGATACTCTCCGTCCGCGGGGAATGTGAGGTCAGTGAATGTGAACTTTCCGCTTACTGCATCGTAAGCAGGATGTACATGCTGAAAGTATTTGAGGTCCTTTCTTGCGACGATCACGTGCATTGGCTTGGTGTGCGTGATAGCAAAATTTTTCATGATATTACCCTCATCATCGACTATCGAAAAACCATATGCACTAGGAATGTTTACCGCAAATTTCTTTCCACTCGTATCAGAGTTAATACAGTATGAGCGATGACTCTGTATGGGCTTTGCATCCGTAAGCTGTCCGTAACTTCCACAATACAACACTTTATTTTGCGCAATTTTTACTGGCACTACTTTAGAGGTAGTCATTCCAGATAGCACCAACACGATAACGACTATCACCACCCCGAGTATGCTCATTAATATTTTTTTGTTCATATGATCGCTGTTTAATTGAAGTTGATAACGCTATTATACATTCCCATGCCGCAGAGGATGGTGAGGCTAGAGCCTGGTTTCTGTGGTGGGAGTGCAATATCGGTAGCGCCGTCGGGTGGAAGTATTTTTCTGATATTGAGAGAAGTAATATTCACTGACGACGTGCAGTCGTATGTAGACTGCGTTTTCATTCGCAGCACCGTTGGCATACCAGCTTTGGCTTCCGAGATCTTGGGAGTGTAGCCGCCTTTGGCCATTATCTCGACGACTTGTTGCTTGGGTTTCGGGGCGGCAGCATTATCGGGTGCAGTCTTTGCGGCAGTGGCTGTACCCACGTCAATTGGTGCATCTCTTTGAGTCGGAACATTTTCTGTGGTCACATTATTTGTGGCTGCAACTGCAACTGTATTTTGCACAGCACTTGTACTTGCGCTTGGTCGCGTATAAAGAATGACTCCCCCGATAAGCAGGCCGACCGCGACTATGGATAAGGTAGTTGAATTCATGTAATTAGAAACTAAAGAGCGGTGGGATGTATCCTGCCGCTACAAGACTATTAATAAGATTGAAGAGCGCGAACATGATGACAATGAGTCCTGCGCTTTTGAAGAAGATGCCCGACTTTGTGCTTTTCCTTACACTAAAAGAGCTAAAGCTTATAAGGGCAAGTATAGGAAGCGTACCAAGTGCAAATGCGAGCATGGTGAGTCCGCCTTTCATAAAGCTTCCTGTAGAGAGCGTATAGATCTGCATCGACTGAGTGAATCCGCACGGTAGAAAAAATGTCACTATACCAACGAGGAGCGGTGTGAGCGAATGGTTCCACTTTGATACTAGAAGTGCAGATCTCGAGATGAACTTTGGCATTCCCATCTGCAACTTCTGTGTGGAATGGAATACATCGAGCAAGTTGATGCCAAGAATGAGCATGACAATTGCGATGAACACTCCAAGCGCAAACGTGGTGGTGGTGCTCAATTGGAACACTGACCCTAGTGCCCCGATCACACCACCAAGGACAAAGAATGAGACGAGGCGTCCTGTATGGAATAGCAGCTGTGGTTTGATACGGTCACCCTCTTTTGCAAATGTGGCAGACATTGAAAGCAGGAGTCCGCCTACGACTGCCATGCAGGTGGAAAGCGAAGCGACAACTCCTAGTACAAATGCCGTGCCGTATGTGACCTTGCTTGCGGTCACCAGATTTACGATGCCGACCTTTTGCAACCCAATAAAGATGAGTGCAAATAGGAGTGCAACAGGAAT
Source organism: bacterium (assembly GCA_043758815.1). Taxonomy (GTDB): domain Bacteria; phylum Patescibacteriota; class Minisyncoccia; order Phycocordibacterales; family UBA6899; genus MHLP01. The sequence goes on from JAYVMS010000013.1 coordinate 13,266, forward strand.
TGCGAGCTTGAATTCAGACCAGTTCTTTTCCTTCGCTTGGCTTTCGGTGTAGAGCGCGTAGCCATGTTTCGAAAGCACATCCGTAAGCTCTTTGACAATTGTCTCATCGCTCTTATCACCGAAATCTCCAGTGATCGTGACCTCGTTATTCTTCAAGCTCGACTTCGCCGAGCTTATGTACGGCACATCTTCAAGCTCGCTTTCGGTCAAGAGAATGCACGCGTTGCAGTGCATGCCCCCGACATGAAACGTGAGGGTTTTTTCAGTTGTGCTATTTGTGTTTGTATTTTCCATATCAGAGTTGCTTAAAGTTTTTTGGATTTAATGCGTAGCGAATTGCCGACAACTGAAACGCTTGAGAAAGCCATCGCAAGCCCTGCGAATACCGGACTTAAGAGCCAGCCGAAAACAGGATAGAATATTCCGCTCGCAAGGGGGATGCCAACGATGTTGTAGATGAAGGCCCAGAAGAGATTTTGCTTGATCCCGCGCATGATCATCTTCGATAGGTGCACTGCTTTCACCAGCTTTGAAATGTCTCCATGCAAGAGGGTTATGCCAGCAGTCTCTATCGCCACATCAGTACCGGTGCCCATCGCGATACCTACATCAGCGGCAGCAAGAGCGGGTGCGTCGTTCACCCCATCCCCCGCCATGGCGACGATATTTCCTTTCGCTTGTAATGCTTTGATGTGCACGAGTTTTTCCTCGGGCATAACCTCAGCGACGACCTCATCTATTCCTGCTTCGCGTGCGATGAATGCTGCGGTGTTCTTATTGTCGCCTGTAAGCATGACCACTTTAATGCCGAGCTTGTGCAAGTCAGCTACCGCCTGCTTTGCTTCCGGCTTGATAGCATCAGCGACCATCACCAGCGCGAGTACTGCCTCCTTCGTAGTAAATATTATCGGCGTCTTACCCTCTTTGGTTTCAGCTTCAATCGTACTTACATCAAACTTAAGACCGAGCTCTTCTACGAGCTTTATGTTTCCCGCATAGTAGGTCACTTTGTCGATCTCACCCTTCAGGCCTTTGCCTTTGATGATCTCAAAACTTTCAACAGTTTTGAAACTGGGCACTTTATCTTTTGTCCGTTCTTTTGCATACCCCACAACTGCGTGCGCTATTGGGTGTTCAGACTTATTTTCAAGTGATGCAAGTAGCGTTATCAATTCATCATCAGAACTCTTTGAGAAATTCTTGAATGAGACGAGCCCCGGCTTCCCCTTTGTGATAGTCCCCGTCTTGTCGACCAAGATGACGTTTACCTTGTGTAGTTTTTCAAGCGTTGCAGCATCTTTGATAAGTATGCCCTCCTTTGCGCCCTTGCCGACACCGACAATAATTGCGGTCGGGGTAGCGAGTCCGAGTGCACACGGGCAAGCGATGACGAGGATACCGACAAACGATACGAGACCGAATGAGAGCGCTTGAGAAAAGCCGAGGTAGTGTGTACCTATTACAAGCCACGTCGCAAGCGACAAGAACGCTAAGACGAGCACTATTGGCACAAACACGCTCGAAATCTTATCTGCGAGTGCCTGTATCGGGGCTTTGCTTCCTTGTGCATCTGCTACCATTTTGATGATATTGGCAAGCAGGGTTTCACTTCCGACTTTTGTCGCCTTGAATGTGAATGAACCTGTGGTATTGATAGTACCGGCTACGACTGTGTCCCCAATATTTTTCTCGATAGGCATGGGCTCCCCGCTTATCATCGACTCGTCTATATAAGAGGAGCCTTGGGTGAGTACTCCGTCGACGGGAATCTTGCCTGCGGGCTTTATGACGATCAGATCGTCATGCACGACCTGAGCAACAGGGATCTCAACTTCTTTTCCATTGCGCATCACAAGGGCTGTTTTTGCTTGAAGATTCAAGAGCTTCTCGATGGCATCTCCGGTCTTTATTTTTGAGCGTGCTTCGAGGTATTTGCCGAGCGTAATGAATGTGATGACCACGATGGTGATGTCGTAATAGGTGTGATCGACATTGATGAACGGGCGCAGTGTTTCCTCAAATGCAGTGACCACGAAGCTGTAGAGATAGGCAGCGGAGGTACCGATACCTATGAGCGTATCCATGTTGGCTTTGCCATAACGGAGGAAACGGTAAAAACCAAGCAGGTATGGCTTCCCCACAACAAACAGCACGTATGTCGCCATGAGTGGCAAGAGATGATGGAAAAATTCACTCCATATATATGGCATGGCTCCCGTGATGCCGAATTGAGCTCCTATCTCCCACGCCATGACAAAAATACTGAATATTGCAAGCGGAATTGAGATGGTTATTTTGTTTTCCATCTGCGCGAGCTCTTCGAGCTTATCCTTTTTTGATTGATTGAGGCCTAGGTGTGCTGCATGCTCGTCTTTAGACATTCCCATCGCGGAAGCGGACATATCTGTTGTCTCCATGGGAATAATGAGTGAATACCCCAAATGCTCAAGCTTCTTTGAAAGCATCTCGGGCTGTACCTTATCTTCGTCAAATGCTATCTTTACCGATTCTGTTCCGTAGTTCGCTTCGGCCGAATACACGCCATCAGTTTTCTTGAAGGTCTTTTCGATAATGCCTGCACATGAGGCGCAGTGCATGCCTTTTATCTTGTATGTTTTTAATTGAGACATGTTAAAAAATTATTTGAGCAAATAAGTGCAGAAAAATCATCAACACAGGAGTGTGTTGAGATAAGAAAATATTAAAAAAGCTTCGGATTAAGTATCCCGTCTGAAAAAGCAAGAAGCAAAGTCTCTACAAAACGAAGAGATCTACGCTTGGCATTTGCAAGCCGCTCGGTAGAAAAAAGCTGGGGCGGTGGGTAGAAATATTTACTCAAAAAAAATACAAAAACAAGCACTGAAAACTCGGCAAGAAGAATATTACTTACTCTCCCAGTCGCCACAAACATTGTCTGCCACGAAGCGATATGTTCGAAGAGTGACATGTGACATATCGAGGTCCCAAGCATGAACGGGCAGCCTCCCATGCCTCCTTGCATATCTCCATGTGTGTCAGCGGTAGTGTCTCCTGCCATCCCCATACTCATGCCGGTCAGGAGCATACCGGCAATGCTCATAAAGACGAATGCGAGGCCAGCAAGAATAAGTAGGGTGCGATGAAACCCATGCTTTTTATTCATCAATTTTCCATACCGTATTCCAATCATAATGTTATTGTATTCTATAGACATGAAAATTAGAAGAAGCTCTGCAATATACTCCCTAAACTGAACGCAAATAATACCATCCCCAGTTAACCCATTTAAAGCTGAAAAAAGATAACGATTGGAAAAAGCTTGTTGATTGTCGATGATGGTACGCACGCCTATTGGCGACCAGCTCCTACGATAGTTTGAAATGAGTCCGTACCGCATTTCATCTTGAAAATTCAATCACCGCGGACAGGAGTCCGCGGTTTGGTCGCTTCTGCTAGAAATCGAATTGTAGTTGCCCTCGGTCTTCCTCATCTTGGGAGCGCACATAGTTGAGAATTGTCATTTCATTCATCCCCACTGTCGATACACAATATCCCACGGACCATATTCCTGGGCGCCCCCAGACGAGTCGTCGCATGAAAGGAAATTTTTCCTTTAATAACTGTTCACTGTGCTTTTTGATATATTGCACGACCGAGGCAACCGCAATTCTTGGTGGGATTACGAGGACGATGTGGATGTGGTCTGGCTGAACGTTGAGCTCGATAACCTCAATATCGCCATCCAATCCTTCAGGGTGCTTCAAAACAATCTCTGCATAAGCTTTCACTCCTGGATCTGCAAAAAGCTTGTGGCGATATCGAGGAGTCCACACGATGTGATATTCCGTCTTGTATGTCGTATGGGCACTATTTCTCTAGCGCATATCCTGCTCATCGTATCATATCGTGTGGACTGCGGTTCCAGCCCCGCGCAGGAGCGCGCGGTTGTATGGCCGCCTAGCACATTAGTTCATTCATATCGCTTGCACGCAACATGAGGCAAGAAGCTGTGTTAATTTACGACAACAATATTCGCACCGTCTTCGAAGCTGCCGTACTTGAAATCGCTCACTCGCAGCATCAGGAGCGCAACAAGGTAACCAATCGGAAGCAGAAGGCCGCATGGCTCCGGCAAAAGACGGGTAGCTGCTATGATGATGACGATTATCGTCATGGGTGAAGCATCCAGTTTTGCCTAGCTGAAGATGCGAGAGACACTGGTCACCTGCCATTCAGGGATTTGCGCTAACATTCCCTACGGATATCCGTTCACATCGCCTCGCACCACGCGAGGTGGTTTACTTTTATATTTTTGTGAATTTTAAAAAGTTTAGAACATTCATTTCATGCGATATATCGCATGAAATTTTTCAAAAAAATCGCCCATAAGGAGCGATCTGCGATTCTCTGTGGTTCCCTATTCACCTGTTCGTTCTTCGATAAGCGTCTTTTGAATATCACGATCTGATGAGAGTGGGCGAACTAATGATCATGGGGGCAACATTTGCGCGAGTCGACGAAGACCGCGTAGGCAAGCCAGACGAGTACGAGCGTCGACACTGATGCCGCAAGGTCTCTCTGTTCTGCGAAAAAGAGCACTGTGCAGGCGATGTGCAAAAAGCACATAGTGGGACAAGGGCCGCGAAGCCGCACCAGATGATCATGCGCGATGCACGAAAACCATAGACCCCCCCGTCAGCACATCACCGAATATATAGCTGATGGGAAAAATGAATATCGCACCTGCGAATACATAAGGTCCAACCTTGATGAGTTTCGTCGAAACCGTGTTCGAGATCATTAGCGCCGCAACGAAGAGGGGGCCGATGAGAAGAAAATATTTGCTATTCCAGACACCATGGCGAGTTTTGCCATGGATCACTCCAAATTCTGAAAACATTCCGTTACAAATACACACTGCGATAAGTACTTCACAAGTAAAGGAGGGATTGCGGACAATTAAGTGTGCTGGTCAATTATTGTCCACCCAATACTAATATATATTGAAAAAATTTAACTCCCTTGCTCTCTGGCACGGACGCGGCTCAAATACTCGTTAATGTAGGGTTTAAAATAGTCTATCACCGACTCATTCACGCCGTTCGCAAGTGCCTCTTGAAATAGCTCTACGGTATTGCGATAGGCATGCGGAACCAATATTCCCCCTCTCGACTCTCGTTCAAGTGTACGCGCGGCATGTTCAAGCTTCTTTACATACACGAAACCTGTCTCAATACGCTTGAGTTGCGCGCGCATGTCGCGAACAAAGTCGGGCAATAGGCCTGTGCTATCTTCGAGCATGCGGTGAAGGTCGAGTATCTCAGTTGCGACAGCGCTGCGCTCTTCGTCGCTTGCTCTTGGGTCGAAAGCTTTAATGTTGATATCTAGGTAGCGATCGATGAACTCCCCTGTTTCCTTGCTGTCAGTAATCCCCTCACGCAACTCTGGTGATTCTTCGACTAACACGTCGCTCTGGTATTCTTCATTCATACTATGCAGCAGGCAGATCCATACTCTTACCTTCTGGAGAATCAAGTTCAAGGCCGTTTAAGCGCGCGTTCTCTTCCTCGATCTCGTCAGCGCCGAAATGAATGCCATTAATGGCACCCGC
>JAYVMS010000014.1:0-11445 GCA_043758815.1 bacterium
AATTAAGGAGGGTTATGTATTGCATTGTAATTTTGGATCTATTCCGGACTTCAGTCCGAGTTCATTCTGTGCGCTAGAGCGCACAGTGGTTGAATTGCTTAGTTTTTTATGGCATATGTTGGTTATATACATAAATAGTTCTCGACGGTAGGTGAGGAAAATATTACTATGCATATATGAGAGACTCCTTACATCAAAAAACACCCTACGTAGAATCCCCGCTTGATCGCTTCGCTGTTGGCGCAACCCGCTACATCGGCTCAACGCTCTCCTTGATACTGCATTCGATATTCTTTGTCGCAATATTTGGGCTTGTGTGGTTCGGAGTAGCCTTTGAGAAGGTCATGCTTATACTTACGACCGCTGTCTCACTTGAAGCAATCTACCTGTCTATATTCATTCAGCTCACCGTCAACAGACAAGCGCGCCAGCTCGAGGAGGTCAGCGTGGACGTCGATGACATTCAGGAAGATGTTGAGGAGATCTCAAAGGATATAGATGACATTCAGGAAGACGTCGGCAGTATTCAAGAAGAAGCAAAAGAGATAGGCGAGGATGTTGATGATATCCAAGGCTACATGGAGGTCATCAAAGAAAACGTCGAAGACTTAAACGATGAGTTCGAAAAGGATCACACCGAAGAGGCGGCGGAGGAGAGCCAGATAGCGCGACTCGAAAAGACAATAGAAGAATTATTGCGCGAAGTAAGGAGATTGAAAAAATCCTAAATTGCTCCTGATTACCTGCGAGGCATTGCATCGAGTTTTTGTACTCCGAAAGCGCGGAATCCGTGCTCATCCCTATCGCCTGCAATGTAGATGACATCCCCGACCTTAAGGGTTGCAGTTGCATTCTCATCCATGGGGGTGGTAATCGTGAATACCGTTGTCGTGCCGAGGCTCTCATCGTATGCGGTTATCGAGTCATTGTGTACTTCAGTGACGACACAACGGCATATTCCCTCTTCGCGAGTTGGGTGCCCTGCACGATCATAATAGTCATTGAATGGCGCGATAAGCTGATGGTCGTGCGCGCGAAGTGACAGTTGTTCATTGAGGTCAGTGACGCGATCAATGAAAAATCCGGTCGCAATCGTGACAATAAGCAATCCAAACAAGAGAAGGAGCACGGGGGTGCGATAGCCAAATTTAAACTGGCGCAATAATCGCTCCAACAGAAAGATTAGGATGGTGTCCAAGAACAATAGTCCCCATGGAAAGAATACAAAGAACATCCACAGCCCACGGGACCCGAATCCCAAAAGCGAATAGTGTCCGTTGATGCGCAGACTGAATAAAATAAAGTCGCAGATGAGAACGGAAATGATGAGTACCGATACTCCTAATGCGACAAGGGTTACTGACCTCCAGATGAAGTAGCTCTTTGGTCGCATGGTCAATTCGTTCGTGCTTATCTTTTCAAGCACTTTTTCCTTGATATTCATTTGTGGGGGTTGCTCATGTATCACCATATTGGAATTGCATTTTTTCGTAAACTTTCCTGAGTGCCTCTCTTGCGCGCTTTATGCGAATGCCAACAGTGCCGGTAGGGACCTGTAGAATGTCGGCTATCTCCTTGTATGGCAACTCCTCCAGATAATACAAGATAAGTATCTCTTTGTACTTAGGTGATATTTGATCTAATCCCACATCAATCATTTTGTGCATCTCTTCCTGTTCGCGCAGAGCTCGAAGAGGGTCCTCGCTTACTGTGTGTGAGAGCAATGCGTCAAAATCAAGCATCACAAAAGGGTTGCGACTCTTCTTTTTTAGCCCATTCACAAATGCATTGTGCGCGATACGGTAGACCCAAGGAGAAAACTTTTGTGACCCGTCAAAACTTTTTATATTTTGATACACACTGATGAATACTTCTTGGACGATATCGACGACGTCTTCGCGCTCTGCGAGGAATTTATTTCCGTAGCGCAATAACTTACCCTCGAACCGCTCCATAATCGCGGCAAATGCGGCTTTATCTCCGCCTTGGACACGTATCGCCAACTCCTCGTCTGTCACCTCCGTACTCATAATGTCCATGCTTAGAATAATACAACAAACACATGAATATCTTTCATATACGCAAAAACCCACTTAACAGAGGGTTTTTGCGTCAGTTTCGTCTTTTTTTATATTATTAACGTTTTGCTTACTGTCCGAAAGTGGGGGCTTCATCCGGAGCTTCTCCTGGTCGAGGAGTATCTTTGGGGTCATTATTATGACGAGGTCCATGCCTACTCGGGCGACCTACTGATATCTTGCTGGCAACGACAGTGGAGCCGCTCGTACTCCCGTCTATAAAGATCTTGTCGCCCACCTTGATATCTGCGAGAGTTGCAACCACACCATTCTTAGTGAACAACGCGGCGCTTGCATCGATGGTGTACGATGCACCGCCCTCATTTGCTTCTTCAGACATGACGATGGTCGTCCCCGTCACACTTGTGACGATGCCATCTCTGCCAAGCGGAGCATGTTTGTGTCCACGTCTACCCAATTCTCTACCTGGCGGGGCATTTGTATTAGTAGTTGTTGCGGGGGTCACGCTAGTTGCGGTAGTTGTGGTTTGTGCACTCACAAGTCCTGTTATTCCTACTCCCGCGCCAGCAATAAGCGCAGCAACAAAAAGAGGAATAGGAATTTTATTTTTTTGCATTAGTCGATTGTTAATTAATAAGCCATGGCAAGGAAATTGTTTTTACATCTTCCTTGCTTATTATTACAACCAGCGCGGCGAATTATTTCATTTTAAAAATATGGATATAAATACGTGTTAAAACTCAATAAAAAAACTAACTCAGCTGAGCTAGTTTGGTTCATTTATTTTTTTCTTTTTGCACTATTGCGGCAGCTTTTTTGCGTCCTTTTGAAGGGAGCGCAGTCGACTGACGAGAGCAGGAAGGTCGAGTCCGTCTCGCTCTTTCTTGTCGGCCGTTATTTCTAGTAACCCCTTTTCCAGGAAGAGCAGTCCGAATGAAACGAGGTGATGTGGCGCGAGGTTGGGATAGTTCTCCTCTCCGAAGGCGATCTTTCCGTGCTGGTACGGCGTATGCTCGTGAATGGCCGCTTCGAGCGTTTGAATGAAGCAATCGCCCGCATCGCCATTCGGCCACCCGAGCGGCTCTTCGATTATGTAGGCCAAGAGCGACTGCAGCTCTTTGGGGAAACGAAATCGCGCTTTATATTCGCAGAGTATCGCGCCGTTTAGGTCGAGCTTTTCTTCCTTAAACAATTCACGGCATGCTTGCCAGATCGCGGCTTCAGGGATCTCGAGCAGTCGCGCGACTTCCTGTACGTAGATCATATAGCCTTGCCATTGACCGAGATACTCGCCGGCGGTGATGCGTCTGAAGATATCGAGGATCTTATCCTTAGGGTCTTTGTCTTTCCACGCCTCTGATGCATACTCTTGTCTTGCTTTCGTGGTGTAGATCTCACCCAACGCTTGTTTGGCAGGGCATCGGTCCATCCACATACAGCTGATATTAGTGTCGGTATCCATCACTTGCGCGTGCAGTACGCACGAGCACAAAAGCGTGGGAAACGGCTCAGCATCTCCTTCGCGAGATGATACCACCACAAGCGCAGCTTGCTTTCCGCCAGGCAATGAAAGCGTGTCGACAAGCTCGCCCCTTGCGTGCCCATCCTTAAAATACGTATCAATGTGCACCTGTGTCATCTCGAACAACGGCACTTGCGCACATGAATCGGGAGTTCTATAGGTTCTATCCGGTTTCACCTTTGTCATAACATCTCCACAAAAAACAAAGCTCAACTGAGACTAACAGATGGTGTGAGAAAGTAAATAAAACGGTGCCGAACTAACGTATCAGTGCGGCACCTGTAATGAAATGCTAATTGAATGTGCGTTGCAACTCGTATGAGACTTTGTCATAGAGGGCACCCACACCTTCTATCTCTTGTGTATCTGCGATGACTTTTGCTATCAGCGTACACGCGGCTTTTCTTTTTGTTGGGTCACCGTGAGTGAATGTCGTTACCCAGCGCGCGAACAGTATCTGCGTATCTAGGAGATTATTCTTCGATAATAGTCCGTACTTCTTGAGCGCCTCGACTGCAAGCAATTGTTCGGTGGTTGTGCTTACCGCCATGAGCGCCTTTAGTTCCAAAAGCTCATGTGCATGCTCATCACCAAGCGTCGCTTCAGTGCGGAGCACGCCATCGCGACCCAAAAAGATGTGCATGTCACCTACTCCTCTCCCTTCATAATTCATGCGAATGGTGACTGCGGAGTTTTCGTAACGACCTTTATTGAATGACTGCATAGCAGCTTTAACGGTCGCGTCCATCTCCGTGAGTGTCGCTACGACGAGTGGGCTCGACATCATGTCGGTGTGGTCATTTTCTTCAAGAATTCTCCGCATCGTACTTTCAGCGCTCCATCTTGCAATATTGAGTGCCGCACGAAAAGCATCACTATCGCCCTGAATCCGATTGCTATCGTATGCGACTATATCACGCGCGAGCTTTATGGCCTCGACGGTCGAATGCTCGACGTCCGTTGCCTTACTCCGATAAGCAAGGAGCATCGACGCATATGCATTTGCTTCACCTTTGCCGTCCTTGCGATATATCTCGATAACGGCGCGCGCATCGGAGGCACTTTCTGCCATAAGCATTGTCAGATCATTTGAGACGCGCACGAGCGGATTATTTTGATCGTCGGGTAGCATGCGCGTGTAGGGTACGACCAAGCAGTGTGTGCTTTCATGAATGAGCTTGCCTTTTTGTTCGAGGCGCTCGAAAGCGGGGACTTTATTATCGGAAATCCCAAGACCTGAAACACGGCAGTTAAACGTTCCATCTGAATTCTGCGAAACTCTTGCCGAGCCTTTTGTACCATAAAGCGAAAGCGTGATAAGCGAATCGCTTCGTCCCATCGAGACATAGCGCACATAGTCATCTCTTACCTCTTGCATGACTGCGTTTTTTGCATAAAGCGATGAGGCGAAGAGGAACATGAAAGCGGCAAGTAGGGCGGCATGAGGCCCATGAATCGGGTTGCGCATATAGATTCTCCTTAACACAACGAAGGGCTATCTTATTTGAGCCTACCAAACGAAACAAAAAAGTACATAGCGTCACCTACTTTTTTATTTGATCATTTTTTGTTTGCCTGAAGAAGCGCGCGGAATTCAATATCATTATCGTTTACATTGTAGCGTTTGAGCGCGTAGCGTATATCCTTCGTTTGCAGATGTCCCATATTTACACTGACTGCTCCACGAAAACCCGCACTCTCTACTTCGGTCTTTATGGATTCATCATAGGCTCCGAAGGGGTAGGCAAAAAGATCGATATTTTTTTGAAGATGCGCTTGTATATCTTCTTTGCTGCCCTCGATCTCATCGCGCAGTATTTTTTTATCGCCAATATTTGTGAGCATAGCATGACTTCGCGTGTGTGCACCGATGGTCATTCCGTGACCATCAAGATCACTTATTTCCTCCCACGTCATCGATGCATTTAGATTATCGATCGCATTAGTGTATATAAAGAACGTTCCCGTATAACCAAATTTTTGCAGAATAGGAAATGCAAAAGTGTATTGACTTCTATATCCATCGTCAAATGTGATGGCGATGTTTTTTCCATGAAGTGGCTTGTTGTTCGCAAGATGTACAACCGCATCCGAAAGTGAGATCACGTTGTATCCCTGATCTTTGATGAACTGCATCTGTCGCTCGAACTCCTCGGGTGTCGTAATGAATCTTCTATATCGCTCATCGTCGCTTTCGGTCATTGGGCGGACCTGATGATAAGTTAGGATCGGTACATCAAGAAAGAATACTTTAGGCGTGACCCTCTCATCGCTTAACTTACCGAGATCAAGTAGGACATTATCAACAAATGCATCCTCAGTATTATCAAAACGTTGAAGTGGCGCGCGCAGGAAGCCTGAGACTTGCGCTACGTACACAAAAAATGGAAGTACCGCGCAACATGCTAACCAGTAGTATTTCTTTTTCACTTTATTTAAATATAATATCACACAACACGAATTTGTTATTAAATATTTCATCAAGATGCGCGTAGAGCTCTTTGGTCAGCCTGCCCCCGCATACTCATATGTAACAACGACAGAAAGCTGTTCAATATCGCTCGCGGGTATATAGGCCATAATTCTCGAAAGTGCGGCAGTATTATCTGGACCGCGTCTTAAGCAAAGATTAGTTATTGGTATTTGTAACTTCACTTTTGCATGCGCGCTGATTGCTCATATCGATAAGTGTGTCGCAAAAGCGCCCTACTATCTTGCCATTAGCACCACTCTCGCTTATCACCTTCGCAGACAAACTGATAAAGCACTCATCTTGATTTTGGCTTTGCGTACAACTTATTACGTGTTTATCTATATCACTCTTTTTTGAACTGGTCGCGATGAAGCTTTCTTGCATGAATGCGCCAGTCAGACACTGACTGCGCATATGATCATTCAAAAAATCGCCGCAGCGAATAAGTGACTTGGGTAGATTATTGCGAGTCATGTACATAAGCGCGTGACCTATGCCATGCACACAATTAAGCGTGTCCATTGCAGAGGAGGTAGCACTAAGCGACGTACTGCAAAAATTACGCAGTTCTTCCGGAGAAAGCGCATCTGCATTTTCATTGCGGAGATATTCTTCGACCACACCGTGATAATAGCCGTTCTGACACAGAGTCGTCCCGTGATACATTGCATTACCGAAATCTTTAAATTGATGAACCGCAATATGAGCGATATGGTGCATCACTGAATGACACGCCCCCTCGAACCGTGGCTCATCACTTATGTGTAAACGAAGGAGATTGAGTGCGCTATCAACCCCCGATCTATTTGTATAATGCTCATAACGTTCCTCAAGACACTTTTGTCGTAATCGCATATCTAGTGGACACTTTTTTTCTATAACACGTAGGCGGATCATGTTCTCTGTGCGCATGTCCACAACTCCAAGTTTTGTTGTTGCACTCGACTGACTGCGAAGATTTGCCTGTTCTTGTTTTTGAAAACGCCTGACGGCAGCCTGTGTCGCGGGTCCAAAATAAGCCGTTACTTTGCCGCTCGGATATATCGAAGGAAGGACACGTAATTCCTCCTGCAGATCTTTTATGTCACCTCCGCGCATTCCGTATTGGAGTGTGCGTGTGGCGTGAGTGTCACTTACAGTAAGCACTTCGCTTGAGATTCCTGCGAGCACACTTGCTGACAGAGTACTGGGTTGTAAAAAGTATCCTGCGAAAATAATGAATACAAAACTCAATATACTGCTCCATTTAATGAGATATAAATACATGCTCAGGTGTTGGTGTCTTCAAGTATAACCCAAAGGGTCGTGCGGGAGCTATTATCGCATTGCAGTAATAAGGTAGCAAACTGCCATTTCACCCGCATCGCTGTGACTTTCCGAAGCAACAATGGCGCGCTACACTATTAAGCAATGCAAGAAGATGCTAAAAAAATACTTTGCATCGAAGATGACACTTTTTTGATTGACCTCGTCATCGAGAAATTTACTCATGCTAATATTCTTACAACTCGTGCCACAACGGGAGGTGCTGGCGTTTCTCTGGCCTTGTCAGATATCCCCGATCTCATCCTACTTGATCTCTTGCTGCCGGACATGCACGGACTCAATGTGCTTGAAAAACTCAAGGGCTCATCTCTAACCGCGCATATACCCATAATCATTTTTTCTAATCTTACGGATAAAGCAGTCATTGAGAAAGCCCTCGCTCGTGGTGCACTAATGTACCTCATCAAATCAAATACTCTGCCGAGTGAGCTTGTCGATATTGTTACTAACGAGCTCAAGCTCTAATCATTCGATACATAAATATATGAATACAAAGGAAAATGACCATCACCGTAAGACTTGGCATCAAAAACACAAAGAGAAGTCCACGATGGGTGAGCGCTTATCAGATAAAGTAGCAAAAGTAATGGGCTCGTGGAAGTTCATTATCTGGCAGTCGATCATTGTTTTTCTGTGGATGATATTTAACATTGTCGCCTTTGTTTCTCACTGGGATCCGTACCCCTTCATTCTTTTGAATCTTCTTTTTTCTACACAAGCAGCATATGCGGCCCCCATTATCATGATGAGTCAGAACCGCCAGTCAGAGCGCGACAGGCATCAAGCGCTTGAGGACTACGAAACGAATGTAAAGGCAAAAGAGGAGATCGAGGCGTTGCAAAAACATCTTTCTGAGATCGAATTGAACAAGCTCGACAAGATCATCTCCATGCTTGAGAAAAAGGTATAGAAAAGAAGTTCATGCTTAGTTTATTTTTTTGAATATTTCGTAAGATGTACTCTGTTTAACATCTCTTAGTCGAGCACAGTGAGCAGTGCTTCGAGTGTAGACTTCTTTCACAGAGTGTCTGGGTTCACTAAACCAAATACTTAAATTTCTTCATCAAAAGGTAAAGTCCCCACGAGACAACCGCCGCGATAAGCGCGCTGCCCATGACATCTATCGTATGGTGCACTCCTACATACACACGCGCAATTCCGATGAGCAGAGCGGCGCCCCAGAGTATAAGTCCAATGCGCTTGCTATAGATAGTCCATATCGATGCAATGGCCGATGCAAGCAATACGTGATCTGAAGGAAATCCGTTATCGTCACCATGAGGAATGAGCGGCACAAAATGCTCAACCACAAATGGCCGCGGGTTGTTATAAAAGTGACCCGCAACGAGCGCGGTGAGATAAATAATCGGAAATGCCATAACACCGAAAATTATTATCGACCGCTGCTCTTTCCTTGATAACTTGAGCGCAAAAGCAGTTGCAAACACAAGTGAAAACGCGATCAGATACTTAGCACAAAAAATAGCGAGGATGTCAAACATCTGTACATACTAACACTTAATCGTTCGTGAGCAAAAAAAACGCACAAAAACAACAATCCTGGCAAGCATTTGTTGCTGTGATGGGTATATTTCGAACTTGTTTAATTGATTATAAATCTTGACTAGAACAAATTGTGAGCAGAAGCTTCGCCATATGCATCGAAGGAGTTGTCTTGTTTTAGACGTTGCCGTAGCGCCAACCTAAATTTTAATAACCAAGGAGAATACAAAATTGAAAGTGCGCTTGACTTCTTATTCCATATACCGACCAAATTTTTCTGAAAGTATTCAATCGCAGAAACAGTAACTGGTGTGGGGTAAATATATATTCCGCTTGCATGATACATCCACTTTTGTATTTGAGCAGGCGGAGTATACTAAATGGAAGGATATTTAAAAAAACTTAACACTATCTACCATGATTTCTTCATTTGTTTCTTCTTCGACTACAACCGACGCTGGTGAGGCGGGCTACTCGGCAGCGAATAACGCAGTCTTGGGACTTGAGGGAAAACCTGCACATTTATTATTTGTATTTTGTTCTGTCGCATACGACCAGCAAGTTGTGCTTGATGCAGTAAAACGCGTGGCTCCAGATGCACGCATAGTTGGAGCATCAACAGCAGGTGAAATTGGCCAATCCGGCCCAATTGATGGTCACAGTGTCACCATCATGGCGATTTCCGCCCAAAATCTTACTTTCACCATCGGGATAGGCGAAGGGCTTAAAGATAACTCAAGCGACGCCGGCAAAACAGCTGCGAAACAGATGAAAGATGCACTGGGGACAGAAAGCCCCCTAAAGATAGCCATGATGTTCGCAGACGGTCTTTCAGGAAATTCATCCGCTGCGCTGCGTGGAATTTTGGAAGTATTAGGTAACAACTTTCCTGTTGTTGGCGGCTCTGCGGGAGACGATGCGCAATACAAAAAGACCTATCAGTACGCCGATGGTAAGGTATACTCGGACGCGGTTGTCGTGCTCGGAATAGCGGGCCCACTTTCATTCGCGCTTGGTGTGAAGCACGGTTGGGCGCCAATAAGTTCAGCGAAGACTGTGACCCGTTCGGAAGGCTCGATCATATATGAAATTGATAACGCACCAGCAGTCTCGCTGTACGAGTACTACTTTGGAAAAGAGGCGAGCAAGGAGCTTGCGATCGGTCCGCTTGCGAAACTCGCACTCTCTTACCCACTCGGAATCGTTGCACAAAACCATGAGGACGAATATTTGCTGCGCGCTCCGTTCTTTGCCCAACCGGACGGATCTATAGTTTGCGGCGGCGAGGTTCCCCAGGGTTCCGTGGTGCGGATTATGTTAGGAGATAAGGTAAACGCGACAAAGGCAGCGAGCAGTGCGGGCCGTGAGGCGCTGCAGTCGCTCGGTGCGAAACCGGATGCAGCACTCATATTCAGTTGCCACGTTCGAGATAAGCTCTTTGGCGGGATGGCGGACACAGCGATCGAAATCAATGCAGTCCGCCATGAAATCGGTTCCGACGTCCCGATGGCAGGATTCTACACGTATGCCGAACAGGCGCCCATCAATGGCGAATCGAAGAATATCGAGAAATGCAACCCGTCGGTACACAACGAGACAATTGTCATATGTCTTCTCAAGAGCGCGTGATGAAGCCGATGTTCGCTCATGAAAAACGATAGTGTTTCCTGACTGCACGCGTGATCTGCCATCTACAGTCAAATCCCTTCGGAAAGACTACGAAGTCGTCTTTTTTTATGAAATACTTCTCTGTTCCGGACACTATTGTCACCTCGCCTTCAAGAAAATAGCATTCCTCTTTCGTGTCATAATGGTAGTCAAACTCCGAAATCTCTTTCTCCCAGATATTCCAACTCGATACATCAAGATTCTCAAGTTCTTTTATGGAGAGTTTGTTGATTGATACAAAGAGTTTCTGTTTATGTGAAAAATTATCCATTAGCCATGTTCCCTAACTCAATCACCGCGGACATAGTCCGCAGTTTGATCGTAGTATCTCTAATGAGCATTATAACTTAGATTGCACTGCATGTGGAGTTCTTGGTTTTAGGGAACGTCAGCGAAGACGCTGCAGAGTTTGCTCCCTCAAAGCAGGTACGCAAACTGCGACTGCAGCCACGAGCAGAGCCCGTGGTTTTTTGTCGCATAATAAAATATGTGTATTATCGCAATTTGTATGTCTTATGCTCCCTCTTTTGGTTTCATCACTTCTTCTCGTGAAATTCTTCCTGAGCAATTTTCACTATAGCAGAGAAGCTTTTCTTTTGAGACTCCGTGAAATACGCTAATGTTGCTGCATCCTCTACATTTCACTTCAATCTCACTATCAACGAGTATCCCTTTGAATAGAAGTTTTTTACATGTTGCGCACCGATAATCTTGAATAATCATAGTGGCATTATAGCAATTCAATACCAAAAAATCTTTAGACTGAAAGGCTTTAACTCAATCACCACGAGCAGAGCCCGTGTTTTTTGTCGCATAAATGAACCTCCCCGCGGCAGAGCCGTACCCTCACTCGCTCCGCTTCGTATCGGCGGGGTATCTCAGGAGCTTCGCGCTTAAATATCTTGGAAAACCAA
>JAYVMS010000015.1:0-47943 GCA_043758815.1 bacterium
ATCGAGAAACTTTCTCAGGATAGAAAACCTGGCGAGCAGCCAATGCTTTATGAGGACGGAGCTAAGGTGGTATTTGATCAGGTGCTTTTGACTGACGACGGCGCAAAGACTACGGTCGGAGCTCCCTATATCGCCGGTGCAAAGGTGAGCGCTACGGTTACTGTATCTTCAGCTAAGGGAGTAAAGGTCATGGTCGTGAAGTACAAGGCCAAAAGTCGCTACTATAAAAAGAATGGTCATCGTCAGCCCTTCACAGAAGTAAAGATAGACTCAATCGGTTAATAAACAAAGAGCGGTCCGCGAAAGCGAGGCCGTTCTTTTTTAGTAGACACTAAGATTAGCCACGTTTTAATTCATATCCTAACTAAATGGTGGGCTCTTTGTCACCGCGCTGGGCTTTGGTTGCGACAGGAGTAGCAGGAATCCGCATTTGAGCATTTATTTAGATATGGACCATGCGAACCAATGCTCATATCCACAAAGACCAGGTCGCAAAGGTAAATGTATTTGTAAACGTTAATTCTATATATCTCTCAAAGGGATATATTGGAGGTATTAAATAGCAACGATGCAATCACAATAAAGCAATTCACTGTTTAAGCGAATTATAAAAAACGGCCCTCATGTGGGTCGTTTGTTTTTTGAATGACTCGTTATTTCACCAGAGTCAGGTTGTGCGTATGTGCACTGACCTTATCGACGGCACCGAAGAATTGTTCATAGGTGCGGGCTTTTTCGCTGCCGAGCATCGGACTATCGGGGTGATAGAGCGTTGCCCCGAGTTCCGCTAGAAAGAAAAGAGCTTCTGCTGGGTCCTGTCCGCGTGCTACTGCCCGATTTAGCTCGTGGGCGAATTTTTCGGAGCCGGTGATATTCACTGAGTATTTCTTGTCGCCGACTCGAAGCGCGATTGCGCCAAGAACGGGGGATTGAGATTTTTCCATAGTCATCTCCTTAATCTGTGTTGTACAGCCTTTAATACACTACAATCAAAGAATATTTTGTCAATAAAAAATATCAGCAGTGTTGAGTTGGAACCGAGAGCTCGTTATTAACTTAGTAACCGAGCGACGCGATCTCATCTCTATCTGAGACAGTGGCCACAGCGTAGGTATTGAGAATAAAATCTGCAAGTGGGAATACAACATTGTAATTCTTGTTTGTATTGCGATGATGCAGGAAATGATGACGCGCGAGGAAGCGATAGAGCGCTGTGCGCGACCAATTTGGTTTTTTGGGCTGGTGCATCTCGCGATGAATGATGTTCCACGTGTTGTTGTGCACAAATGCCACTACTGAAAAACAAATTGCAGTTACGGGAGAGAACCATGCGATGAAAACGAGCGCTGGCAAAAGTCCAATTTGCACGGCAACTATCTCTTCTTTGGTGAAAGCGATACTCTCTTCTTTTCCTAGTGGATCGTCCTCATAATCAAATTTTTTGTAGTACGTGGCGTGATGGAGAATTGCATGGCTTTTGTACTGCTGATCGAAATACCGCTTTTTTCGTAGGAGCGGCAGGCCACGATGCATGACATGTTTATGTATAAAATATTCAAAGAATGAACCAAATAACATCGCAATACTCAAACCAAGTACGATTTCGAGTCCATAAGCACCAAAGCTGTGCGGTAAACTCCCTAGGAGATGCTGGAGTAAAAATTCCATTTCTTAACTTTAGTCGGTATGTTGAAATTGTCAAAATTGAATTTTTGAACTTTTAATTCATAATATATTAATCGAAGAATGCTATTTTCTTCCCTCCAGTGCGTAGCGGAGAGTTTCGGCATCAGAGTACTCAAGCTCAGTGCCAGTTGATAGGCCACGACCGAGGGTGGTAACGCTTATGAGATGAGTATTAGTGGTCGGAGCAATGGTCTCGCGCACGTATTCTGCGGTGTGCTCGCTTTCGGGGGTGACTGCACAGGCGAGAATTATTTCTTTGATATCCATGGACTCAGCTTCTATCAGGCGCATGAGATCGTTGATGCGGATCTTCGACGCGGGATTCTTTTCAAGTATTGGGAGTATTCCGCCAAGAATGAAATACGTACCTTGATACGTGCCACTACGCTCGATAGCTTCAAGGTCAGAATCTTTTTCGACCACCATGAGTGTATTGTGATCACGAGTCTCGTCACTACATATCGTGCATTGGTCAGGGGCGGCAGGAAATTTTTTCGTAAAATAGCGATGGCATCTGTTGCATTGAGAGATGGCACCTTCGAGAGACTCAATAGTGCGAATAAGTTCATTGATGTAACCCTTATTCTGCTTCAATAGAAAATAGACAAAACGGCGAGATTGGCGCGAGCCTATCCCAGGAAATTCCGCAAATAAAGATGCGAGTTTAGAAATAGAATCCATATAAAAAGTGAGAAGTAGGAAGGAGTCAGTAAGAAGAGAAAAGCAAATACTGAATTTACCTGACGTCTTTCTGCTTTCACCTTCGAACTCTACTAAAATACATCAAAAGTCTCGTCAGCTCCACCCCCACGTCCTTTTTCAATTTCCCTGAAGGTTGTGTGCTTATCGTCAAAGAAGAGCTCTATGAGGCCCGTGGGGCCGTTACGGTGCTTTTCTATCATGATCTCGGCAATACCTGGCCTATCCGAGGGTTGGTCTTTGTTGGCCTTATCTTCGCGATGGATGAACATGACCACGTCGGCATCTTGCTCGATAGAACCTGAGTCACGAAGGTCGCTCAAGCGAGGTCTGCCTCCGCGCTGCTCAACCGCACGTGAGAGCTGCGAAAGTGCGAGTACGGGCACATCAAGGTCCTTAGCGAGGCCCTTAAGAGAGCGCGAGATCTCAGTGACCTGTTGCACCATCGAGTCGGTCGAGCGCATCGGTGTCATGAGTTGAAGGTAGTCGACGACGACGAGCCCAAGATTGTGTTCACTTTTCATGCGGCGCACAGCGGAGCGCATGTTCATGATATTGATACCGGCTTGATCGTTGATAAAGATCGGTGCTTTTGAAAGTCTGTCTAAGCCTTCGCGCAAATATGCGAACTCGTGATCTTTGGAAAGTTGTCCTGTTCGTAAGCGCCATGCATCGACAGAGCTTTCGGCTGCGAGCATACGGTCGATCAATTGTTGCGAACTCATTTCGAGAGAGAAGATGCCGACAGGTACGCCGTGTTCGACAGATGCTTTACGAGCAATGTCGAGTGCGAGCGACGTCTTACCCATTGAAGGGCGAGCAGCAAGAATAACAAGATCTGATTTTTGTAATCCCGAGAGGAGTTTGTCTAAACTCGGGAAACCGGTTGGAACTCCGCGAAGGCCATCTTGGTTTTCGTGGATCTTTTCGATGCGGTTCCACGCTTCTACAAGCGCGTCTTTGATGTTTTGGATACCGGAGCCAGAAGAAATGTTCGTTACTGAATATATTTTGCTTTCTGCCTCGTCGAGTATCTCTTCAAGCGCAAGTTCTTCTTGATATCCGAGCTCTGAAACTTGTTCTGCGGTGCGGATAAGCTCGCGCAGAACGTGTTTCTTGTAAACGGTCTCAGCGTAGTACTTGGCATTGGCAGAAGAGGGGACAATTCCTGCTAATTCGGCAAGATAAGTGCGGCCTCCTATTGATTCAAGCTGAGATTTCTCCTCAAGTCGCATTGCAAGGGTGAGCATGTCGATCGGTTCTCGTTTGCGGTGAAGGTCGAGCATCGCTTCATAAATGACGCGGTGCTTTTCTGCATAGAAAGATTCTGAGCGGAGAATGTCGTTGATATCGTAGAGCGAATCTGTGCGAAGCATGATGGCGCCGAGTAGCGCTTGCTCGGATTCGAGGTGCTGGGGAGGGAGGCGGAGTCCAGTCGTAGGAAGATACGGGCTTTTCATCCGATTAGTTTAACATGCAAAGTGCGAGAATGAGAAAGTGATGAAGTCGGACCATTATGGGGGTAAGCTGTGCACAAATTTCGCATGAAAGGGGATTATGTGAGAAGATACTCGCTATGGACAAACAGCAAAATATTCAGGTGGTCATCCTTGCTGCAGGAAAAGGAACGCGCATGCTTCCACTTACAGAAACAAAACCGAAACCAATGCAAATAGTATCGGGAAGAAACCTCATCGAATGGAAACTCGAAGCGCTTCCTGAGGAGACAAAGGAGGTAATCATCATCATTGGCCATCAAGGCGAGCAGATAGAAAAATATTTTGGAGACGAATGGCGCGGTTTTGGTGCAAAGATGCGAATTAAGTATGTACATCAGGAAGAGCTTAATGGCACAGCGGGGGCGCTTTGGGCTGCGAAGGACCTCATCCACGATCGTTTCTTGGTCATGATGGGTGATGACCTGTACGCACGCGAAGACATACTCAAAATGACCAAGCATGACTTGGCAGTCTGCGTTATGCGGGTGGCAGAGAAAGAGGTCGGAGGGGAAATGCTCGCTAATCCTGATGGAACCTTCAGAAATATACAAGAAGAAAAACATTTTGTGGAAACAGGCCTTATGAATACTGGTATGTATATGCTCGATCGAAGAATATTTGAGCATGAGCCCGTTGCAATAGGGGGGGCGTCAAAGGAATTCGGCTTGCCGCACACACTTGCTGCCCTTGCTAAGGTTGATCCGGTCGCTATGGTACATGCAAGCAAGTGGCTGCAGGTCACAACCACCGAAGATCTTTTGCGTGCAGAAGACTTTGTTGTAGATAATGCTTGACAAATATCAAAAATAATGTATAATTTAACATAGGTAGATTTCAAGATAATTTTCTCCACTCGTACACATGAGGAGTTACTGAATGAAAGACGCCACATTCGTTATCCTGCCAGAAGGCTATGTCACTGCCTGCGAAGGGGATGACAGACAAGACCAGATGCAGGTTGTGCGTTGCCTGATTCCGGATGAAGAAGATCCGTACATCTGTGCGAATAAGATCTCGGACCAACACAACGGTCGTCAAGTCCTCGTTTGGTAAAACAACCAGACCCACCCAAAAACCTTTTCCCCGAAGAGGTTTTTCTATATACGTTGTTTAGAGTTCACAGTAACTATCCGCTATCTTGCACAAACTCATTGCTGTGCTAGCGTAAATACAGATTGTAATTTTCAAGGAGTTCAAAATGAACAATAAAGTTCTCGGTATGTTTCTGCCTTTCGTTTATCTTTTTTTTGCGAGTCCGCAAGTTTCTGCAAAGATCAATGAATCTCCGCATGCGCAGGGTAGAGTTCATTGCGAAAGCCGCGGACACTGCAGTCGGGTGCACACTCAGCCGAAGCCGAGACATTACCGGGGGTCATTTAGCTCAGGCCCTCTTGATGGTTCGTACTTCGACCGCAAAAAAAGCCTAGCGCATGAGAACCTTGTTGCAGACGAGCTCAAGTTGCCGCGCTTTCAGAGGCTTGATGACATTATTCTGGCACATCCTGTTTTGAGTATTGTTCCGCTAGAGACTGAAACCTTCTTCGTGGATGATCACGTTGACCCCAACAGGCGATACTTGCAAAGGTGGGCCTACGCCTATCTGGTCAACTTAGCTTCCGACTTCAAGAGGGAAGTGCTATCATCGAAGGATTATCCGAAGCTCAAGGTCACATCGCTTGTGCGCGATCTCGATTACCAGCTGCATAGCGTGAAGAGCGCAGCCAAATGCAGAGAGCCCGAAACATGCTCCACGCATCTGACCGGTGCTAGCTTCGATATCTCTTTCAAGAACATGAGTCGCGAGCAGTACAAGTGGATGTACGAAAGACTTTCGCGTGAGCGCGATCTCGGCGTCATCAACGCTATTCATGAGCCTTGGAGCGGCTGCTTCCACATCTTCGTGCTTCCGCCGGAAGACACGACATCGGTAGCTCCCAAATGATCTTGCCCCCACTATACGGGGCAATTTTTTTATTTTATAAAATCTCTCGCAAGAGTGAGTGCTTTTGTCCTGTCTCTGTACTCTATCCAGTGAATACGTTTGTCGCGGCGAAACCAAGTGTACTGGCGTTTGGCGTATTGTTTGATCGCCACCTCGAGCTCTTGAAGCATTTTTGCCTTACTCAGTTCCTTATTGAGAAGTCTTTTTATGAAGCGATATTCCAAGCCAAGTGCCTCCATTCGCTTCGCGCTCACCCCTTCTATAAGTAGATGTTTTACTTCGCTTACCATTCCAGCGCGCATGCGTTTTGTAAGGCGAAGAGATATCCGAGCGTGCAAAGTTGCTTGCGGTACATTGAGGCCAATGAAGAGGGGGGTGTATCTCTTTATTTCCCTTAAAGGGGGAACTTTGCCAAGGGTGGTTGCTATCTCTATCGCGCGTATTAGTCGAACGCTATTTTTTGTATCGATATTTTTTGCTCGTTTGGGGTCTAGTTTTTTAAGTATCAGAAATAGTTCGTTGGCGCTTATTTGTGAAAGTTTTTTGCGGAGGTTTGGGTCTGCTTTCACTTCAGGAAGGATGAGCCCATCCACAAGCGCTTGGATATAGAATCCTGTCCCGCCACAGACTATGGGAAGTTTGCCTCGATTTAAGATATCTTTGATTGCTCGCTCTGCTTGCTGCTTATATTCTGCTACAGTAAAGATTCTTTTGGGTGAAGCGACATCAAGAAGATGATGGGGGACATTTTGCATCTCAGTCTTGGTGATTTTTCCAGAGCCAATGTCCATACCACGATACACTTGTCGTGAATCAGCAGAGATAACTTCGCCATTCAATTCTTTTGCGAGTAGTACCGCTAGGTCACTCTTACCTCCGGCAGTTGGGCCGACGATAACGACGATCTTAGGAAGCTTTTGGTTTATTTTTGTCATTTTTGTTGGTTTTTCAAGTATACAGATTCATGCTATGATGTGAATCCAATTCTTAATCATTAGTATAAATAACATGGAAACAGAAGACTATTTTGACTCGCTCCGCATAGGAGATAAATTACCTGAACTTATCCTTCCTGCGTATGATCCCAAGAAAGACGAGCAGGTGTCTATCAATACAAAAGACTATGAGGGTAAGAAGTGGCTGATCTTCTTTTTCTATCCCGCAGATTTTACGTTCATCTGCCCGACTGAGCTCGAAGAGATGGCAAGTCAGTATGCAGAATTTCAGAAGGAGGGCGCTGAAGTATTATCGGTCTCAACTGACACGGTATTCGTGCACAAAGCATGGCACGATCACTCAGAGGCTATCAAAAAGGTACAGTTCCCGATGGTCGCTGACCCATCAGGTGAGCTCAGTATGCTTTTCAATGTGTATATCGAAGCGGGCGGAGACGCTGGCCTAGCACTACGTGGAACATTTATTGTTGACCCTGATGGAATATTGAAGACAATAGAGATCAATGATAACTCCATAGGAAGAAGTGCAAAAGAAACAATGCGCAAGCTCAAGGCGGCTAAGTTCGTGATGGAGCACGGTGGACAAGTTTGCCCAGCAAGCTGGGAACCTGGAGGAGAGACTCTCGAGCCAGGGATGAATTTGGTCGGAAAGATCTAGAAAAAACAAAAACGCTCGATACATCGGGCGTTTTTTGTCTGCCATAATCTTATTTAGATCTTTTGTTCTTGCGTTTAAGATCTATGAATATTGCGTAGATGCCAGAAACTACAAGAGGAATTATCTTCACGAGCATGAACATTCCGCGAAGCGTATGGGGTTTATCGCACGCATTTACAAGTTGTGCATCCTCACACCATTTCACTGCATTACGTTGCATGAATGCATCGCGGTCGATGGACTTCGATCGATCTCTTGCGGTGAATTTACGACCATCGGAAAGTAGTCGTTGACACAAGAACATGCTGATACTCAATAATAGTCCAATTATCAAATGACAAGTCCATTTCGTTTCGAGTGCTACGCTATTGCCAAGAAAATAGACAGGTGACGTCAGGATGAATGAAAAAACAAATACTTGAAAAGATCGATAGACCCACATCATGAATCCTTTCTGTGGATATGATTCTCATATTATTTAACTACATCGACGATATATAGCAAGGATTTCAAAGGTTTCAATTATATTTTTAAACGAAAGATGCGTGGTGATGTATTGGACTTTTTCTAGCTCTTCCATATCATATACACATGGGAACCGAGCAAATGCATGAAGCGGATAGCACAGAAGTGCAAAACGAAGAAGTCACCTTGCCTTATCTTGAACACGAGATCATTTTGGACTCCGAGCAACGGCTCACTCCGGCCAACGATGATATTTTTGTAGTACAAAATGAAAAACTTTCAGTGAACGGAGAGCAAGCCCACGTACTGTCCCAGAAGGAATTCGACCAGCAGCTAGCGATCAAACACACGATAGAAGTGAGCGGAGAAGTAGCAGCGTATTACATGGCAGAGCCGCCATTTGACCCTACGATTTCACAAGAATGGATAGTATTCGTTGGCGGCTTCAGTACAACGAAGGAGAAGTATTACGAAGAATTGCTTCACTTGGCGCAAAGCGGACGTAAAGTGTTGTTTATTAATCCTGAAATGTCAGCGCATGTTATTGACGATGAGCACCCAGCTACAGCACACATGCATGCAACTATTAAAAGCGAAGCAGATCTTCTTCGTCGCGTGCTCGATGCTGAGGGGATAGATAAAGCAGATTTCATAGCACATTCTCGCGGTGCAGCAGTCGCCACGACGCTTATCGCGCAAAATCCAGGTAGAGCAAGACGAGTACTGCTCGATAGCCCCGCTGGACTTATTGGAAAAGATACTCCCAAAGAGCTTATGGCTCGTTCGCGTAAAGAGATGGTCGCGCGCATAAAGACCGAGCATTCGTTTAAGCCGCTCACTTCTTTTGCGGGTCGATTCTTGCGTCGATTGAATTTGCATTTAAAGGAGGAGATACCCGCTATTGCTGATACTGATATTCGACCGCTACTTAAGACCATTCATGCATATTCACAAGAACACGCAGGTGACGCAGTTGAGACTATTCTTCTAAATCCCCAAAGTGACCTTATTTTTCCTCCCGATCGTATTGAGGCGGCGCTCGGAGATGATCCGTTCGAATATTTTGATAATTGGATGCAGTATGCAGATGTGAAAGCGTATCATGGACAGATCTATCATCCTGCTGAAATAGGAACTGAGGCGAATAAGGTACCCGCACAGTTAAGACACACGCTCATAGAAGATCTTATCAATGCGCCGAAGGTAGTACGTAGCGTGGAGGAAACTAACAGGTCTGCGTCAACTGCCTAAATTGATTTTAGTAATTGTTTCGGATAGACTAGACCAACTGTCGTGCGCAAAAGATTGAGAAAATGTTATTTGTGTGAGAAAACAGTATACATAAGCCGGAGTGGCGTAATGGTAGCCGCGTGAGGTGCTGATCAGTAAAGTGCAACTTTACAAGCACCGCAAGACCGGAGCCATGTCGAGTCCGCGAAGACGGCGAGGTGGGGTCGCAAGAACTTATGAACAAAGTGAATTAGTTACTTGAGACCGACGTAGTCGTGCGCAAAAGATTGAGAAAATGTTATTTGTGTGAGAAAACAGTATACATAAGCCGGAGTGGCGTAATGGTAGCCGCGCACGACTCAAAATCGTGTCTCGTAAGGGGTGCGGGTTCAAGTCCCGCCTCCGGCACTCGTAGAAAAATCACGCCCTTCATAGGGCGATTTTTCTTGAGTGCCGGAGAGCAAGCATAGCTTGCGGGCGGGACTTGAAGACCCTGAGTATATTTCGTCATCGAAATACGAAGGGTGTACAGATCCTGTAAGGATCAAGATTCCCGCTAACACAGCTTGCGGCGGGACTTGAAAGACAGAGGCGGTCTACGACGCCGCATTCTTATGCGACGTTGTCGCCGAGTCGGGGTAGCAAGCACTTAGAAGATGAGCAGCCTTGCTGCGAATATACTTAGTGACTTGTAACCAAGTCCCGCCGCTGCACTGAAATTAATATCTCCGGCTTCCGATTTTTTCCACCCCGCCATACTTGAAATCAAGAAAGCGTTTCGCTTACTTTGTTTGTATTGTATCACAAATATGCAAAGTTTAGGTATTGCAAACCAGCATATACGCTGATAGCATTATGGTTGATACAATACGATCAAAGGAATATGCGGTGTTTATAGAAAAACTGCGAAAGGCACGCCTCGATGCAGGGCTACGCCAGATCGACGTATCAAAAAAACTCAAACGCACACAGTCGTATGTGTCCCGCGTGGAAATGGGAGAACAGCGGTTGGATATTTTGGAATTGAAAAAGTTCGCGGAGTTATACAAGAAAGATATTAACTATTTTGTAAAATAAATTTTATGAACCTCCTGCTCACTATTATCGCTGTTGTCTTCGGTCTATACCTGCATGATTTCATAGAAGATATTAGAGATTATCTAAAATCAGGCAAGGAACATAAACAACTTTTGCGATGGAAAAAGGAATGTGAAGACAATATATCAGCTGGGAAAAACTTGGAAGAAAATGAAAGACGCCTCAAGGTTCTAGAAAAATCCTTGGAAGAATTTTACAAAAACCACAATAAGACAACGAACTAGATTTATGTTTTGGAATAAAAAATCTGAGAATGAAATTACAGACCCGATAATGCTTGAGCTTGGTCGTGAAGTTGAAAGAGGCTTTCTGCTTTGGTGGTCAGCAATAAATAATCACTGGGCGGACATGAAAGAAAATGCTTATCACCAAGGTGTGAATTTGATGATGGAAAAAATTTTAAAAGATACCAGCTTGAGTGATGCTGAAAGAATAGAAGAAGCAAATAAAATCATTAGCTTGGTGAGAGTCTATAGAAATAGGTTGAAAAAAGTTTCATCCGTTTATAATGATTTTATTGGTGGAAATCTAAATAAATTTGAGAAAATGCTGGATTTAACAAATCCACAGAATAAAGAAAAAGTATGGGTAAAACTTTCTTGGGATTTGTGTAAAATTCGCGAAAGCGAAATTACTGCGATTGAGAACCATATTGACACCGACGAGTTTATTCCGAACATCGTTATTAACGACAATGGAGCACCCAATCATCAAATGACCGAGGAGGAAAATGCCTCTTTTGCACATAAACTTGCCATGTGCGGTGCCATAAGACAAGTTGCCGGTGAAGATGAGAAGAAAATTGAACCGAGCCGGTCAAGCATTGCTCAAGACTTATTCGGAAAACTTGATGGCTATATGAAGGACGGCAGTTACTCTAGGTTACTGAATGAAATGAGAGATTAGTGAATTATGACAGAAGAAGATAACAACTCACCAAAAGAAGGAAGCACCCCTAAAGTAATTAGGGGTGCTTTACAAGTTATTGGCGGTGCGGTTCCATTTGCGGGTGGGTTATTTTCGGCTGTTGCTGGTGCATGGTCTGAAAATGAACAAGAAAATGGTGTCAGGTACCTTTTCCTGTCACTTCATGCTAGTATTCCCTTATGGGACGAGCACCACGCGTTGATATCGGAGGGGAAGTGTATCACATCATTAACCGTGCAAATAACCGTACGCAGATATTCAAGAGTGATGACGACTACAAGCACTTCGAACGTCTTTTAAAAGAAGCAAATGAACGTATTCCAGTAGGTATTCTTGCTTATGTCCTCATGCCGAATCATTGGCACCTGGTACTTCATCCGAAAAGGGACGGTGACCTCAGTCTCTTTATGCATTGGCTCACCCTCACTCATACTCAGCAGTATCACGCAAAAACCAAGACCATTGGTCATGGCCACCTTTATCAGGGACGATATAAGGCATTTATTGTTGAACAGGATGACTATTTAATCCAATTGATCAGATATGTTGAACGGAATCCTCTCCGAGCACGGCTTGAGCGTAAAGCAGAGGATTGGAGGTGGGGAAGTGCATGGAGGCGCTATAACGGCACAGCAAGTGAGAAGCGGCTGCTTGCTGAATTGCCTACGAAACTTCCACACGGCTACCGCTCCTGGCTCAATGACAGGGATGATCTTGCTCAGCTTGAAGCGATTCGCACTTCAGTGAACAAAGGAACTCCCTACGGTACAATGAATTGGGTAGATAAGATGGTGAAAAAATTTGATCTTCTCTTAACTACTCGTACGCGCGGTCGACCAAAGAAGACCGAAAAAGGTACCTGACACCATTTCCAAATAACTTCTCCGTATATTTCAATGGGTAACGTGAATCTCACAGAACAGTTAGCAAATGATTCGAGTTTCATTTCCAGATTAAATGAACGCTATCCTAAATACAACTTCTCTGTGGATGAATACGATAAAAAGTCGCTATTGGTAAAAAAGCTTGCTTAATTAGCCAAAATCCACACTCACACTTTCTTTTAACCTCACCCAAGCTCCAAGGAGGACCACTCCACTTCCGTACCTGTGTCACAAAAAAGTTACCACTTGCCCCTTGGTTCGAATTTAAAGTACTGCAAATTTCATTGACAGCCCCTAAACCAGTGGTACCATTTATATATAGGTTCATCGAGTTTTAGAAGGAGGTCATATGACCGATATCGGCTCTCGGAAATCGCAGCTGACACACGCTTCTCTCACATTCGTGCGTGAAGCAGAACTCTTCATCGAATACAACACTGACGAGGTCGATCGCGCTGTTTTGCGCGATGCGATCAAGAAAGTGAAGTCGAGAGAACTTGTTTTCGCAGCCCACAAAGCCCCCCTGCAATATCTCATCGATCAAGGGATCAATGCATAGAAAGTTTGCGCGAACACCGTTCGCGCAATTTTTTGCGCAAACCAAACTCATGTTACAATGTGGGCATGAATGAATTTGAGAACAATGCAATATTTTGGGTTGAGGTAGAAAAGATAAAGCCTAATCCCTATCAGCCGCGCAAGGAATTCGACGAAAAGCATCTTCAAGATCTCGCCGACTCTATTCACCAGTACGGCATCCTTCAGCCGCTTGTTGTTACGCGTCGGGAAATGCCTCACGATAGCGGTCTCGCTGTTGAGTACGAGCTGATTGCAGGGGAGAGGCGTCTACGCGCATCAAAGCTTGCGGGAGTGTCGAGAGTGCCCGTGCTTATCCAGCAAGGATATGTTGACCCAAGACTTAAGCTGGAGCTCGCTATCATAGAGAATCTTCAGCGTGAAGACTTAAATCCTGTGGATAGGGCGATCTCATTTTCAAAACTCGCGACGGAGTTCGGATTAAAACATGTTGAGATCGCAAAGAAAGTAGGCAAGAGTCGTGAATATGTTTCCAATAGTCTCCGTCTCTTGCTCTTGCCGCAAGATATCCTCGACGCACTTTCAAAAGGAAAGATAACCGAAGGACACGCTCGCCCACTGATGATGCTCGCGGATAGGACTGAAGAGCAGGGAACACTCTATAAGGAGATCATCTTCAAGAAGCTAACTGTCCGCGAAGCAGAGCAAATAGCAAGGCATATTGCCCATGATCGCGTACGCAAGAAGATAGTACGAGACCCTGAGATGGAACGCATCGAGAAAGAGCTTGCGGAGTCACTTGGAACAAGGGTCTCCATTGAGCAGCGGCAAGTCGGAGGAGGCAAGCTTGTCATAGATTTTTTCTCAAGTGATGATCTGAGACTTTTGCTTGATAAGGTGCACTTTGCCGAGCAGCTAAAGGCAATGCGTACAATGCGTAGTGACGAAGCAATGACTGCCGAGGCAATGGTCGCCATTGAGGATAGTACCCCGATAGAACTTTCACGCACGAATGATGCCCCCCTGCCCGTGCAAGAAGTGAGCGAGGAGCTTCCACCAATGACGCATGCACCGCGCATGCAAATGATGCAAAATGAAAGCAACGATGAACAATTGCACCAGATAGATCAGGACAGTATTCTCCATGTACCCTATGATGATAGGCCAAAGGATGACAGGAAAGAGGATAAGGATGACTCGCTCTACTCGGTCTCTGGCTTCTCGATCTGACCGAAAATAAAAGCAACGCCACTGGGGCGTTGTTTGGTTTAAAGTCGGGAGAGCGAAATGATGCGAACTCTGCACTCTACTGGTCTTTTTGGTCTCAGTTCTTTTAAGACAGTTTGGCCGAGCGCTTCGAGCTCATTTTCGCTCTGGGGTATTTCGTTGATGGTCGTGAACATACTGCTCAACTCGTCGCTATTTGCAAGACCGAGACGAGTTAATTTGTAGCCGATAAGGACCTTCAAGTGCGTACTCCTGTTACTATGCTTATATTTAAATATCATACTATTGAATACAGTCAATAGCTGCGTATTTACCTATTATCGAGAGCGCTCCTTGGTGCGCTTTTCTTCTTCGCGCTGAAGATATGATCGGATGTGGCGTTTTGCAAAGGTAGTGCGTGCGTATTCGAGCCATTTTTGTGAGGGCTTTGAAGATTTTTTGGTGATGATCTCAACGATGTCTCCGTTCTTAAGAGCTGTATCAAGAGCGACAAATTTTTCATTCACCTTGGCACCAGAGGTGTGGTCGCCGATGTCTGAGTGGATGGCATAGGCGAAGTCTATCGGGCTTGAGTCGCGAGGCAAATCGATAACATCGCCATCGGGGGTAAAAATAAAGACGCGGTCCTCAAAGAAGTCCATCTTCAGGCTCTCAAGGTAGTCGTGTGAGGCATCGCCGGTTTTTTGTAGGTTTGATATCTGCTTGACCCAATCGAGCTTACCTAAGATCTTCTTGTGTGGGACTTTGTCGTCACTTTCTTTGTATGCAAAGTGAGCAGCGACACCAAAAGCAGCCCCAGTGTTCATCTCCTCTGTGCGCAGCTGTACCTCAACGATGGCGCCCTCACCGATGAATACGGTTGTATGGAGGGACTGATAGCCGTTTGGCTTCGGGAATGCGATATAGTCCTTGATTCGCCCCGGAAGTGGCCTCCAGACACTATGAATGATTCCGAGCGCGCGATAGCAGTCTGCGACCGTGGGCACAATGACGCGAATGGCGGAGACGTCATAGATCTTTCCGATGTCCATGTCGTGGCGCACAAGTTTCTTGTAGAGGCTATAGGTACGCTTGATGCGATATTCTCCGCGGACATTCAAGATGCCATTCTTTGCCATCTCTACCTGCATTCCACGATATGCCTTTTCAAGTTTTTTCTCACTGTCTTTGCTGCGCTCACGTATGAGGGTTTGCACCTTTTCATATTCTTCTGGGTAGGCGAAAGGGAATGAGTAGTCCTCAAGCTGACCCTTTATCTTACCGATGGAGAGGCGGTTTGCAAGTGGAGCGTATATTTCAAGCGTCTCAAGCGCAATGCGCTTCTGCTTTTCTTTGGGGACATATTTTAGTGTACTTACATTATGTAAGCGATCTGCGAGTTTGATGATGATGACGCGAAGGTCCTTGGCAGTCGAGACGAAGAGTTTACGTAAGCTTTCAACGTGGCGCTCGATGCCATGGTACTTGAGCTTACCGAGCTTTGTTACGCCATCGACTAAGAATCTTATCTCCTTTCCGAACTCATTCTCAATATCAATCTCAGATACTTTTGCGTCTTCAACGGTGTCATGCAAGAGTCCCGCGGCGATGGTATTGGTGTCCATGCCCATTTCTGCAAGTGTAAGACCTACTGCTGAGACGTGGACAAAGTACGGTGCTCCCGAATAGCGCTTTTGGCCATGATGAGCATTCTCTGCGAAGGCGTAAGCGCGAGAAACAAGTGAAGTATCCTTCTCTTCCTTGCTCTGCATTGCGCGCACTATCTCATCAAGGCTCTTGACATATTCCATTAAAATATCATACGTGCAAATTTATTTTTTGCAAATTAAAACAGCGGAACACTGAGCGGTACTATCAATCTTTGGAAATAATGGGAGCAAATTTTATGCAAACATAAGTCGTGAAATGTTTTGCTTGACAATTATGATTAGTTATAATATGTTTTTGCCAGAAAAGAACTTAAGGAACAAACATGTTCAAACAAATTCTCGGCTTGGCTTTACTTATCTCATCGATGACCAGCGTTATCGCATGTGGCAGAGATATTCCCGACGGAGTTATGTATATCAAGCTTCCTTGGCAGCCCAATGTCATCGACCTCATTCAGCTACGTCAAAAAGACAGTGACATGCCTAAGAATCCTCAGCAACTGGTAGAACAATATCAACCAGGAAGCACGGTAGTAAGAGTCACAACTGAGTGGATCGGAAGTGCTGGTCCACACGCCGCGATTTACTTTTGCCGAAAATAACAAGAAAGACCGCATGTGCGGTCTTTTTTATGCGACATAAAACCCCGTACTCTGTACGGGAATGCAGTCGCAGTTTGCGTACCTGCTTTGAGTGAGCAAACTCAACCGTGTCTTCGCGGTTGCAGCATTTTAGAGATAATTTATGTAGAGAGCTGCGAGAAACTTATTTTGAACAAGATTTCTCCTAATTCTAATCCCTCACGCAGCTCCCGCCCAGATCTGCGATGGGTTTTAATATACAGTGATATTTCGCGGGGCAGGTCGGAGCGTCCTTTATAAAGCCGCCACAATGCATTCCTGTGGCGTCAGGAGTACTTGTCGCGGGCGGAGTGCTTGTTGTGCCCTTAGTTTGAGTTATTGGGGGAGTGGTAGAAGCAATAGAGTGCTTTTTCATCTGTGACTGGAACGCTGAGATAAGAATTTCTTTTCTGGTGCCATTTATCATATCAATGGTCTTTCCATATTGACTGCCGATATAGAAGGCGAGAAAGGGGACAACTACAACAAATAGAAATACTGCGAGCCACCACGAAACCCAGGTCACGCGGTTCCACTGCAAACCCTTCATCTGCGATGCTTCGTTGATAGATTTCACCATCCCGTCTATTTGTTCATTCATATGTTTCATATATTCAGTATAACAAAAACATCCTCTTCTGAGGATGTTTTTGTGCACATGTATTATTTTCTCACTCCGAATTCTTTTCCAGGCCAGCGGTAGAATAGTACGGGTACGAGCACTAATGTAAGGAGCATTGCGAACATAAGTCCGAACATTATTGAATATGCCAAAGGTCCCCAAAGTGGTGACGCAGTCGTAAGTGGTATCATGCCGATAGCTGTGGTAATGGTAGTAAGGAATATTGGACGCAAGCGAACTGCCGATCCTTCGATGATGACATCGCGTAGTGACTTGCCGTGATTAGCTTCATCACGAAGCATGCGTATAACTGAATCGAGCAAGATTATGGCGTGGTTGATAATAACCCCCGCCAAGGCTATGACCCCCAAGACCGAAGAGAATGAGAGGGTTTGACCTGAAAGTGCTAGACCCGCAAGCACGCCAATAAGTGAAAGCGGGATGACCATAATGAGGTAGATAGGGAAGCGAAACGAGTTGAACTCAAGCACCATGATAGCGAGCGTGAGCATGATGCCGGCTATGAGCGCGAGACCCATTTCCTTAAATGACTTATTCACGTCTTCTGTTTCTCCCGCATAATCCACGGTAACACCCTCAGGAAGACCGAGCTCAGCCGGTGCGCGCTTCTTAAACTCGTTCGTAAGGTCAATTGCAGTGAATTTGGGCTTTACGCTTGAAGTCACGGTGGCAATGCGCTTTCTGTTCTCGTGGCTTATCGCAGCACGGCTTTGGCTGACGTTGGCGGTAATGACAGAACCCATAAGCACCATTCCTCCTTGGGTAGCGATGGGTATCTGGCGAATACTGTCGATAGTCGTTTTGATAGTATCTTCTGGATTTACAAAGTTAGGGTTAAGATCGAGCTTCACCACAACATCCGTATCTTTCTGCTGTTTCTTGATGGTTGTTGCGATGGTACCTGAGACCGCAGTGCGAAGTATCTGCGCGACCTGTGCCGCACTTACTCCCACCTGTGCAGCCTTGTCGCGGTCAATGACTATCTCGAATTGAGTGCCATTATCGCGAAGTGAGGTTTGCACATCGAGCGTGCCGTTTATCTTATTGAGTAAGCGCTCAGCATTATCTGCGGCGATACCAAGCTTATCGAGATCATCACCAACGAACTTTATCTGTATTGGCGCACCTGAAGGCGGGCCACCTGCAGCTTGTTCGACACGCACATCGGCGGAGGTTATGGGTGCGAGCTTTCTGCGCAAGTCTTCCATCACAAAGGTGGAGTCTTTAACTCGACCCTTTTTCAATATGACGGTGATATTTGCGAGCTTAGAAGCAGACCCAGGGCCAGCCTGATCAAAGCTTGAGCTCTGACCCACGGTAGTGACGAACGATTCGGCATAGGGGTAGTCATAAAGCATCTCTTCAACCTCGCGAGTGGCAAGATCAGTAACTTCAAGTGGAGTACCCTGCGGTTTCTCTATCTGAATGTAAACAAAATCCTGATCGCTTCCAGGGAAGAACTTCACTTTTACAAAGCCGAGCACGGGAAGCATAACTGCAGCCACAAGTCCGAGTGCCATAAGCCCCATGAAGATATTCTGTGTGCGCTTGCTGTCAAAAATACGACCGAGAAATGCCTTGTACCACGTCTTTGATATCTCAGTATAGTGCTCCTGCATATCCTCGAACTTACTCTTGTGGTCTTTTGTGAAGATCACCGCGAGAAGTGGCACCATTCCAAGAGCGACGAATATCGAGGCGACGAGAACAAAGATAATCGTAAAGGGGATAGATGAAACGAACTTTCCGACGATACCGGTTAAGAAAAAGAGCGGAAAGAAGAACGCTACCGTTGCCATCGTTCCTGCGATAAGCGGCCATGCATATTCATCAATAGATGCTATCGCGGCTTTCTCCGCACTCCCATATATCTTTATCCTCGTATGTATCGCCTCAGTCACAACGATGCCCGAGTCTACGAGAATACCAATCGCCAGAATGAGCGAAAAAAGCGAAATAAAATTAATGGTATTGCCTGAGGCATAAAGACCAATGAATGCGATAACAAATGACAGCGGTATGGAAAGTGCTGCAACTACAGACTCTCTCCATCCAATAGTGAGAAAAAGCATAAGCATGACCAACGCGACAGTTTCGAGGCCGACTTTTGTCAGCTCACGAAGATCCTTCGTCACGAGTGCACCGCGATCAAATGAGACGACAACGTTTGCGCCCGTAAGCATCGTACTTTTGAGT
Source organism: bacterium (assembly GCA_043758815.1). Lineage (GTDB taxonomy): Bacteria > Patescibacteriota > Minisyncoccia > Phycocordibacterales > UBA6899 > MHLP01. Next base: position 18,917 of record JAYVMS010000015.1, read on the forward strand.
TCTGTGATGCGATTTTCTACATCACTTGTTATTTTGGTCACATCACCACCGGTCTTTTTGTAGACATAGAAAGTAATCGCTTGAGAACCAGGGGCACCCTCGACGCTTACGCGCGAATATGACTTGGGTACTTCGAGTCCGTCAGAAATGAAAGCAATATCACGAAGATATACAGGTACACCTCCCGCGGATGAGATCTCGATATCAGGTATCTGTGAAGGTGTATCGATGGAACCAGCAAATTTAATAGGATAGCTTACGTCTGCGACAGTAATGTCGCCAATAGGAAATGATGCATTTGCAGCCTGAAGTGCCGCGGTCACCTGATCTATGCGAAGTCCGTACTTTTGCAATGCTTCTTTTTTTAGGATAACCTGTACTTCTTTGGCGCGAGTACCACTCACTGTCACCTTCGAAACACCTTTTATCTTTTTCAGTTCATCCTTTATGTTATCACCCAATCCCGCGAGTTCACCCTGTGGGCGATCGACGGAGACGGAAACGATGAGAATAGGCTGATCGGCAAAGTTAACCTTGATAACTGTTGGCTGCTCGGCTTCTTTGGGGAAATCTACTTTTGCTCTATCTACGGCATCTTTAAGATTCTGGATTGACTTGTCGATATTTGCGCTTGCGGTGAACTGGGCGGTCACCACTGAGACTCCATCACGCGAGGAAGAGGTGACCTTGTCGATATCTTCGAGATTTGCGGCCTCATCCTCCAGCTTATTGGTAATGAGCTTTTCGGTGTCTTCTGCGGATGCACCACGAAGTACGGTGCTGACAACACCAATGGGGACGATGACCTCGGGCGCAGATTCCTTAGGAATACTCACCAGTGAATAAAGCCCCATTACCGTAAGCGAAAACATGAGCATGTAGGTGAATGCTCGACGCTTGAGAAAAAAGTTCCAGAGTGGGTGCATATTATTTGCTCAATGTTATCGCCTGGCCATTTTTTAAGCCTCTTGCATCAGTTACTATTTCCATATCGGGAGTTAGGCCCTCTATGATCTCTATTTGATCTCCGAGAAGTTTTCCCTCTTTAACTGGGTGTGCGATAAGCGTACTCGATGTGCTTACAGTGAACACCTGTGAACCGAGCGGGGTGATCTTGAGTGCAGAAAGTGGTATCTGGATATTCTTATTATTCGTGGTAGCGACCACGTGCACGCGAGTCGCATCAATGCGTACAGACTGGCCGTTGATAAGCGCATTCTGAGAGCCAAGTATACCGATGCGTATCTCTATCTTCTTTGTCTTTGGATCAATTGCGTGTGCAATACTCGTAATGACTCCTCCGACACTCCCTTCGATTGTTACTTTGCTTCCCACCCTGAGCACCGTCGCATCTTCAAGTGTCGCATACGCAACTACTTCAAGTGCGCCGTTATTTGAGACGACTGCAACCTCGCCGAATGGGGGAATAAAGTCGCCAGTATGGACAGATATCGAGTTGACGGTGCCGCTTATGGGACTACGGATTATTGTACTTTCAAGCCGAGCCAGAGCAGCCTGAAGCAATCCTAATGCAGACTTAAGCGACGCGTCTGTCGAGGCGGTGCTACCTGTATTGCTCTGCTCGAGGCTCTTTTGAGCAACCTTACTACCTACGATACTCGCACTTAGTGCTGTGCCACTTAGGGCAATGGTAGTGAGTGATCCTCCGACTGAGGTGCGAGCAAGACTGGTGTTTGTCTTATATCCTTCAATGGTCGCTTGTGAAGCACTATTATCAGGAATCGCATGATTGAGTGCAAGCGAAAGATCGTCAAGATAGGTCTTCACTATATTTGCCTCATTCTCGAGTGTATTGAGTTCAGAGACAAGATCATCACTCTCAGTTAGGGTACGATTGCGCATTTCACGGGCAACAAGTAGTGACTCAATGTTCTGGTGTTCGCCCTCAAGCGCAATCACGAGTTTTGCATCAGAAACTGAGACCACGAACTTGGCTTCGCGTGTTTGCGGATTGGAGAACTGACCATCAGTTTTTGTGCGAACAGCGTCGTCTAAGGTCACATATACAGTCTTTATTGTGTTTAGTGCTTGTGTCTTTGCATTTGCAAGTGAGGTGTCTGACGATCCGGTATTTATCTCTGCTATGTTTGTAGAAATTGCAGCTATACCTTGACCTGCCTTTGCGGCATCATATGCACCTTGAGCTTGCACGACCGAGGCACGCTCTGCACTATTGTCGAATTCTGCGATGACATCGCTAGCGTGAACATAATCACCGAGTTTTTTATATACAGCAACAAGTCGTCCTGAGGACTCTGCGCGAATATCTGCTTCGCTTTTTGATGAGACAGTTCCGAGGAGTGGAAGTGGGGAAGAGACCTGAGATAGGGTGGCGACTGACGCTACCGCAATCGCCCTATCGGCCTTAATGACCCCCATTTCGCCGGCAGACGAACTGCTGTTGTATCTCCAGATGAGAATACCGCCGACAACAAGTACGATCACTATGATAACTTTTGTTTTCATTCCTTTCATTTTGCTTGGCATATGTGAACTCATGATGATGGGTAAATTGCAATACTAATTTTATTTTTCATTTTGTGAGACCAATTTCTCGAGAACAGTGTCGAATGCTTTCGTGATAAGCATTCGATCCTTTACGGGTATCACTTCAAAGATATTTTTAAGCTCAAACTCTATTACCCTATGGGTATTTGTAAATTCTTTAACTCCCTTCGGTGTGAGTGCGAGAATGTGCTTTCTGCGATTGTCGGGGTCTTCCTTTCTTGTGAGTATGCCATCTTTGGAAAGGCTGTTGATGTGCCTGCTCACCGTCGCCTCTGTCAGATGGAGATAGTCAGCAATGTCGCTTTGCGAAGCATGACCTTTGCAATGCAGAGGTAGAAGGATGAGGAATTGCGAGAAGCTGATGTTTCCGACCTTTTGCAGCTTATGCTCAAGTTTCTTCTGAACTAAAAAATAAGTTTGATGGATGCTATACATGAAGCTTTTGCTCCAATCCAAGCTATCTCCTGTCTTGTTGACGAGTTTCATAAAATGTATCTTAGCAGACTAAGTGTTAGTAAGTCAAGAAAAATGGCTAACCTTTTTGGCCCTCATGATATGCTCATGAAGTAGATTACTTCTGTCTCTGCGCTTTGGTTTATAGCTTCTCGAGCTGCTGACCTTCTGGGGTATCCTTTACCTCATAGCCGTGTTCGCGGATGACACTGCGCAAACGATCTGACTCAGCAAAGTTTTTCGCATCGCGTGCCGATCTTCGTTCGAGCAGTAATGCTGTTACATCTGGAGGAAAGAGTAGATGTTTTACAGAATTGTATTTTTCCTCAAGCCCTAGACCGAGAACCGTGTCAAAATAAAAAATGGTTGCGATTTTATCTCCATTGCTCACCTTAGTGTCTTTAAGGAGATCCCATACTAGGGCGAGTGCTGAGGCTGTGTTCAGATCATCATCTATGAATTTCTTGAAGTCCTCTATGTATCGCTCATTAGGTATACCTATCGTGTCGCCTAAATTAACGAGCATATTTGAAAGACGAAGATACGCCGTTGCCGCAGCATTAAGTGACTCCCAAGTAAAATTGAGCTGTGTGCGATAGTGCGCGGTGAGGAGCCAGTAGCGATAGTCGAGCGGGTGTAAGCTGTGCTTGGCAAAGTCATCGAGTCTGTAAGTATTGCCTAATGATTTGGACATCTTTTGTCCATCAACATTCATGAACGCAGAATGCATCCAGACATTCGCGAGTGGTACTCCATTCGCTGACTCGCTCTGGGCAATTTCGTTCGTATGATGTACAGGAATGTGATCGATGCCACCGGTATGAATATCAATGGTTTCTCCTAGGCAGGCTTTGATTATTGCTGAGCATTCAAGGTGCCATCCGGGAAAACCTATTTTTTCACAATCAGGAATTCCTTGTTCAAAATTAAAATTATTCCATGTCGCACTAAATTCTTTTGGATTCCATTCTTGCTCACGTTTTACTCCATCACTCGGAGAGAACCTCCAAAGGGCAAAATCTGACGCCATTGTTTTATTAAAATTTTTCTGTACTCGAATACCTTCTTCTTGTCCTTGAATATTTAGATGAGCAAAGTGTGAATAGGCATGCGCCTCTTTATCTCCATGCAAAGTTTCTACTTCCCATTGACGTGAGGTATCAAAATAAATCCCATCTTCGGTGGCATATGCGCGCTTTTTCTCAAAGAGAATATTGATTAGTGCAATTTGCTCTTTTATGTATTCTGTTGCACGGGGGTATTGCGATGCCTTTTGAATATTAAGTGCCGCAAGGTCGCGGTAGAATGCCTCTGAGTAGCGGGTGATGATATCTTCGATGCTTTTGCCTTCACGTTTGGCGCCTACCACCATCTTATCTTCGCCTTCGTCGCCGTCTGAAACCAAGTGTCCGACATCAGTAATGTTCACTACTTGCTTTACGCTATATCCACCCATTTCAAGCGTGCGCCGCAAAACATCAGCGAATACATATGCGCGGAGATTCCCTATGTGTGCGTAGTTATAGACCGTAGGGCCACAGTTATACATCGCCACTTGATGTTCATTCTGAGGTGTAAAATGCTCAAGTTTTCGAGTAGCGGTGTTGTAAAGCTTAAGAAGCATGATTAAAGCATAATATACTTAGTCATAATTATGAAATATGCTCACCGCTAGTGAATTTTTCCCTTTGTAAAATATTCGCTCATCGACGGAAAGAATGAACGTACCTTGAAAAAAAATATGGAACCTATAACCACTTTTTGTAACGGAAGAAAATGAATGTGGTAATCGGGACAATGAACATAATCCCGAGTATGATCCAGAAATCATGAGCCGTCCCTATAATTGGGGTATCGTGCGTTGACATCGCAAAGATTTGACTAATAAGCCCAGCAGGAGCGACGAGGAATGCTGTTGCGGTAAGAACCTTCATGATCTCGTTCGTTTTTGTTGTAAGCAAAGAATCATTGGTCGAGCGAAGATCATTCAATACCTCTTTTTGGTCTTCGAGCATCTCTTCGACTTTGTAGTATTCGCCGATGATGTCATCGGTATAATGACGAAAATCCTTTCCAAAGAATTCTTCGCAAGCAATACCCAGAGAATGAAGCACGCCCTTGTGTAGTCGAAGCGCACGATGAAATGCGAGCAAATCACGATGTACCGCAGAGAGCGAAATAACCATCTCACGCTCTTGTCCGTGGAAGATGCGCTCTTCCACTTCGCGTAATTTTTCACCAATGATTGAGAGCTCATGACCGAGAGAAGCATAGATCTTTCGTATCATATAGAAAAAGAGGAATCCAGCATGTTCGCCGATCTCGCTCTTATTGAGGATAGAATTCACCTCAAAGACCTTTGAAAACTTGTGCAATGGGTCCAAGAGTTCATAACGCACAGTGATGATGAATTTTTTGCCGATAATAAAGTCTACTTCCTGATTTGAGTTGCTGTGACTGTGGCGGATAGCCGGGAAATGGAGAATGAGGTAGATGAAGTTCTCGTAATGGTCGACCTTGGGGCGCAAGGAAGGAGTGAGAAGTTCGTCGGCAACTATCGGATGAATGTCGAATTCTTCCATGATCTGACGGACCTCTTCGTGCGAGGGACGCTCCATGTCGATCCAAGTAAGATCGCGATAATTATAACGATTAATCATATGCTTATTATAACTCATATACTCTGATATGCCAGATGGTCGGTGTGTTCATCTCAACTAAATTCTATTGGGTTTGACCCGTATGCAGATGTTTGGGATAATAAGCGACATGAAATTTACTTGGGTGAAGAGCAACAGCCGACTTATTCTTAGCGTGGTCTTTGGCGTACTGTTATTCATTGCGGGAGTGCATTACGGATACAACAACCGCCCCGAAATAGATAAGGTTGTTGGCGCTATCCATACATCTGAGAATGCATCCGATACTCCGATCGCACTCGAAACATGTATCGACGCAAAAGGTGCGGAGGTTCCTTGCTTACTGAGCCGCGACGAGGTCAAAGCCAAAAGTGTGGAAGCTGCTGACTTTGACCAATTTTGGAAAGTATGGAATATCATCAACGATAAATACGTACCCACCAAACACAAAGCAGTCTCTAATCAGGAGAAGGTTTGGGGCGCTATTGGCGGCCTCGCCAGCTCACTTGGGGATCCGTACACATATTTCATGCCTCCACAGGAAAAATCCCTATTTGAACAAGATGTGACAGGCACCTTTGGTGGAGTCGGAATGCAGATCGGTGTAAAGAACGGACTACTTACGGTTATTGCGCCACTTAAGGGCTCGCCCGCAGAGAAAGCTGGAATAAAGAAGGGTGACATTGTCTTCCGTATTGACAGTGCAACCACGACCAACATGGACGTAGATAAGGCGCTTTATCTTATTCGAGGTCAGATCGGCAAGCCCGTTCGTCTTTCGCTTATCCGCGAAGGAGTGAAAGAACCCTTCGATATATCGGTTGTCCGCCAAGTCATACAGGTGCCTACCATAGACACTGAGAAGCGCGGTGATGTGTTCATCATTCGCCTCTATGGCTTCCCGGCAACAGGCGCTGATCTCTTCCGTGGTGCACTGCGAGAATTCGTTCAGTCGGGCTCAAGTAAACTCGTTGTTGATGTTCGCGGCAATCCTGGAGGATACCTTGAGGTAGCCGTCGATATCGCAAGTTGGTTCTTGCCACAAGGACAGGTTGTCGTAAGCGAAGAAGAGAAGAACGGGGTAGGGCAGGTATACCGCAGCAAAGGCTACAACGTATTTGGTGACAAATTCCACATGGTCATGCTTATTGATGGTGGATCCGCTTCTGCAGCAGAGATTTTGGCAGGCGCACTTGAGCAGCACGGAGTGGCGACTCTTGTGGGGAGCAAATCATTCGGCAAAGGTTCCGTTCAAGAACTCATACCAATTACCCCAGATACCTCACTTAAGGTGACCATTGCGAGATGGATAACCCCGAACGGTACCAACCTTTCTGACGGCGGACTTGATCCAAACATGAAGGTTGAGCTCACCAAGGATGACGTCGACCACGCCAAAGACCCGCAACTCGATAAGGCGATAGAACTTCTCCATTCAGGAAAGTTCCCACCGAAGCAGACAGCAAGCAGCACCTCGGTTTCTGTCAATAAATAGAAAATACGCTCTTCTGGCGCTAATTCGGGGTTGCCTTTTTAAGCCATATCCGTATAATAAGCGACACGCAGTTAGGTGGATTGGTTCAGACAATTTACCTATTTACCAAAGAGACCGCTCACTAATTAGGTCTCACAGGATGTCTTATACGAACTAAATACGTATTGTATGAAAGTAATATTATTGTCAGACGTCAAGAACGTCGGAAAGAAGTACGACCTTGTCGACGTAGCACCAGGATATGCGCGCAATTTTTTGCTTGCAAAGGAGCTCGCAGAGGCAGTTACCAAATCAAATGCAAAGCGCGTTGCCGATCTTGGCAAGAAGCGTATGGTGGAGACAAAGCGCCAAGAGGAATTGCTTGAGAAAGCATTCACAGGCGTAAGCAGAGCTACCATCACACTTAAGCACACCGCAAACGAAGAGGGCCATCTATACGCTGGCGTCACCGCAGAAGATCTCGCTCTTGAGCTCAGTAAGGCTATTGGCGCATCAGTCGGTGTACAGCACATTGTTCTCGAGAAGCCACTCAAGGAGGTAGGTGAATTCAGTATCACCGCAGAGGTTGGAGGTAAGAAAGCGGAATTCAAGGTCATCATCGAAGCCAAGTAAGACTATCGGGTGCTCATTTTCAAAAACACGCTTTCAATCCGCCCCAGCCGGCGGATTGTTGCTCCTCTCGATACGCCAACTTTGCGCAAAGCCGCAAAGACCATGCTTGGCGTATCTGTGAGAGGTTTTTGAGAAATGACACCCTAGCGGGAAGTAAAATGCGGCGAGTCTTAATCACAAAAAAACATCCGCGAGTGCGGATGTTTTTTTGTATCTTTAGTTTAGAACTGAATTTATTGAAAACTATGCAATGACTACTGATGCCATCTTGCGAGTTACCATTTTGCCGTCGAAGCGAGTCTTGCGCACGGTCTTGTATGCCACCTTTCCATCCTTAACAGAATAGAGAGTGTGGTCCTTTCCTACCTTTACATTAGCTCCGGGGACTGTTCGGGTGCCGCGCTGGCGAACGATAATCATGCCTTTGCCGACCTTCTGTCCGTCATGAAGTTTAATGCCGAGATACTTCGGTTGTGAGTCTCGATTATTTTTGGTTGAACCACCTGATTTTTTTGTTGACATGGTCTATTGATTATACGTAATATGTCTAGATAAACTCTAGGTAATGAAGCCAAACTTACGTCTCATGAGACTAACAGAAACCCTAAAAAAAATCAATACCTCCCTCGTGTATATGAGCGATATATCGAAAGATATATTCGTCTTTTTGGCTATTTTACTTATCGGGGCAGGAGCCTTCATGATTGGACGTATTTCAGTGGGGGAGACAGAGCGCAAAAATGAGCTAAGAATAATATCTCCGAGTAATATGACAGCAAGTTTTGAGCAATCTCAACTTGAAGCAAATTCGAGCACGGGAGAACTAAAAATAACATCATCGGGAAGCACTTCGCGTAGTTCATTTAAATCGCACAACCAAGCTGCAAATACCGAGGGGGAAAGTGGCATGTATGTTGGATCTAAGAACGGCAAAGTCTATCATTTACCGTCATGTCCGGGTGCAAAAAGAATAAAAGATGTAAATAAAGTGTGGTTCAAAGACAAGCAGGATGCGAAAGCGTATGGGTATAAACCCGCACCTAACTGCAAGGGAATTTAGTAACGCACAAACTCACAAGATATTCACAATGCAATTTATTTGCGTTTGACATATAGATTCTTGCAACATATACTAACTATCCAAACAGAATTGCATTCGTCGCTTAAATAATAAAAACTTTAATCATCTCGTGTACGAGAATAATTTAATTATATGAAAAAATACGCCAAAAAAGTCATTCACTCACCAATAGAAAATACACTTCAAATAATAGGCAGCAAGTGGGCTGTGCTCATCATTCGAGAACTGATGGAGGGGACTCGACGCTTCAGTGAGCTTGAAAAATCACTCACGGGCATTAGCCCTCGCACATTATCGCTTCGTCTTGCGAGCATGGAAGAGAGTGGTATCGTTGAGCGAAAAGTATACCCTGAGGTGCCGCCACGAGTTGAATACAAACTTTCACCGCTAGGAAGAACTCTTGAACCAGTACTTAAGACCATGAACAACTGGGGTGCGACGTTCGCAAAGAAATAGATCCTAATACTTTAAAAAGCCGACACAATTTGTGTCGCCTTTTTTATTATTTCTGCTATACTCGAGCTTACTCTATTGGCAACAGTATGAGTATGCGGCTAATGTTTTAAGATTTAGTATAAATCGGGCTATCGGATGGTGTGAGAATCGGCTTCGGGAACCCGCTTCTGAGTGAGGCCGATTCGCAAGACTCATTGTGGGTTTTTTAAAGCATCTTCATAAAAGACCCAATGAGTGGACAGTTCCTGTAAGGAACGCGGCGGCAGTTCTTCATTCAATTATAAAGAAATCGGGCTATCGGATAGTGGTAGTCTACGTGCATGGGGTGCACGCGGCGGCAGTTCGATTCTGCCTAGCCCGACCAAAAGGAGGAGCTAAGAAAGCGCAACTTTCGTGGCAGGATCGAAGCCGTTCTTCCATATTTACAAAAGATTCATATCTTGAGTAAATGGAAAACGGGTACTGCGCCAGTAGGGCGAGTGTCTGCCTAGCCCGACCACAAGAGAATTCTATAATCAATGCAAAAACGTTTATTCATATCGCTCCCAGTAGACGATAGCTGGAAGAAAATCTTCGAGGAGAGTTTAAAGGATATTGCTGCAAGCGAGTGGCTTCGAATTACTCCATCGAATGATCTTCATGTTACGCTATTTTTTCTTGGCAATGTCGAAGAAGAATTGATACCTGAAATTGAGGACGCACTAACAGATATTGCTTCGATACAAAATGATTTTACGTTGTCGTTAAACAAAATTCACTTAGCTCCTGAAGGGGAGAGGCCTACGATGATTTGGGCAAGGCTAGGTGATGATATGCAGTTCAAGATATTGGCCGGTAGAGCCAGAGAGGAGCTTGCCTACATCTTGGGCTCCACAGAAGAGCCAGAACAGATAGCACACGTAACATTGGCACGCTTTAATAAGCAAGCAGCTGCACCCAAAGAGCTCGCACCAATTATAAAAAGTGGGCACGAGGGTAAAAAACTACAAGTAAGCTCAATGAAGCTTGTCGAGTCGAAAATGACAAAGAATGGTGCAGTCCTAGTAGAAATATCGACTTTTACTTTCGGTATGCAATCTGGCGAGTTGGGTTAACCGCACGAGGTCCGTGAAGCACTCGCAGCATTTAAGATTCACACATTAATAAAGCAAAAGTACTCTTGATAAAGAGTAACTAAAACACTAACTAGGGTTTGGCTGTTAAATTTACACTTAGTGTGTTAAAACTCTCTAGGATATCATACGGGGGTTAAAATGAAATCAAAGAAGAAATCGCTAGTTGCAGCGGTAGTTACCAAAGATCGAATTCATCCCACATCAGTTCCGGGGTTTTCGACCGACAATTTTGCTCTTGGGGTGCTGATTGGAAGAATGCGCTATGACAAGATTCTCGACGTACTCGAAGGTCTGAAGTCTGAAATCGATTCTCAAGCCAAAAAGGATCACGGGCGTAAGCGTTATCAGCTTTCTGGTCACCTGACGCTACTCAAGGGGGAAATTATGAAGGTTATCGCTTCACTCGAAAAGATATTCAAACTTTGTAAGCCGTACTTGCAGCCAGAAATGGAGAGCAAGAAGTCATATAAACACACCCCATAGCACACTAGGGAATAAGTCTGAGCACCGCATAAGCGCTCAGCTTCTTTTTAATGATACGTCGTACAATATATCGAGTTACGACGTAGTTGCACCTATGCATAGCGACTATGTCAATAGTGCTTCTCCCGCCCCCTCCTATTGCAGATATACGGATTATCCTTATACTAATAATGATATTCTCTCGCTCGTGAGCTTTTAAAAGTAACTCGAGTGCCTATGTGGTTACGCAGAATTTTTCGTAGTGGCGACTCTCTCGCCGTCAGTCTTCCCGCTGCTTATTGCCGTGATCGTAATTTGCGCCGAGGTGATTATGTTGAACTCCGCACCGCTGCAGATGGCTCTCTTTTAATTCATTATGGACTTACAACAATTTCTGAAAGAGCAGTCAATGACACTGGAGATCGTAGCTAATCACCTCATCATGCACAGTGTACATGATGAATGTATCAAACGTTTTCGTATTGCCGACATGCTCAGTGACGTTGTCGCGACAATGCAAGAGTACGGCACATATCATAAATCACACGAGATCAGAATCAAATCACCAGAAGAATTTTATAAGGGTGACCGCCTAACAGGTTACAAAAACAAAAATATATGGAAACACACAGCAAAGAAATCTACCTCGACCAAATAGACGAACCTCAACACGCAATGCGAACTGATATTGATCGTGATGCTGTGTTCGAACTCGCCGCCGATATCAAGAAAAATGGGCTCATCAATCCGATTACAGTGCGCCCTATTTTGATTCATGCAGTAGACTGTGCCAATATAGACAATTTAGACAAAGAGGCGTGTCGAGAAGAATGCACAGATCGTTTTGAAGTTGTTGCCGGTCATCGCCGCTTCCTCGCGCACCGATACGGCGGAATGATAAATATAAAGTGTGTCGTGCGTTATCTCACAGATGATGAAGCATTTGCAATCATGACGAGTGAGAATCTCGCGCGCACTGATGTTCATCCGGTTGACGAAGCGGTACACGTCGGTCGTCTCATAGAAATGTACGGTGGAGACTTAAATAAAGTTTGCGAAGTTACGAGTCGTAGCAAGCAGTGGGTTGAAGATCGTATATCAATTGCATCAATGCCGACGTATCTACAGCAACCACTAAAAGAGGGAAGAATTAAATTGGGTGTCGCACTCGCAATCAATCAGATCACTGATGATGTAGATCGTGAGGCGGTCACCGGTATGGCGATCTCGCAAGGTGCATCGGTCATGATGGCGCAGTATTGGCTTGCACAGTGGCGCGCAGGTCTCTTTGGCCATGCTATGCTCGGCACTTCCCCCGACTCGGTACTTCCAGAGAATCAGCGGCGAGTCCCTATGTTTCGCTGTGCCATCGACGGCAAAGAATACCCATGCACAGACTTTACTTCAATACTCGTTTATAGAGACAACGTCCCCGCCATTGATGCCCTCCGTGAACAACTACTAAAAATCGCAGAAGAAAACACATCCCTCCCCGCCGGTATCTGAATTTCCCCCCCGCAGAATCTGCACCCTTCCTAGGGGGCTACCTATTTAGCACGAGGAGAGAATAAGACCCCTGCCCTGAGTGGTCTTATTCTCTCTCTCGTTCACTAGAAAAATCTGCGGTTGCCTTGGCAAGGGCGAGTACGTAGTACGAAGCCCTTGCCAAGGCAACCGCGATTTTTCTCCAGCCCCTGCGTAGGTCGGTCTGAAAGACTCTGCGGGGGGGTTCGCATGTAATTTCAACTTTGAAGCATCTGTGGCGCTTGTCGCCGCTAATTTATATTTGACCACACAAATTAGAAGTATGTGCCCGGTGGCCACAAAAATAAGCCGACCATTGTGTTGGCTTTGAATTTTGAGAGGCCTTAAAACGCAGTTTTAAGGCTCCAAATATGGCTATAATGCTCAAATTAGGTATTCGCTCGCAACCCAGCCGTATGCGTTGTAGGGGTCATTCACTCCAACAATAGCAACCCAATTGTAACCATCCATGCTGACGATTTTCACCGGTACATCCGGTATTGTTACTTGATCGAGTCTCACGAGAGTCCCATCTGGAAACTTCTGTACGATCCCCCCCGCAAGCGATGGCGATGAGCGCACATTTAGATTGACACCCCCGGTCTTTACATGAAACTGACGGTTTGCAAGCAAGCGTGTTGTTGCTGCTGCGGGCGATGTAGTCATAACGGGCGTTGTCGTCAATTGAGGCCCTATCGGCGCAGAATATTGTGTAGTGGCAATTGCAGTTTGATCGCCCGGATTTGATACCGTTGGCGCTGCGGTGCTCGAACTCTGAGCCGGTGGCGAGGACACGACGCTCGTCACTGGCGCGGAAGTCGCGACCTGCGTTGTGATTGTTGTTGGTGTGCTCGTCACAAGACCGCTTATTTTATTTACGTCTGATGTGAAAAGTGACGGTGTGAGCGTTGCGGCAATATCCTTGAGCGCTGCGGAGCTCGGAGTATAATCGGTGTTGTTCACTATTCCTAGATTGTTTTCTAACATCTGCACTTTTCGCCCGTTCTTATCTAGAATAAAAATGCGTATAACTGCAAACTTCTTATACACTGTTTTGTAAATTGGTAGTCCTTGAATATAGGTTGGCGTTTCATAAGCTATCCCGCTCGGTGAATTGGCAAAGCCTCCCCCTGTCTTTTTCTTGTGGTAGCCCACAATGATTTTTACCGGTGCACCATGCAGGTGGAAGCCTGCCGGTGTCGTTACGGAGTTTACTATTGCTATTTCGTAGTGGAAAGACGCAGGAAGCCCCATCACAAAGTTTGCGAGTGTCTGTGTTGCATTTGCTTTAAGATCGTCATCTGATGTGATGAGTCCGTTACCTACTGATGCGAATGGGTGAGGCGTACCAAGTACACCATTTGCGATAACGCCGGTAAATATCTGAGCGCTTCCTCCATCACTTCCTCCACTGTAACCTCCTCCGCCGCCAGTGCTTCCTGATGAGCTACTACGCATCGCGCCTCCCGTTGCAGCAGCCATCTGTGTACCGGTACCGATCGTTTTCTCTATACTGATTGCATCTTTCCATGCAGAAATAAGCTGCGTAGGCGCAAGTACCACGTTGTCATAGTTTTCTTTCACCAATCCGTTTAATAAAAAACTAAATATCAACACCGCGGCCGATAGTTCAGTGCCTACAACTCCGATGCCTAGTATTGTGCTTAATCCAAAAGCTGTCCCAATTGAGGACACAGCATACCCGATTCCCGCAGCTGTTACAGCTTCCGGCCCTGCTAGCATTACGCCGATGATGATGAGAACGAATGAGGCGATTGCTGTTATACCTGCACCCGCTGCTACCGTTGCTAGAAGTTTAATTATAGTTGCAGATTCTATTCCCATGATCGTTGGCGGTGATTTTGACACTTGCAAAGCTCGCTGTTCGAGTATTCCAAGTGTTGAATGGATGTCTGCCATGCTTACACCGCTTGTCGCCCCGTATGAGTATAGTAGCGTTCTCACTGCTGCTGCTGCCTCGTCTTGTGCTAGTCCGTGCTTTTGTTGGGTTGCAAGAATTTGTGCATTGAAGAAGTTCACTCGTGCTATTTGATTCAGGGGATTTTGTTTCATCAGCGCTACGTTTTCGTTGATCTGCGCCTGAGTCTCGCTTGCCACTGTCCCGTTTTTTCCTGCCGTAGACACTGTTGAAACTTGTCCTACCGCTCCGATTACTTGATTTAGTGCATCACCAAAACTGAATGCAACCCCCGCGCCGGATTCTTCGCCTAGATAAAAATTCTTGTTGAGTGCAATCGCAGCCCAAGCCGTTTGTAGTGACACTTGTCCCACAGCAACACGCTCAGCAAGAGTTGTTTCTATAGTGTCGCTTGCTGCGGAAACTCCCCCGACTCGTCCGGGTTGAACCATTAAATTTGCCGGAAGATTAGATCCTCCGAGTTCTAGTGGAATTTTGTGATCGAGTTCATCATCCGGCCCCGCTCCTAATACGGATCGCATTCTCTGCTCGATACTTGGCCCCATTCGTGGTGTGTGTAGATCGCCGGTGCTTGTCACTTGCTGTATTGTGGGGTCAAATTGGACAGCGCAGCGATCGGATAGTAGAATGGGTTTCTTATCGTTCGGGCCCTGAAAGGTCAAAAGCGGCCGTCCGCTTAGGTCTGTGAGTTCTGAAACACCGTATCCTTTACCAGTAAAATATGTCATATGGAAAAAGCTGATCGTATCTGGCGAGCGTTTAATATCTTCTTTGCCCTTGCAGGAATCGCCATTAGTGCACACGGTTTACCTATTGCTCTCGCAACTGGTGATGCGCCGGATGAAAATATTTTTGGTATCTTTTTCAGCATGTTCTGGTTCTGGTTTTGGTATGTACGTAGAGGGTGGATCATCAAGCCAAAATCAGCTGCACCCCCTCGCTCTTAGCCAGTAACTCCATCTCCGGTAGCAGCGAATCGGTAACAATGATCGGTACTACAGGCTCATTGATCGTATAGTCACGCTTAAAAAGTGTGACGTATCCTTTCACTTGCCCTATAGCTGACGTACTCGCGCGCGGCTTCACTTCAACGACAAAGAACATGCCGTTTTTTCTCCCTACCACGTCTATCTTGCGTTGATATAATTTATTCACGTCACCTCCTGTTGCGGGATTGACTAGAGTATCAAACCCCGCACCCTCACCGACCGGCACGTCATAAGAAACAACCTCGAATATATCGGTATTCGCGGTGATGAAGCGCTCCCAGATAGCCACATCAAGCGGCGCCATGTGCGGATATCTATATCGTTTCTCGTATGGGATAAATTCGATCATGTCATCACCAAATATTCGTAATAAGTATCTGCGTTGTTGTCGCAGCAATGCCTACCTTGCGTGAGCAAGTTCCCGCGCTAGATAGCACCGCGCCATAACTGTTTGCAAGATAGTATTGCCCGCCGGTAGTAAGTCCTGATTGGCTTGTATTTATTCCGGTTGTATCGACGGTCACATTTGCGCCTGCAGCTGCACTCGTATTAACGAAGCCTAAGAAGCCGTTGCACATTCCCGTCACTGCTGCATTTGTTTTGTAGATCGAGCCTGTAGTATAGCTGTAGTCAAGAGTGAACTCACTGCCCCACCCTGTATATGCCCATGCCGTGCCATTATAATAATATCCATTTCCTCCAGAATTCACAGCACCATAATTATAATAGTTCGATGCATCTTGAGCACCTGATCTGCTTAACACAACCCAATATGCCGTGCTTGTTGAAAGTGTTTGAGCTGGAGCAAATGTGATAGTATAGGGTGAACTACCAGTTGTGAACGTTGTGCCTGCGATCGTCGCTGTTATAATATCTGTACCGCTTGGGGATCCGGCTGAGTCTGCTTGTATTGCAAATACGAGATTGTCGGCCGGCGTGCCGGTCTTGAATAAGTTTATATTTATATGCGCGACACTGATCGCTGTGCCGCCAACTGATACAGAGAGCGCATATTTTTGAATTGTAGTATCACCCACGCGCTGCGTTGTAGCATTGACTAGGCTAGCGTCAAATGATGTTTTTATCTCAGTCCCCGCACTCGCAAATACTGCATTGCCTGCTGTTAGTGCCTCGCCCGCTAAATATATTGACCTAGTTGAACCCACAACAGGGGTGGCCCAAGAGAGTATTTTTGAGCCGTTTGTTGAGAGGCTTGCACCGTTTGTGCCCATCAGCGGCGGGCCATTTATAGGCTACATCATTAAGTGTTGTAGAGGCGGGCAGGCTTGCGCTAGTGGTTGCCACGATCGCGCCTGCATTGAGTATGAAACTAGTTGTCGATGCAACGCTGATTGTAGCTGCTGTGCTGATGTCGGCCCCAACGATCGTATTGTCTCTTATCATTGAGCTAGTAATGTCTCCCGGTTGAAGTAGGGCAGCAGGTGGGTAATTAACAATAGCACTAGCAGTACCAACGAATAGCGAAAACACTGCAAAAATTACCGCAAGGACTGCAATCACGCTTTTTATTTTGCAAGACAAGCACCCTCCGTTACCACAAGCTCCGTTTGTAGTGTGTCTATTTTCTCTCTGATACATACAATTTGTGCGTAGTTATCTGATAAATTACTGCCATAGCAATCCGTTTGCTTGAAGTGTCTATGTGGGAAAATTTCAGTGTAGGGTATTTTGTACGCGGCACAAAGTTTGACACAAAGCTGTGCAAGTGCTTTTTCCTGTGGGGGAGTCACTTGTTGTACGTCGAAATCTCCCTCTAAACATATGCCGATAGATTGTGTGTTTTGCCCGATAGTGTGACAACCCTCGTCGGTGATGAGCCGCGTCTGAGTGACAACACCGGCTTGTGAGATCACATAGTGATACCCAACAAAAAACCCCAACGAACTCAAATAGAAATCTCGCTCCTTATGCCACTCATTTATTTGTGTGAGCTGCTCGCCCTCAAGTTGGCTTGCGGAGTGATGTACTATAAGTTTGTTGGGGTTGTTCGTTAGCATTTAGTGGGATAGTTTAACCGCTGCGGTTGCTGTTGCAGCCGTGACTCCGAAACTCGTCAGATCGCCGATATGCGCACCGATGTAATTAACAAAGGTGAGACATACCGATGTCACTATCGCAGCCAACAGACCTTTCGCGAAATCTAATAGATGTTGTTTAAGTTCTGGGCTCATGCTGGTGTTATTGTGTCCGACTGTTGCTCGTCCACTGTTATTTGCTGTGATGCTGTGTCCGAGATGATCCACACGGCACCCTTATAAGGCTGATCGTCCTCTTTGTACGACTTCTTTTCCTCGATACTTGATCCCGCATTAAGCACGTCACCTTGATTCGCGTCTCCTACCGTTGCAATGGGCACAAAACCTCGTCCCACGAAAATCTTGCCAGTATTGCCCGCAGCAATCGACGAGGGCGTAAAGGTAAGAGTCCATCTAGTACGGTTAGCATTTGGGTGAAGAAGCTGTATAGCGGATGTCCCGACTGTGATTGTTCGCATAGTTTTAGGAAGCAAGGCATGCAGTGCGGCGTTTTGCTTTCGGCGTAGCCCTTGAACTTGTTGTCCGGACTGCGCCTCTCAAAACGCCGCTTGCATGTTGTGCAATGAGTATAGTTCGTAATCCCGTTACCGAGTTCGACGCCCTGTACTTTCATGCGCTGTTAAACTTTCTCAATGATCGGAATAATACGCACTGCACCGGCCGTTGCTTGAACGTCTGCAATGAACTCAAGATAACCTGCTTTAACATCGATAGGATCATCCGAGAAATCCCAATACGAGTAATTCTGTAGAACTTCACCCAATGGAGCTAGATCGCCGTAACCATCTTGCCCCTCGATATTCTGAGCATTTAGGCTGCTCAGCATTGATGTCTGTTTTCCACTTTCAACAAGCTGAATGCGCTGCACTTCTGTTACGTCCAAACCATCCGAGAATAGCGTGGTATTGAATAGAAGTAGCCCGATCATGCTTCCGAGATTCTGTAAGCGTGCATTGATTGCCGTCATACCTGTCGAGCCGGGAGTTGTCCAAGAGATAGGCACGAGGATAAGAGGCTTCTTTGCAGGCGCAACAGAGAGATATTCAGCTTCGAGCACCATTTTCACTACTGAGAAGTTTGTCTGAGCTGCGTAGTTTGCGCTCCAAGAATATGTAATGTTGCGATCGATTACTTCATGAACTGGAATTTTAACGCCTGCAATATAACTTGTGCCTGTACTATCTGTGTTCTCCCACACCTTAGGAAGCTTGTTGTAGAACACGGCCATCACTGCGATCATATCCTGCAAGCCAAGCTGAATGCGCGTCTCTTGACCTGCCTTAAATGTGAACTGCGACATTACCGCTGCAACAGTCTCAATCGTCACCGGTGCCGTTGTTACGTCTCCAAAAATT
The DNA here is from genome assembly GCA_043758815.1 of bacterium. GTDB lineage: Bacteria > Patescibacteriota > Minisyncoccia > Phycocordibacterales > UBA6899 > MHLP01. The sequence goes on from JAYVMS010000015.1 coordinate 37,623, forward strand.
GTCATCTTGAACGAATCTAGAAACACGCCGCGAGGTGCAAGGACATTTGGCCCTTGATTGGCGGTAAAGTTTTGTCCGGGCTCTGCGTTGGGAGCAGCCGCATCAAACAAAGGGTCGAAATATTTGCTCATGGAATTTTAATTAAGGATAATTTTTATTCTAAATATCTTGCGGTCGTATTATCCGCCTTTCTTTGCAGCGATCTGTGCTGCGACAACTGCGGTCACACGTGCGAGATTTGCAGCTGAGCCTTTGATACCGCGGGGGAGAGATGAAGCGGCATTGCGTGCAGTGTCAAACCTTGCACTGTTAGTTGCGTACTTCGGAGCGGCCTGAGATACGCCCTCGCCGAAACGATTGACACCCTTAGTGGTGATGCCGTGAAGCCATCCTGACTTGCCCGATTTTGCGAGTCCCTTGGCATAGCGTCCATCATTTGCAGCTGCTGTCACTGCTTGCTTATAAATATCTGCGGCTGCGATTGCAGCTGCTGCCTGATCCTTAGTTGTGTTTCGTGCACCGCTCTCATAATCACCAGTCGCAGCGGAAGCGCGTTCTGCGAACTTCGATGCAACACTTTGTGCTGATTTCATATTTTTTCTGATTAAGAAATATATTATTAAAATTGGTGATCGTGCACACCATCATGCGCGCTGCGCGTAACCTTTCACGCGCATGATGCTATTCGCGATCGTATTTTCATTCTGCATTCCCATTCATTGTGCATTGTGTGATAACGTCCTCGTTATCCACAACTTATGCACAGCGTCTGCGCTGTTCCTTTGTGTGAGCGGTTAAGCCCTAGGATTCCTTCCATTTAATATGGAAAGGGGGTCTGGGGGAAAACCAAGTTTTTAAAGTATCGTACTCAAAAAATCTCAGACAAATTTTGTATGATTCGATTAAGCGCGGGTCTCTTTCTTATTCCTCATTCGGAGACAGTCCGCTCGTGCTCAATTATAGTTGCGCGCAATACTTGTGTTTGAGAGGGGATGATATTCTCTCGCCCTAAAAGCGTGATTCCTCCTCTCATTCACCATTGTTACACACGTCGTACAATATATCTTTTTAGCAGGTACGTTATGCGACATATATCAATTAAATCCTTATTTCTCAATAGACACTGAGCTAACCTTTCCTCTACAAAAGGTTTCAAATTGCGTAAATGACATTACCCTCTGCTTGGTGTTAAGTTTATTTGTCTTATTATCAAGTGCCGCTGCTATCTCTGCTTCTGATATTTCATCATTCATCATTAAAAAAATTACCGGATATTGGAGCATTGCTGCATAACCATACGTCCTCATTTTACTGTTCAAACAGCCAATTAGATTCTTTACATTCTTTGGATAAAATACATCAATACAAAAGTTGCCATTTTTACAAAAAATGAAGAAATCGGCTCTTGTGCGCCGGTCATCGATGAACAGGTACTCACGGTGAACAAATGGTTCCCCAAACCCTGCCACTAAGTAATCGTAAACGGTTTTTTCAATCTCATGGGCACGTTTGCCGATCATGCGTGCACGCTCGCTACTATATGCACCTTTAGTAAAATCTTCAGGCCCTTTAATTTTGAGAATTTTTCGTAATTCAGGGAGGCCACCCTTAAAACGTCTTTGAATTTGTCGTGAAGATAGCAGATGAGGATACTTGTCAATTTCATCGGCAGTAGGATAACGTTTAAATTCTGAATTAAACTTTTCAAAACCAACTGCAATTTTTTCCAAAGTCCACACAGTTTTTTTCATATATTCAATATAGCAATATTACATATGTCGCACAAGATACTTGCATTATAGACCAAGAATCTATGTGATGAGCGCTATTGCATCTTTCAAACTGTCTGCTTGTGATACACCGTAACGCTCACAGACGATATTGACGTTACCCTTACGCTAAATGCCATCTGGACAGACCACCAACATTTTATGAGTACCCTCAAATAGACCTAATTCCATTAAGCTTATCGGTGATTTCGTAGCTGGATCAAGATACATGAGGATCTTGTCGGCTATCTCTTACGCATTTAGTTCCCACTCGACTTGCTCACGAAATTGAGGGTCATCTTTGCTTTGCTTCCATGACGAATTCCAGCTCATGCGTCTTGGGTTAAGAACTGTCCAGTCAGTATCCACAAGCTGCTCCACTGCAAGCTTTTGCCAATTATCAGCCTTGTCCATTTCTATACTTCCTGCCAAAAAATAAATACATTGATAACTTACGGCTTACTGCTGGTTGCAGTGCTAGTAGCAGATGTAGAGATGCCCTTGGACGCAAGCCATGTTGGTACGCCACTTTTATCAACAACAGCTCTTACGTCAACATTATAATAATATGCAAGTCCAGCAAACAGTACAAAAGCAAAAATAATTCGAATTATCATAATCCAATTATACCACTTTGCTGCATTTGTGACCTAGAGATAGGCCAATGGGTCGAGATATCCGTTCGCAGCAGATACGGGTATGTGAAATATTGCTCCTGCGCAGGTCTTACTTGGCAGATCAACGATATGAACAGCGCTTGAGACGAATAGCCCCAAATGAAGATGCGGTCCTGTCGCATACCCAGTGCTTCCGCTATAGCCGATGACATCTCCAACACCGACCTGATTCCCCTGGCTGACCTTTATGAGCTCCAAATGTCCATATATGGTCGAGAGGCCGTTTCGATGCTTGATCATTACCCAGCGGCCATAGGAAGCTCCACGGCACACACGGTCAGTATCTCCAGTACCTATGACCACACCGTCTGCTACTGCCATTATCGCAGTACCTGGTGCAGCCTTAAAGTCGACTCCGTTGTGAGTGCCGCTTGTATAAAGTCTACCTGAATCAGATGTCCGTCCAAACTTCTGCGTGATGATGGGATTATCGATAGGATATGCAAGCACCCTTGTCCCAGCTCGTGGAAAACTATTCGGATCAATCTCCGCGCGTAGCTGCGCTTCAAAATCACCTATCTCACGTTCGAATTGTTTTTTGCGCGCTTGTTTATCGGCAAGCTGTTTTTTATAATTCGATTCTTGGTTTTTTGTGTCTTTCAATAACTGCGCCTGTTCGAGGCGCTGCTGGTCTGCTAGGCGCTGCTGGTCTGCTAGCTGGGTCTTGAGTAAGGTGAGGCGTTTTTGTTGAGCCTCATATGAAACTTTTTGCCCCGAAAGATCTTTCTTCAATCTTTCAAGGCTCTTGATGCCATCTCGAATAGAAACCTGTAATCTTCCCAGGTCATCAATATCGAGCAAGAAAGAAGAGATGCTTGTGTTCCCAAGAATAACCTCCATCAAAGATTCGGAGTCTGATTCGTCTACCTTGTGTACGATGTCACTAATGAGCTTTTTGTTCTTTTCGATGTGTTCCTGTTTTTGGTCTATATTTTTATTGAGATCATAAATTGAATCATTTGTTTGAGCGATCTTTACTTGAGTAAGCTTTTTATCTGTACTCAATTTTATGCGCGTGAGATCAATAGTTTGAATTGCACCCTGCAATGTTTTCTTTTGATTACTTACATCGACAAGCCGTTCTTGATATGCGGCAATATCTGCTTCGAGCTTTTTTATCTCATCCTGATGACTCAAAATGCTTTGCTGAAGTTCTGTTGTGCGAGTGGACACTGTCTGTGTCGATGGAGATTCTTGTGCGCTCGCAATGTTCAAAAGTAAAAAAAGTGTGGAACAAGCCGCAATAAAAGAAGCAACTGTGGTTGTAATGACATTATGCCTCATTGAATTTACGTATTGCTTCTTGAGTGCGCTTAAGTGTTTCTTCCTTTCCCAAAATGGCTGCGAGCTGAAAAGGATCAGGAGACTTATCTTTTCCTGAAAGTGCATAACGGAGTGGCCAAAGTACTTGTCCCCTGCCCTCTTCTTCTGCATAATTCCACAACGCAGATTTTACCTCGTCCTTGCCGAATGCATCTTCGGCTAGGACTGAGAGTAATTCTTTCGTTTTACTTAATCTTTTTATTAAAGTTGGTGCGTCATTTTCTTGTTTCCAAAAAAGTTTTTCTTTTGGATAGTCGGGGCTCTGGAAATAATACGTAAGTTCACCTCCCTCTGCCATTTCTCTGATCTGATCAAGGTGGGTAATGTGCTCTGTGATTATTGGTGAAACCAGCTGAAGCATATTCTCAGAGTACCCCCTTAATTCGCTGATACTTGTAGGCAAATACAAGCGTATCATTGCAAACAACTCTTCTACAGGAATAAGCTTCATGTGTTCCTTGTTTATCCATTCTAACTTTTCTGGGTTAAATATCGCTGCTGATTTTTGTACTTTTGATAGATCAAATGCTGATATAAGCTCATTTATTGAGAATATTTCTTGATCAGTTCCAGGATTCCAACCGACAAGAGAGACCATGTTGAGTATCGCCTGTGGAAGATAGCCAAGCTTTCGGTATTCGGTCAACGCAAGCGCACCTCGACGCTTAGACAGTTTTTTCTTGTCGATACCGAGCACAAGAGGTAAGTGCGCATATATGGGTGTTGTTGCCCCGATGGCCCTCTGAATAAGTATCTGGCGCGGGGTATTTGAAACATGATCTTCGCCACGAATGACATGTGTCACGCCTTCATCAAAATCATCCACTACTACTGCGAGATGAAATAACGGCTCACTTATGTTCTTTGCGATCACAAAGTCGCCGAGGTCTCCTGTGTGCATAGTTACGCTCCCCTTGATCTCATCTTGAAATGTCACATCACTATTTGGGTTTTTGAAACGCACGAGTTCGCGTATCTGACCTGAACCATCTTTTGCTTCTTCTTTTGAGATGTAAGCATGTCTCTCAGCTATCATTTTTTCGAGTACTTGCTTGTGGCGCTCCATATTTTCAGATTGGCGCACGAATAAATCGTGTGATATGCCAAGCCATTTGAAACTTTCGAGTATGTTATCTTCAAATTCTTTTTTCGAACGCTCCTTGTCTGTATCTTCTATGCGCAGCACAAAAGTTCCGTTATTTTTTTTAGCGTAAAGATACGAAAATATCGCTGTCCGGTACGTTCCCGCATGCAAGAACCCAGTTGGGCTTGGAGCAAAGCGTGTGACTATTTTTCCGGTCGGATCACTCATGATGTGTGGCGATACTCAAAAGCGCAGTTGCGATCTTTTCAGCAGCGTCAAATTTAGCAAAATCTTTCGTACCTTGGATCATTACTTGTTGGCGAGCTGGGTCATCTATAATAGACGAAACTACCGAAAAGAAGAGCTCGGGCTTAAGGTTCTGCTCTTCGATGACCGTTGCGGCACCAGTGCGTGCATAGCTATATGCATTTTCACGCTGATGATCATCGCGGGCGATAGCAAGCGGTATGAGCACAGAGGGTTTCTCCCAAATAGATATCTCAAATATAGTCGAGCCTGCACGAGAGATAATGAGCGTTGCCCCCATTGCAGCTACGCGTAACTGCCTTAGCTCAAGAAAACCAAATGGCCTATAGCGAGAAGAATAAGCACTGCCTGCAAGTACACCTGCTGCACGTTTCTTCATCCAATCATAATTGCTATCACCGGTCTGATGCAGGACCTGATATTTTTCTAGAAGCCGCGGAAGGATGTCGATCAAGTTTTCGTTGATCTTTTCAGAACCTTGCGAGCCACCGAGGACCAAGATTACAGGAATTCCTGCTTCAAGCTGAAATACCTGAAAGGGGTCTTCTGTGGGAACTTCAAGAAGTGTTTTTCTAATTGGCTGCCCCGTAAGTGCTATGCGGTCCGCCTTTACACCATGGCTTTCAAAGAACTTGGTTGCTTCTGGAAAGGAGATGGCGATTTTGGTGGCATAAGGAGCGATATAACGATTTACTCGGCCTGGAATTATGTCTGACTCATGAATGACAACAGGAATACGGAGGAGCTTTGAAGCAAACATTGCGGGAAAGCTTGCGTACCCACCTTTTCCAAAGACAACGTCAGGATAGAGAAAGAATATTTTCCAAGTAGCGAGCACGCAGGCAAAAAGAGTCTTGAATATATCAAGATAGTTCTGTATAGAAAAATAGGTTCGACGCTTGCCTGTTGATATCTGCATATAGGTAAGGCCTGTCTTAAAAAGCAAATCTTTATCTATAGGACTATCGGACATATAAAAAAGCTGTACACCGATAAGGTGTTCCTTGTCGACAAGTTTATTGACCTCCTCTGCGACCGCGATTATGGGATAAAAATGTCCTCCAGTTCCCCCTCCTGCAAATAATATTTTCATATGTATATAAATTTAAGTATGCCTATATCTTGAAATATTTAACAATATACCTACTTCTGCCATTGCGACAAGAAGCGCTGTTCCGCCCTGACTTACAAATATTAGCGGCACGCCCGTAAGTGGTGCTATCGCAAGCATTGAGCCTATATTGATAAATGACTGCGATATGACCAGTATAACAAGCCCCACAGCCAAGAGTCCACCGAATTTATCTTGTGCATGTGCAGCGATCCATAAACCCCGCAAGCCAAATAGAAGATATAAAATGACTATCGTACTGCAGCCGACAAAGCCTAACTCCTCCCCTGCTACTGCAAATATCGAGTCTCCTTGCGCTTCAGGAAGATAGCTGAATTTTTGTATGCTTTGCCCGAAACCTTTCCCCCAAATGCCGCCACTTCCAATTGCAATAAGCGACTGTCTCACCTGATATCCTGAGCCTTGAGCATCGTGATGGTGGATGAGTGTCATTATACGTTCACGTACATAAGGCTTCCACATCGCTACCCCTGCAAGAAAAACGATACTGAGCAGAAAAAGAATTGCGAGATCGCGCCAGCGCGCTCCTGCGGAAATATACATCGCAGCACCCGCCGAAACCGCTATAATAAATGTTCCCGTATCAGGCTGAGCAAGAAGGAGTCCACCTGCGATACCCATCATGCCCATGAGCGGATAGAAACCGAAGAGCGGAGACTGAATACGCTTTTGTACGAACGTGAACCATGTCGCAAGATAGACTATCATTCCAAACTTGAGGATCTCTCCTGGTTGAAATGTGGTAATGCCGAGGTCAACCCAACGGCGCGCACCACCATGTGACACACCAACATGCGGCACAAACACGAGTACCGAGAGCACGATCGAGCCAAGAAATATCCAGAACGCTTGCTTGCGCCAGAATTGGTATTTGAGTCGCGAAAAGCCATACATTGCTCCACTACCCAACACAAGACCGAATCCAATCTGGCCAATGATGAGATTGATGAACTTTGACTGGTTGCTCGCAAGCGTTCCAAGTGATGCGGATATAAAAATAAGAAATCCTACAATTAGAAGCAAGATTACAATGGTTAGAAATATTCTATCTACTCCTCGATGCATTGAGACTATTATACTGCCAAATCGCAAAAATGGCTCTGTGGAAAGCTGAAAAACAGGCCATTTATCCAACCAAAGCGACGATGACACCGACTACAGCGAGCATCATACCAAATACCCAGTAGCGCATAGTGACCTTGTACGCTGGCCAGCCAAGCGCCTGGAAATGATTGTGTAGGGGCGCGACGATGAAAAATTTCTTACCAAGATATTTCTTTGAATATATCTGGATAATACTTGATGCGCTCGTTGCGATGAGGAGAAAAGCAATCATAAAAAGTGGTATCACTGCTTTTGTAAGAAACGCGACAATTACAAGTGAAGTGGTAAGTGCCATTGTTCCTGTTTCAGAATTAAAAAAGCGTGCGGGTGGGATATTGAACCACAAGAATGCTAAAAGGCCGCCCACAACAACAGACGCATATGCGGCAAGATCTATCTGCCCGTGCGCAAATGCAATAATTGCGTAAGCAGAATAAATGATAGCGAAAACTCCTCCCGATAGTCCATCAACACCATCGATGATGCCTCCTGAGTAGATGCCGATGATAAACAAGATGAAGATCGGCACGAACAATATTCCCAGATGCAGGTCTCCCCAAAATGGTATGTGAACATAGTCCATATCAAGCTTGGTGTAGAACCACCATGCTCCGAGTAATCCGAGCAAAAAAACAAAAATAAGCCTTGTTTTGAGGGAAAGTCCTCCACCCTTGTAAGTTCCTTGATCGCGACAAACTAGATAGTCATCCACTAGACCACACAGTGCTCCTGCAATAAGTATGAAAAGTGGGAGCCAAGTTTGATTGCGAGAAAGAAAATTTAATTTACCGGTAGCAGCATTTGGAAAGAATGCTGACAACAGCCATAAGATGAGGACGGTTATCAGTACACTTCCCCAGACCACGATGCCTCCCATGCGTGGCGTCTTTCGTTCTTCATCATTGTGTAGTTTGCTTGAGATTGTTGCTTCTTTTCCGTCGATAGTCTTTTTTACGCTCGAGGTCTTCCACATCCTGTGTTTATACAAAAATCCAGTCACAACAGGCGTAATGACTATTCCCACCACAAAAGCGAGAGCTGAGGGAGCGAGGATCTTTATTGCATCGGTGATCATAGATATAAAAAATAGAATTTAGAAAGAAAACAAATAAGACAGAATGATAGAAGTGCAATTAGGGTTGTGCCTTTGTGTCTGGTGAGTTATCCGCTTTTGTTATCTCACTCACGGTGGCATCAATTAATTGCGCTACGTCAGTGAACCTGCCCTCTATGGTTGAACCAAGTACTGCAATGACAACGGGGTGATCGACTCCTATATCAACTACGACAACGAGATTGCCTCCCGCAAGGTCTGTGTAGCCCGTCTTGGAGCCTATGAGCCCAGTAACTTGTGCGACGCCTTCATTAGTGTTCGCGACATGGTGCGTGACTTGACTGAGTGAGGTGAGATTTATTTTCTTATATGTAGTTGATGTAAACAGTTCAGAATGTTTTTTGAAAATATACTGAAAAAGCATGGCCATGTCGCGCGTCGAGCCATACGCCCCACTCGTAACACTGTCGAGATCCAGCCCGCTTTCATTAGAAAAGTGCGTGTTCGTAAGCCCAATAGCCTCAGCTTTCTCGTTCATTTTTTCTATAAACAACTGCTTGTTCAAGAATGGATCAGATGTACTAGCTTCACGAAGAAGCGTTGCTCCTGCAACACTAGCAATCGCGCTTGCTCCGTCGTTCGATGAGGCGACAAGCGTGAATTTCAAGAGATCCGCAAGTGACCATTTTTCCCCCGAAAACAAACCGCTGTCACCCTCAGTCTCTATGTCAATTGGGCTTATCGTTATCTTAGTGTTACTCGGCAAAAGTTCCACTGCGACAAGTGCCATCATCATCTTAGTTATGGACGCGAGTGGCAACTGTCTCTCTTCATTTTTGCCATAAAGTTTTTTGTGTGCGTTGATATCCCATACATACACACTCTTAGCCTCAAGTGAGAGCAGATCATATGGATTTTTGATCGCAGAGGTCGCGGGTTTTATCTCAGACATTTTAATATCAGAATCACCGACCGCAACGACCTGTGACACATTTCGCGATGACGCAACGTCAGTACCTATACCCATCTTTGAAAGTGCGACTAACACCCGCGGACCCGTTAGAAATCCAATGGCAAGCATGAGAAGAAAGATCTGCACCTGACTTACTTTGGTCATAGTCCTATTTTGTTTTCTTCGCGATGCCCTTGTAATGCTTCATCATCAAAATTTCCTCCGGCTTGATCTTCTTCGCTAATGTCTGCCTCGATTTCTTCTCCCTCACTTCTCAACTCTTCATCAGAAAGTAGAGTCATGGGAGTATCGCCCGGATTGATCTCGGCATCGACAGATTCTTCTTCGGACTCGCTCAGTTTTTCCTCTTCTTTCAGAGCCACAAATCCTGCTAACACGTTGAAAGTATCATGATATGCCGGAAGTTCCTCGGTTTTAGTGACTCCCATATGCTCGAGCAGCTGAAATGTTGGCTTGTAGAGAAAACTTCTCTGATCGTTCGGGTTGTCTACTTTTTCTACCAGTCCACGAATAAGGAGGTTACGGAGAATAAACGTGGAGTTTACCCCACGAACATAATCAATCTCAGCACGCGTAATCGGGCCTTTGTAGAGAACGATTGCAAGAGTCTCGAGTGACGCTTTTGAAAGATCCCTAGAAAGCTCTTCTTTGGTTATGGCCTCAATGAGCGCACTTGCATCAGGCGATGTGCCAAGCGTCACCTCTCCGCTATTTGTGAGCAAGCGGAGACCCGTCGCAGAAAGTTTATCTTCGAGAACTTTAATGGCTTCCAGCACCTCTGGCTCGCTACGCTTAAGGAGCGCCACCAAGCGTGACACCTTCATGGGCTCAGCCTGATAAAAGAGTATTGCTTCAATTGAATTCGCAAGTTCCATATTGAGGGTATCTTAACGCATATAACATTACTTTAAAAGGGTCCTATGGTTATTTATAGTCTC
>JAYVMS010000016.1:0-11599 GCA_043758815.1 bacterium
TAGCGCAGCCATACCCCCCAGCTCTGCTTTGGGATCCTTGTAGGATGGGTCTGGGAAATCCTCGGTTTCCCAGATAAAATAAGTGCATGAGCGTCACAAGCTGACACTATGGAAATAACGTTCATGCTCGGGTGATACCCTCCAGCTCTGCTGGGGGGTTGTTCATTCGATGAGAACTTTTCTCGAACCATACAACCCTTGGCGGTATTTTTGTATCAAAATACTCATTATTAAAGCCATTTTTTTGAGTTTATATTGCTTTCATTCGTAAGCGGAATCTGCTATGATATATGAATGAGAGCCGAAGAGATTCGGCCTCCAATTTTTTTCACAAAGATAAATTTACATGGCCAAAAAAGACGAAAAAGAATCAAAAAAGGGGAACTACGGAGCTGAATCAATACAGGTTCTTGAGGGTCTCGAGCCGGTGCGTAAGCGCCCCGGAATGTATATTGGCTCAACGGGAGTCGAGGGTCTGCATCATTTGATCTGGGAAATTTTTGATAACTCACGCGATGAAGCGATGGGCGGCCATGCCAACCACATAGAAGTCGCCCTGCTTCCAGGTAACCGCATTCGCGTTGTCGACAACGGCCGCGGTATTCCGGTGGATATACATTCAAAGACTAAGGTCTCCGCTCTTGAGACGGTCATGACTACGCTCCACGCTGGTGGAAAGTTCGGTGGCGATGAAAGCGGATATAAAGTCTCAGGAGGTCTCCACGGCGTGGGTGCTTCTGTGGTAAATGCGCTCTCTCAGTATGCGAAGGTCAATGTCCATCGCGACGGAGGCGAACATGTTCAAGAATACGTCCGCGGTAAACAGAAATCTAAAGTCAAAAAACTCGGCAATTCCAAACTCCGCGGCACCATTGTCCTCTTCGATCCAGACCCAGAGATATTCAGTGAGATAAAGTTCAACTGGAACACCATCGTCGCGCATTTGCGCCAGCAGGCCTATCTTGTAAAGGGAGTGGAGATAAATGTCCTCGACCTGAGAGACTCAGTACAAAAGCTCGAACTCGATGGTTCATTCTACCTTAAGGATACGGGTTACAACGCACCCTCTATGTCTTTCTACTTCGAGGGGGGGCTGTACTCACTCATCAAGTTCTACAATAAATTCCAGACTCCGATACATAAAGAAATTTTTTATATTGATCGCCAAGTAGGAAACGTCTCTGTAGAAATTGCTTTGCAGTACGTTGACGACATGACCTCGCGCGAAATAGCTTTTGCAAACAATACCTACAACTCAGAAGGTGGTATGCACGTAACCGGCTTCCGCACAGCGCTCACGCGTACACTTAATGACTACGCCAAGAAGAATATGTCCGGCAAAGAAGCAGAAGAAGGCTTTACTGGCGACGACGTCCGCGAGGGGCTTACTGCGGTCATTTCAGTCAAAATGCCTGAGATACAGTTCGAAGGACAGACCAAGGCAAAGCTCGGTTCAGTAGAAGCGCGCGGTGCGACAGAAACTGCATTTGGTGAAGCATTTGGAAGCTACCTCGAAGAACATCCAGAAGATGCAAAGGCTATCATTCAGAAAGTCATCTTGGCGCTGCGTGCGCGCAAAGCTGCAAAGGCAGCAAAAGACTCAGTGATGCGTAAGGGCGCACTCGAGGGCATGACACTTCCAGGAAAGCTTGCAGACTGCCAGTCGAGAAGCGCAGAAGAGTCAGAACTCTTCATCGTTGAGGGAGACTCCGCAGGTGGAACAGCCAAGACGGGCCGTGACCGCAAGACTCAGGCGATACTTCCGCTTCGAGGAAAGATACTCAACATTGAACGCGCCCGCCTCGATAAGATGCTCGCTTCAGAGCAGATACGCAATCTTGTTGTTGCTATGGGAACCGCAATTGGTGATGTGTTCGATATTTCTAAACTCCGCTACCACAAGCTCATCATCGCAACTGATGCCGATGTCGACGGAGCCCACATTCGCACACTTTTGCTCACGCTTTTCTATCGCCACTTTAGAGCACTCGTTGATGCTGGTCATGTATATATCGCACAGCCACCACTGTATAAAGTGAAGAAAGGCAAAGATATTAATTACTTCTATTCAGACGAAGAGAAGAACGCCTATCTCAAGATTGAGAACATCGACATGAGCGAGCTTGAGGTCACCGATGAACCAGACATGCAGGGTGAGGGAGCAGACGGGGGAGAAGGTGAAACTGAAGAAGAGGTCAAAGGCAAAGCCGCCCGCGTTTCCAAGATCCATATTCAGCGCTACAAAGGTCTTGGAGAAATGAACTCAGAAGAGTTGTGGGAAACAACCATGGACCCGCTTCACCGTGTACTCAAGCAGATAACTATCGAAGATGCACAGGAGGCTGACAAGGTCTTCGACCTCCTCATGGGAAGCGAGGTTGCTCCACGCAAGTCGTTCATACAGTCCAATGCCAAGTACGCCAACCTCGATATATAGATCGCATATTTTGACGCATTACTTTGTTATATTCAAAACGAGCTCCGCTCACCATATATGAATACGCCACCACGGCGAGTACTGCCATTTTTCTAAGCTGAGTACAGCTAAGAAAAATGGTCGCTCGGGAGGCATCGTTTCTCGATGCCTCGTACTGCATTCAAAATCTGCGATCTATCTACTACCTAAAAAATAAGAAACGGGCCATTGTGATGTGGTCCGTTTTTAATTCATCTTTGTTGTGGCAGGGAAGTAGAGTTCTGCGATCTTTTTGTAATGCTCGTGCGTGGGGTAGAAGGGGTGATCTTTGTCCCAGTCGACATTTTTTAGAGCGATCTGCTTCATTTCCTCGAGCTGAGTGATGTATGCGAGGAACAATGACCGCATCTCATCAAAGAAATGGAGTGAAATGATTCCATTGATACTACGCTCACCGGGGGTGAATTTGCCCAAGCTTTTTATGATTGCCTCGATGGTTATCACGGATCCACTCAGGTATGCCTTTGGCATTTGAAAGCCAACACCATTCTTACCTTCTTCGCTCTTGAGGAATTCAAGCATGTGCATGAGTTCTTCTGCGTCATTTGTTTCATATCGGATCTCAACCCCGATATGAAGATTCGTCCGCTTGTCGACACGATTCTTAAATATCGGCTTGATGTTCACCTCTGACTCCTTAAAGGTACCCTCTCTAAGTATAGTGAGTACTAACCCATGCGTAAAGCAGGCTGTTATTTCTTCTGCACTATTTCCACTGTAAGCAGGTTCTTGAGTTCATCAAGCGAAAGTGTGCCCACCTTGCCTTTCTCGCGGCTCTCAAGGGTCACTGTTTTGTCAGCAACTTCTTGGTCGCCTATCACAAGTGTGTAGGGGATCTTAGAGACTTTTGCTTCACGGATCTTTTTACCTAAGCTTTCACTCTCGAGATTTAAGTTTGTGCGTATGTCGAGTGCTATCAGTTGAGCATTCACTTCGCTTGCGTATGCGTGATGCACGTCAGATATGGGAAGTATCGCAACTTGTATCGGCGCAAGCCAAAGAGGGAAGTTGCCGCCAACATGCTCTATGAGTGTGGCCATAAAGCGCTCGATAGAGCCCATGATGGCGCAGTGGACCATGACAACAGTTTCTTTCTCGCCTTTTTCATTGGTACAGACAAGGCCAAAGTTAAGTGGCTGATTGAAATCAAGCTGGATGGTGGCAACCTGAAGGGTGCGGCCGAGGCTGTCGCGAGAAATGAAGTCTATCTTAGGGCCATACATCGCTGCCTCACCCTCGCCATCGATGTAGTCGGTGATACCGCGCTTCGCCATAAGCGCAATGAGTGCATCCTCTGCTTTCTGCCAGACTTCCTTGGTGCCTAAGTACTTGTCAAAGTTTTTTGGGTCATGACGCGATAGTCGCACGCGTAAGTCCGTGAAGCCAAACGTCTTGTAAAAGGTATCGATGATATCCCAGACAGCAAAGACCTCAGCCTCTATCTGACTTTCTCGGCAAAATACATGCGCATCATCTTGGGTGATAGAAAGTACACGCGAAAGTCCCGAAAGCTCACCGGACTGTTCGTCGCGGTAGACCATGGTTGTCTCACAGAAGCGCTGTGGCATAGCACGATAGCTGCGAGGTTCAGACGCGAATATTTGTGTGTGGTGGGGACAGTTCATCGGCTTCATCGCATAGAGGTGGCCTTCGCGCGTCTTTATCTTGAAAAGTTCATCAGCGAACTTCTTCCAGTGACCAGATGTCTCGTAAAGATCCTTGCGCGTGATGTGGGGGATAGTGACCTTCTGATATCCTTTTGCCTTGCGCAACTGCCATACGAAATCATTCAAGAGTTCGCGGATAATCGTGCCTTTGGGGGTCCAGAGGGGAAGTCCCGCACCGACGAGATCAGAGAACACAAAAAGACCGAGCTCTTTACCAAGCTTACGATGGTCGCGCTTCTTAGCCTCCTCGATCAGGGCAATGTAATCGTCGAGTTCTTTGCCTGACTCAAAAGCGTATCCATATATGCGGGTGAGCATAGGGTTCTCCGAACTTCCGCGCCAGTAAGCACCAGCAATGCGAGTGAGCTTAAATGCGTCAGCTTTTATCTCTTCAGTGTTCGCAACGTGTCCGCCCTTACACAGGTCGGTGAAGTCTGAAACGTTATAGGCGGTGAGCGTCTTGCCCTCGCCTGCATATTCGTTGAGTAGCTCAAGCTTGAACTCCTGACCCACGAATAGCTTCTCACCTTCTGCTTGGCTTATCTCGCGGCCGCTCATCGGAAGCTTTTGATTCACGAGTTTGCGCATTGATTTTTCAAATGCTTTAAGGTCATCGGGGGTTGGGACCTTGGTGAATTTGAAGTCATAGTAAAAACCATCATCGGTCGTGGGTCCGATACCAAGCTTAACTTCGGGGTCGAATTCGCGGGCTGCGATTGCGAGAAGATGTGCCATGGTGTGGCGGATATTGTGCAACTTTTCATTATTTTCCATAGAGCAATAGTAACATGGATCTTTTTAGGGCAATATTTGACATCTTTTGTATTTAATGGGAATTTGATGATGGGACAATAGGAGAAACTCATGTACCTCAAACCGTGTATTCGCGCGTATCTCGAAGCGGGAGAAAGCAAGGTTTCCGACAAAGAACTGAATGATGCACATAAACGTATTTGCGCCGACATCAAGGAGGCGCAAACTTCGGGAAACATTCGGAAGATAAAGATTTTGTGGACAACGCTATTTCAGTCGTTCCTTGAAGAGGGGCTTCCGATCGCGCGGCTCGAACCTTTGCTCGACTATCTTTCCGATCTGTTTCCGGAGATCCGTGCGGAGTTCGAACTCGGGCAGCAAATTGCCGATCAACTCATCGATAAACTTCCGATAGGAGGGCGATACGAAATTCCCACAAACGGTGGCGGGCATACCGCACTCCAACTCCAAAACGGAGGATATCCAAGCACTCTCGCAAAAGCACTCGGTAACGCTGTGTTGCATTAGCAAAAACCCCACACAACGAGGGGCTTTTTTTTATAACGACTTTACCTTTTCGGCGATGAGTGAGGGGGCGTCGTTGCGACGAGAAAACTTGCCCTTGATCGCTACTAACTTGTCTGGGCCAAGTAAGTCCTTGAACTCAGTCAGCGTGCGAGGGAAAACGACGACTTCTATAGAGCCGGTAAAGTCGGCGATACGAAGGAAGGCCATGTGCTCGTTCTTCTTGGTAATAACAAGTTTGTGCTCTTCGATGATCCCTGCGATGACGGTGTTTACCCCCTCACGCATATCTTCGCTTATTTGCTTGATGCTAGATCCGCTTTTTTCGAGCTTGTCGCGGTGCTTATCGAGTGGGTGGCCTGAGATATAAAGACCGAGCAGCTCTTTCTCCCATGCGAGTTTGTCTTCTTGAGAAATTTCCGGTGCAGGCTTAAGGCGGAGTGTGGGAAGTGCGCTGCCTTCGGTCATGACCGAAAAGAGGGATACCTGATTGCTCTCACGCTCCTTTGCGTGTAGCTTGTGATATTCTAGTGCATCATCGACATTGTGAAGAAGTGATCCACGGTCGATACCCATGGTGTCGAATGCGCCAGAGCGGATGAGTGACTCGAGCGACTTCTTGTTGAGGTCTTTGTGGGTCACGCGCTCTAAGAATTCTGTGAATGTTTTATAGGGACCACCCGCGATACGCTCTGCGATTATTGCACTCGCGATATTCTCCCCAAGATTCTTTATGGTAAACAATCCGAATCGTATCTGATCTTGCTTGTGTACTTGTAAATCGTCGTGCGGTGTGATCGCTACCGCTCCCAGAAGTGCGTCCTCCGCCTTGATGACAGTGAACTGCGCGTAACTTGCATTGATGTCGGGTGGAAGTACGGGGATTTTCATTCGCTTACACTCAGCGATGACTTCGGAGATCTTTTCGGTATCACCGGCTTCTGCTGAAAGCACTGCGGTCATGTACTCGGTAGGGTAGTTGGCTTTCATGTAGGCGGTCTGATATGCGACGCGCCCATAGCACGCTGCATGTGCCTTGTTGAAACCATATCCTTGGAACGGCTCAAACAATGCCCATATCTTCTCAGCATCTGCTTCGCCTATACCGCTGTGCGTTTTGCAGCCTTCAACGAATATCTTGTGCTGCTTGGCCATTTCCGCAGGAATCTTCTTGCCCACCGCTTTGCGGAATTTATCTACCTCGTTCCAGTCGTAGCCTGCAAGCTCGATAGCAGTAAAGAGCAGGTCATCTTGATAGACCAACAGACCGTAAGTCTTATCGAGAAACTTTTGCATCTTGGGGTGATAGTAGGTGACAGGATGTTTGCCGTTCTTGCGGGCAACGTATTCTTCAATGGTGAGCATCGGGCCTGGGCGATAAAGCGCCACCATCACGTTGATGTCTTCGATGCGGGTTGGCTTGAGTTCCATCAAGGCCTTGGTCATGCCCGAGCCGTTTAATTGGAACAAACCTTCAGTGTCACCGCGCGCAAGCATAACGAACGTCTTCTTGTCATTGAAGGGGATCTTCTCGATATTGATGTCGACATTGCGATGCTCTTTGACGAGTCGTACTGCGTCTCCTAATATCGCGAGATTACGTATTCCGAGGAAGTCGAACTTGAGAAGGCCCGCGTCCTCAACAGAATACATATCGTACTGGGTGATGACCTTACCGCCCTTAGGGTCGAATTGGGTCGGAGCAAAGTCGAGAAGGTTGGTGGGGGAGATGACAACACCTGCCGCGTGCACGGAAACATGGCGCACACAGCCTTCAAGCTTCTTTGCGAGGTCGATTATCTCGCGCACTTCTGGGTCGGTCTTGTACATCTTTGCGAGATCAGGCTCAAGCTCCATCGCGTGTTCAAGGGTCATGGGGAAGCCCTGTGCTCCTAAGGGTACTAGCTTCGAGATGCGGTCGCCTATTTCGTAAGGCTTGCCGAGTGCGCGCGCAACGTCACGCACCGCACCGCGTGCCATCATTGTTCCAAAGGTTCCGATCTGTGCCACTTTATCTGCGCCGTATTTGCGCTTGGCGTATTCAAGGACTTCTTCACGGCGATTATCCGCGAAATCCATATCGATATCAGGTGCAGATGGGCGGAATGGATTCAAGAAGCGCTCAAACGGAAGCTGGAATTCAAGCGGGTCAACATTGGTAATGCCGGTGAGGTATGTCACGAGCGAGCCTGCAGCCGAGCCACGCACTGTGGTATAGATGCCAGACTCACGCGCGAAGCGTAGTAGGTCGGATACAACCAGGAAGTATGGCGAATAGCCTTTATTCTTGATGACCTCAAGCTCATACTCGAGGCGGGTGATTAAGGTTTCTGAACGTTCAAGTTCACGGAAGGCGATACCCTCATACGCGAGGTGGCGTAGCTCGTCGTCTGCATTTCCCGTTTTGAATTCGAGGTGCGGAAAGACCCACTTGCCGAGCTCAAGCTGTATGTCGCACATAGCTGCTATCTTCATGGTGTTCTCGACTGCCTGTGGAATGTCTCTGAAATTTTCGAGCGCCTCTTCGGTGGTAGTGAAATGATATTCACCTTCGCCTGCAAATATCCCCGTGTCGTTAATGTCGGTGTTCGTTGATATTGCCACAAGCGTCTTGTGTGCACGCGAGTCGTCGGGGTGAATATAGTGCGAGTCTTGGGTGGCGACGAGGGGAATAGAAAGTTTCTCAGAAAGACGGATGAGCGCGGCCCGCCATTTGTCAAAATCTGGAACATCGGTGTGATGCATGATCTCAATGAAATAATTCTCTTTGCCAAATATCTCTTGATGCTCGCGGATGATCATCTCGGCGCGCTCCATGTCGTTTGAGCGGAGTATCGCACGGCCGAGCTCTCCTGCAGGGCAGCCTGAAAGCGCGATAATACCTTCTGAATGCTCGCGCAGGATGTGTTTGTCCATGCGTGGCTTGTAATAATAGCCTTCGAGGTGAGCCATGGTGGTGAGGCGTACGAGGTTTTTGTATCCGACTATGTTCTTTGCAAGTAGTGTGAGGTGGAAGCGCTTATTGTCGATGCCCGGCTCTTTGTCAAGGCGAGTGCGGTTGGCGACATACGCTTCGACGCCAATGATCGGTTTGATACCAGCCGCGGTACATGCCTTATAGAACTCAATCGCACCGTACATCGCACCATGATCGGTGAGTCCAATCGCAGGCATGCCGAGTTCCTTGGCGCGTGCGACCATTTTGTCTATCTTAGATAGGCCGTCTAAGAGTGAAAAATGTGAATGTGTATGCAGGTGGACGAACGTAATTGGAGTAGTGTCTTTTGCTTTAGCGCTGACGTTCGTTTTGGGGTTTGCGCTCACATTCATGCTCGTATTATAGCAGAGGGGAGGGCAACTTCTGTCATGTGGATTACTTTGTCTAGCGAGGAAGAAGACCAAATGTCTTCATTTGGTCTTCGACCGTAGGGCGACGAAGCAAAGGTTGAATGCCGCACCGTTCGCGGCGCGATAGAGCGAGTCTTCGGGCGCATTCAATGCCCGGCCCTATTGCCACGGGGTCCTTACTTCCTGAAATTAAGTCAAATAAAAGGATTTATAGCTCATGAGTGGAGCAAAATTTTATAGTACCGTGTGTAAAGAATACTTTTTTGCTAGGCTATAATGCAGACAGGAATTTATTTGGAGTCCTCATTATGCTTAGAATTATACGCGACGCTTTGACGCGTTTTGAGGAGTGGCGAGACAAAGAAGGAACGTGGCTGAATTCTTTTAAAAAGGTATTTGGGCCAGTTTATAGAGTTGGCAATTTCGACCGCGCGCAGAAGAAGGATGAGGTAGATCAAGATGTTGCTCATCTGGCTGACCTCAACCACACTTGGCGGGCAATGCTCCTCGAGGATCCATGGCGCAAGCGGCTGATGACGCATGTGTCACTCCTCCTCAATATTTGTGGGCTTTTCTTTCTCATCTTCGTCTTCTCGGGGCTTTACCTGTCCGCTAAGCACTGGCTCCCAACTGCGGTCATCTTTGCAAATACCCTCACCATCCCTTACTGGCTTTGGATAGGCGGCTGGTATAACAAGATAGAAAAACGCGTCTTTGAAGCGTTTAAGAAAAAGTTCGGAAAACACTTTCATTTACGATGAGACAAATGAGTTCGCATGAATAAAAGAGTGTGGTACATGCCGCGCTCTTTTTTTATACTTGAACTATTGTATGCTTTTGATAAATGAAGCGACAAACAAAAATAAGATTCATCATCGGAGTCGATGAGGTCGGGAGGGGGCCGTTGGCGGGACCGGTCGCGGTGGGTGCGGTGCTCGTGAGTCCTCGTATGCTTAAAAATTTTCGCGACATCAAAGAGTCTAAGCAGCTCACAGTAGCTATGCGCGAAGAGTGGGTAGCAAAAATGCAGTCATATCTGTGCGATGAATTGCGCATTGCCGTCTCAATGGTAAGTGCTTCGACAATTGACCGCATTGGTATTGTCCCCGCCATACGAAGAGCGCTCGAACGCTCACTCAAAAAGCTCAAGGTAGATGCGGGTGAATGTGAAGTCTTACTCGATGGGGGATTGTACGCACCCGAGCGCTTCACCCACCAGCGCACAATAATACACGGTGATGCACAAGTGACTGTTATCGCCATGGCATCAGTTGTGGCCAAAGTGCATCGCGATCGATATATGGTAAGACTCCATAAGAAATATCCTCTCTATAACTTCGATCAGCACAAAGGCTATGGCACAAGACGACATGTTACTGCACTCAAAACCCACGGTCTTTCTGACATACATCGAGTGAGTTTTTGTAACTTCCTTAAATCTTCATAATTCAAAGCGTTTAATCTTGCAATTTTTTGATGAGGAGTTATTCTAAGAAGATGTTCTTTTGCTGAGGTGTTCCATGGAAGAAGAAGTGGAGATCGTCGTCTGTATCGGCAGTCGAAGTGGGAGTTTGAGACACGTGCTCGTTAGTGGCTTATCTGCAGATCAGGAAGACGACCTCTATGCTGCGGTTGAAGCAGTTTATGGGGATCGTCTCATGAGCGACTACATGCAGACCTGCGAATTTTGGGCCACTGACTTTCCGATTGACGAAGTGCGACACGTGGTAGAGTCAAAACTTTTCGAAATGAACATTGGTTTCTCTATTACCGAAAATGTAGAGTGAAGCTCGTAAAAGCGGGCTTTTTTTATGCAGGATAGTTTGCGCTAAACTTATTATTCTGTACTCTGTACGGAGTGCGTTCATGTGGAGACAGGCATGAAAAGCGATGAAACAAGTATTCAGGTCAGCATCATCGAGAACAACACCATTCAAGTTTCCGGACTGAATTCAAGCGAGCGAGAAGCCTTGGGGGCGCGTATTCGAAGAATGAAATACGGCTCTGATTCACAGCTCATAATCGAGTATGCCATGAATGGAGTGCTTAATATTAAAACAGGCATCGGTATGCATCCGGAAGTTCGTACCATAACGACAAAAAACCTCGCGACAATTGTTCAAGAACAATTGGAAGCACGAGTCAGGGCGTAATAAGACTAAGTCCCAGAGGGACTTTTTTGTTGTTAGTCACCGTCCGGCATTTATGGGGTGAATCTTTAACGACCGTGACTTAGGCTGGATTCCTTGCACTTTTTTTAAGTTTGCGTATACTTGGAACCACTATGGTAGTACACATGAGACACACTAAGAGTCACACGGCCAACCGTCGCTCTCACCACGCACTTAAAGTCGCGCGGTTCGAAACATGCCCAAAATGTAGCGCTAAGCACTTAATGCACCGCGTATGCGTTAATTGCGGTAATTATCGCGGACGTATGGTTGTCGATGTGCTCAAGAAGACTTTAAAAAAGACACAGAAAGCCGAAGCCAAGAACGAGGCCCGCAAGCCAAAGTCTGATGCAAAGCCAGAGGCTAAGTCTGAATCTAAGAAGGTCAAGGCAGTTAAGGTAGAGAAGACAGAAAAATCAGAGAAGAAAGAAAAGAAAGCAAAATAGTAAATTAAAAAATCGTTCGCATTTGCGAACGATTTTTTGATTCATTTTTACGAATTATCTCGCGTCTTCGAACAGCGCAGTATTGAATGCAACATCAGGAACTTCGATTAGAAAAACCTTTTTGCCCCAGCTGTTGAGTGAAGTCCGCTCCACGGTATACACGCCGCTGACCTTGAGGTGCTTTCGCGCTTCACGTTGGTCGAGTAAGCGCCC
>JAYVMS010000017.1:0-17138 GCA_043758815.1 bacterium
TAGCTGAGTGGAGCGGAAGAAGCGTGAGGATAATACTGAGTATGGAGAGGACGAAAAAGCGCGTATTTATAGACATGGTTAGTAGCTAAACTAACAGAATGAGGAGGAATAGCAAGTTTATGCTTTATTCCTCTTAATTTCTCTTAATGCCCCTTGGATATGCCATGGAGATCTTCGCTAAAAAAGGGTTCAGAAAACCGTTGGTTATCCAAGATATTTAAGTGGGAAGTTTTTGAGATACTCCGCCGATACGAAGCAAAGCGAGTGATGGGACAGCTCTACCGCAGGGAGGTTCATTGAAAACTACACAGGGTGACCCTATGTAGTCTTGGGAACGGGGAAGAAACAAAACATCCGCCGTATAAATATGGCGGATGATTTTGTTATATGAAGAGTTTTAAAAATTCAAAGCTATGTTCTTGATCGTGCGGGCTTTCAATATTGAATGCAGTACGATGGCTTAGACTAAAGCAGTGTTTGAGAAGTTGTAGTAATCTACTACTTCCAAACCTGCTGAGGGAAAGCCGAGTAATGCGTCAATATTGGATGCCAGCTTTAGATCCAAGAGTCTTGGCGCTTAGAAAGCATATCAAATGCCACCCACACCGAAAGCCAAGCAACTGACGAAAGCAGAATTATGGTCATTGGATGCGCATGAAAGAGCGCGCCTTTCATAAACTGATAGTCTTGAGTCACATTCGCAAGTGAGGGCATGTTGGCGAATACATTGACATACGAAACGTATTTGGTTGAGCGCCAGAAGAAAACAATTGCAATAAGTGACTTCATGAATACTGGATTCAGGATGAAGCGGATGGTCGCGATAAGATATACGCGGCGCATGATGCGCTTGGTGAGTGCGGTATCGTTCATGTGAAGTGTGTGTTCCATGGATTATTTATTATCTTGAGGGTGTGAAGCGATGACACTTACGTTCCCTGCTCATCTAATAAACGCTGGAACTCTCGTTTCGCTCGGTAGATCTTGGTCTTGATGGCAGAGACGGTAGTCCCTTCCATTTCGGCGATCTCCTTTTGCGAATATTCATCGATGAAGTGGAGCGACAGTGGGCGCGCGAGCTGCATGGGCATTCGTGATAAGAATGAGGCCACATAGTCGCGCATTGTCTCTTCGTGAGAATAGTTCGCAGGATCAGGAAGCGTCTCGTAGAATTCAGGGTCAAGCTCTATCATGGCTCCCCCTTTCTTCTTTAACTTTTGATAATGGGTAAAGGTTGTATTCATGAGGATCTTGTATCCCCATGACTTGAAAGACGCGCCTTCGACCGTCTTGAAGCGGTTGGCATTGAAATAGATCTTGGTAAACGTCTCTTGAACGATATCTTCTGCTTCTTCGCGGCTGCGGACCACACTTTCGGCTTTGCGCAGAAATGCATCCTGATAACGCTCAACAAGTACAGCAAAAAGACTCGGGGTAGCGATAGAGCGCTCGAGTACTTCCTCATCACGGAGGTTGGCTATCAAATTTTCTCCGTCTTCAAGCAACATGAATAATATAGTATAGACGATACCCTCATAACGCAAGCATGGTCTCAGAAAGCATATTACCGAATCTCCAGAACTGGCGAACTTCTTCGTTGTGGAGCCTCTCTAACTCGGTCAACATATCAGAATATGCCTTCCTCGTCGCTTTCTCCGCGCCTCGAATTTCATCCATTTCTGTAGATTATTCTCTAAATCTGTTTAAATTTATTGCGCATGCGCACATGCACAAACACCATCCTTGCACACACAGTCGAGTCCCCACTCTTTGAGTAGCTCCCGTATCCCCTCTTCGACTTGCACTTGTGGCTCCCAGCCAATGAGCTCCTTGGCTTTGGCATGGCTTGCAAGTGTGTGTTTAGGCTCGAAGCGCGCTGGCACGTACTCGACTTCTCCGCCGATGAGCTCGGCGATGCGGTTGATGGTGGAGTTGCGACCGGCGCCGATATTCATCACCTCACCCTTGCCTACATTTGGGCTTTCGGCAGCGAGGATATTGGCACGCACGACATCGCGCACGTGCGTAAAGTCGCGGGTCTGCTCACCATCGCCTGTGATTGTCATGGGGCCACCGTCACTTCTCTGCTTTAAGAACTTACCGATGACGAGTGCGTACGCGCCACTTGGATTTAAGCGGGGACCGTAGACATTGAAATAGCGTAGGGAGACGGTCGGGAGTCCGTACACTTGGCTAAATACGCGCGCATAATGCTCGCCAACATATTTTTGCAGTCCATATGGAGAGAGTGGTCGAGTGGGAAGATCTTCGTGTAGGGGCATTGTGTCTTGATCGCCATATGCAGAACTTGAGGCAGAATAAACCACTTTCTTTACTCCTCCATTTTTGGCAGCAAGAAAGACATTTAACGTACCGTTGACGTTGACGTCGTGAGTTTCGACGGGGTTATCTATTGAGTACTGAACGCGTGGAAGAGCGGCAAAATGGAAAACGTAGTCAGAGCCCGCGATGACAGGGCTGATATCTTCGAGGTTGCGTATATCAACGACATGGAGGGTCGCCTTGGGGTTTACGTGTTCTTTGTTGCCGGCTGCAAGGTTGTCGATGACATGCACGTCGTAACCTTTCTCGACAAGAGCATCAGTTAGGTGGGAGCCGATGAAGCCTGCGCCACCAACTACAACGACCTTTTTAGTTTTATTTTGTTCCACAGTAAGAATTATAACTCAAATACTGCCACGAAGTCGCACTACGTGGAACTTTACAATTTTCAATTGAGCGCTTAAACTAGCCACACTATGTCTATTCTAAATTACAGCGAGATACTCCCGCGCAAAATTATTCTTATCGATGATCAGCCCTACGAAGTCTTAGACGCACACGTCTTCCAGAAGCAGAAATCCCGCCCAGTGAACCACACCAAGGTCAAGAATCTTATCTCAGGCAGCGTCAAAGAGGTCGTTTTCCATCAATTTGAGAAGGCTGAGGAAGCGGACATGGGCCAGCGTGAGGTAAAGTACCTCTTTTCGAATAAGGGTGAGTTCTGGTTCTGTGACCCCAAAGTTCCATCGGATCGCTTTAAGCTAAACGACACACAGGTAGGCGATGGCATGCGCTTCATAAAGACAAACACCACCATCGACTCAACGACCTTCAATGGCGAAATCATCGGATTACGCCTTCCTGTAAAGGTTGAGCTTAAAGTGACCGAAGCTGCACCTGCGGTGCGTGGCAACACTTCCGGTAATGCGACCAAGGCAGTTGTGCTTGAGACCGGCGCGACCGTGTATGTGCCGATGTTCATTAACGAAGGCGATGTCATTCGCATCAATACTGAGACCAACGAATATACTGAACGCGTCGAGAAAGCCTAATCTATTATTTCAGCTCATAAATAAAGCCCGGATCATTCCGGGCTTTTGTGACTACGGTGCAAACTTAAACCAAAGCAGCGCGAGAACTGAGAACGGCCAAATAAGGGCGAGAACAAAGATCGTAATCAGAAATCCGCGAAAGTTGAGGTCATACATCACCCCCAAATGATATGAGAGAAATTTACTATGACTTCCGTCCCATCTATGCGCCACAACGAAGAGTAGGCAGAGCATGACGAGAGCTATGACTGCGTATGCGATCGCGATCAATGTGATATCCATTCGTTTCTCCGATGGTTTCTTTTTGCACATTAGCACTTATTTATAATAAAACAATAACCCGCATATGCGGGTTATTCGGTAGTGAAAGCACTGAGTAACTGCGTGTCATGTTCAGTCAACAAAAAAGACCCGTCAGAATAAACAAACGAGTCTTGTTTTTATAAATTTCAGATTTTCAGTGCAATTCGAGGCTACAAGATAAAATATCCATGAGACGTATACTTATACGTTAATTGGGCTCGAGGTCGGAGGCAACGAGGAAGTGCCTGAAAATATGGTGTTTAAGCGGCGATGTATGGGAGAAGTCCCATGTAGCGGGCACGCTTCGCTGCGACAGCAAGTGCGCGCTGCTGCTTGGCAGAAAGGCCCGTGCGGCGACTTGTTGCAATCTGACCGTGTGGAGTCAGAAACATGCGGATAAGATCGACGTCCTTGTAGTCGATGTACTTGATGTTGTTGGCAGACAGATAGTCTTGTTTCTTTTTCATAATGATGTGTGTGTTATTGATTATAGAACTTTCGATATTGGCGCACTTCGTCGTTGTCGTCTGTGGGGTCGCGAGGCAGTATCACTCATACAGCCTCTGCGACACTCCTCGACTGCCGCCGTCGAATTGCATCCAATCTCAAAAGTTCGAGATTTACTAAATTCAAGGGCGCCAATTTTGGAAGTTTAAAATGGAATGTCGTCGGGGTTAATATCCTCTTCCGGATACTCTATCGTATCAAGTTCTGCAGAAGATGGTGCTGGCTGCTCGGATGACTTCGCGCCCACTGCGGGCTTGGCAGAATGCGACTCTGCCCGTGATGATGCTCCACCTGCATAGTCTCCGCTTTGTCCTCCTGCTTGCGCTCCACTCTTGGGACCAAACTGGAAGCCTTCGGCAACTATCTCGGTGCGGTACTTCTTTGTACCATCCTTGTCGTCCCAGCTGCGTGTCTGGATACGGCCCTCAATGAATACTGAGGAACCCTTCCTTAAATACTGAGTGACAATTTCAGCTTGGCGTCCGAAGACGACCACATTGTGATAATCCACCGATTCCTGCTTTGCGCCGTTCTTGTCCTTGTAAACACGATTGGTAGCAACAGAGAACGATGAGACGGGTGTACCGTTGGGTAACGCACGCGTCTCGGGATCTCTTGTGAGATTGCCATAGATCATCGCCTTATTTATATACATAGTGATTTTAGTTTGTTAATTGTTCAAAACTTCCACACTTGGCGCATTTCAGGCTTGTCGATTCCTCACCCCCATGGGCAGTACCCGCAAGTACAGCCCATGGGGGATTCCTCATCTGCCGCACCCGAACTGCATCCAAGTCTGAAAGTTTGAGATTAAATTTTAAAGAACGAAATTAGGAAATGACGAGATCTTCGATGGTCTTATCCAGCTCCTCCTCAGAAAGCTGAGGCTTATCTACCGCTGGAGCTGCATCTACCTTTGTTGCACCATCTTCACGCTTTGCCTGAAGCACCTTCTTGGGTACCATCGTATTCTCGCGGACAGTGCCAACGAGAATAAAGCGAAGAATAAAGTCGTCAGACATAAGTCCGGTCTCTATCGACTTTACTTGTGCGGGATCTGCTTCAAACTTGATCCAGCCGAAATATGCCGAGGCATATAGGGCTCTCTTGTTCGAAGCGACCTTGGTCATAGGGTAGGTGAGATCCATATGTTTTGGATACTCATCCGCTATGACGTGACCGCCCTTACTCTCAATAACGTCACGTATCGCAGTGACGCGCGCGCCTAAACCGTCATCTCCGACGATGGGCACGATATGGAAGCCGACTTCGTAGATCTTAGGATCGTTCGGGATGACTTCGATACTTATTACTTGTGTTTTCATAATGAAAGCATCCTAACAGACGAATGATTGCTTGTAAACAGAAGGCAGAAAGTTGCCTTTTGTTGACTATAATGGCAAAATTATGCCTATTTTAGGTCAAATACACGCCTTGAGTTTGCGAAAAGCGTCTCACGCACCTTTTCCTCATCTACACCGCGAATAGAGGCGATGGCGCGCGCAGTTTCTAGGATAAAGCTAGGCTCATTGCGCTTGCCGCGCATAGATTTGGGTGCGACATATGGCGCATCAGTTTCTATCATGATGCTTTCAAGGGGAATGTACCGCAATACCTCGTCATAATCATGACTGAAGGTCACCACTCCCGTGAAAGACATAGTGAAGCCAAGGTCGAGAAACTGCTTTGCAATCTCAGTATTGCCGACAAAAAAATGCACATTGCCGCGAACCCGCTCTCCGTGAGCCTTAATACCATTTTTTAATATAAAAAGAATATCTTCATATGCATCCATACTCCCCGCCTCAGGGCGACCATGTATCATCAAGGGCTTGTCAACCGAGACGGCTAGTTCCAAGTGCTCAACAAATACCTGCTGCTGTCGATCTACCTCGGCATCCATGTTGGCAATATTCCCCTTTGTGCGCTCGCTTTCGAGTCGATAATAATCCAGGCCGCATTCGCCAATTCCAACAACGCGTTGGTGCTCTGCCATCATGCGATATATCGCATGATCAAAGGTTTCATGTGAGTTGTCAGTTGGGTGCAGTCCGATAGTTGCCCAAATATCACCATGTGCTTCCGCAAGCGCGATCGCACTTTGCGACATTACTCTATCGGTGCCAACAACGATACTTGCGACCCGCGCCTCGCGCATGCGGGAAAGCGTATCTTTTATATCTGCCTCAAAGTGTGGGTCATTGAGGTGAGAGTGAATATCTATATAAGCGAAATTTTTCATCAAAGGTATTGTATACCATCGGAACTATTCATCACAACCGCAACTTTGCAAATAAAAACCGCACTGAGTGCGGTGTTGTTCACTTTCTTTTTTTCACTTTCGCACACTTGCAGTCGCTACATTTCTTCGAAGACTTTGCTTTTGTGGGAGTGGCACTCTTTACGACAACACAACGATTCGGAATGTACGGAAGGTCGCAGCGACAAAAATCAAAGCTTAGTGGGCATTTTCCACACTCCCAATAACGTTCAACCATAAACTACACCCCCAAGATGAGCAAAACACTCTCATAAGTCTACTTATGAACTACTTCACATGCAAATACCGACGGACAAAAGAGTAAATAAAAACAGGCCTGTGCCTGATGTAACGCCGCAACTCCCCAAAAGTCTGCATAAAAGATTAAAGACCGCTCCAAGGAGTGGTCTTTAAAGATTATTCAAGAATCACGAAGTGATAATTGAACATTGTTAATATAGCACCCGAAATATAAGCCTGCAAGTTGCTCTATGAATAAAACTGTGGATAACCTAAGGAAGTCTGTTAAATAAAGGCTTTTCTGGCATTTTTTGTTCGCGAATGAGGCGCATTATCTCAGCTGCCGAGCGTGGAAGAAATGGCTCAAGTACGAGAGCGATAGCGTACAGGCGCTCAACCATTTCGCGGATAAGCTCTTGCCCTTCTTCGATGTCAACTTTGACGACCTTGAAAGGCTCAGTTTCTTGAATATATTTATCAAGTTCTCCTACGGCGAGCATTACCTGTTCTATCGCCAACTTGAGATCGAATCTTTGCATGACCTCATCGAGTCGCGTATGCTCCATCGGATTCGGCAATACAACGGCATCCGGAAGATGGGTGGTTGCCATTTTCATGATGCGGCTTGTCAGATTACCAATACCATTTTGCAAATGTGCAGAATAACTTGCCTTTATGGTCTCGAATGTGAGATCGCCGTCTTCAAATGATGGAATGTCGTGCAGTAAGACAAAGCGAAGTACATCTTCAGGATAAAGGGCTACTTCCTTATATACCTCGATGACGTCGAATGGATTGATGACATTGCCTAACGACTTCGACATTTTCTGTCCTCCGCTCGTAATGAAGCCGTCGATGACGATGTGCCTCGATGGTGGGAGCTTGGCAGACATAAGCATCGCTTGCCACATGGCAGATTGCTGGCGATTATTATCCTTGCCACAATACTGAATGACGGGCCACCATTTCATGAATATACATTGCTCAAAAGAATCCTCTCCACAGCGATGGTCAGGCCTATCTGCCGAAGCCTCGGCACAGGCAGGCCAGCCAATGGCAGAAATATAGTTTACTAATGCGTCGAACCACACATACATGACATGATCGGGATCACCCGGAACCTCTACTCCCCACGGCATCTTAGTGCGCAGGCGTGAGATCGAAAAATCCTCAAGCCCGCGTGCGACAAATGCCTTCATTTCATTAAAACGAAAATCAGGAATAACAAACTCAGGATTTGCATCATAAAAATGAAGGAGTGGCTGCTGATACTTCGACCAGCGGAAAAAATAGTTCTCTTCTTCTCGTATTTCTAGTTCGCGATTGGGATGAAGCGGGCACTTGCCCTCGACAATCTCAGAGTCGGTCTTTTCTAGCTCACAGCCAACACAATATTTCACACGATAAAGTTTCTTATAGATATCACCGTTCGCATCGCAGCGTTTCCAGAATTCTATGGCGGCAGAGACATGGTGCGGGTCGGTGGTGCGGATGAAGTTGTCGACTGAGAGATTGAGAAGCTCTTTGAGCTCTCTGAATTTTGTAGCAAAGCGGTCGGTATAGGCTTGCGGATCGATACCTTCTTTCGTGGCAGCTTCGTGAATCTTTGCGCCATGCTCATCGGTACCGGTATTAAAAAATACTTTCTTTCCGTGTGCCCGATGATAGCGCGCAAGCGCATCTGCGCGAATTATTTCCATTGCAAAACCGACATGCGGTTCGGCGTTCACATACGGAAGCGTCGTGGTGATATAGATATTATCGCTTGGTCTCATGGTCATGAATAGTAACATACCGCCTCCACAATTGGCGAACGAGTTTGATGGAGGAAAATATGGGTTAATTAGGTGAGGTCGTCGAAGATCTTGCGCTCCTTTGCAACATCATTTAAGAATTCCATAAGAATAGCGGTCACAGGAACTGCGAGTAAAATCCCAAGGATTCCAGCCATTTTTGCCCCTATCACAAGCGAAAGTATAACAAGCACTGGCGGTATTCCCGTTACTCTGCGGATAATCTGCGGGTTGAGCACCTGACTTTCAATCTGCTGGATTATAAAATATGCGGCCGCAATGGTGAAGGCAGCAGTAAAGCCTGGGCCTACTGCGAACACATGCGCTGCGGGGTGTATGCCTTCCGTAAAGGCGACTGCGATGGCCGGTACTGCCGCGATGATGGGACCGAAGACCGGAATGAGCTCAAAGAACATTATGAGTACCGCAAATAAAAGTGGTGTCGAGAGCCCAAGGATGGAGAGCACAAGGAACGCGAGGATGCCCACCAGTAGGCCGAGCAAGAGCTGACCCTGAAACCATAATCCAATCTTCTTTTGCGAACGCTTCCACAGATCGACAACATAAACACGTGAGTGCATTGGTGAGATGAGTTTCAAGAAATTTTCAATACCACGCTCTTGTGCTGCGAGATAGAAAGAGAAAACGACAATGAATGCGAGAGAAAGAAGACCACCAAACAGAATGCTTATAGAGCGGAGCGCTCCTCCATTTGATATCTCGGTCTTAAGTAGGTCGGCAATATTCGCGCCCTGCTGCAATCCTTGTGCCAAATCAGCAGCAGTGAAGGAGTTTGCAGCGGTGATAGTGGAACGTGATGTATCGCCAGAGAAGACCCCCTGCACTGCACTCAGGTCGATTGAGTCAGGAAGTGCGCGAGCGAATTGTGCGAGATCACTCAAAATAACAGGAACAAAGAAATAGAATAGTCCTACAACAAGACCGCTGCCAAAAAGATAAATAACGATGAGTGCGAGAATTCGAGGCACATTCTTACGTACGAAAAAGAGTACTGCCGGCTCGACGACAGAAGCGAGTATGACTGACATGAGCACGATGAGCAGAATATCGCGCAAGAACCACATCAGGGCAAAAATGGCGATAATAAGTATCGTTCTTACAATGGAGCCTGAAGTGATGCTTATTTCTATCTCATCCAGTTCAGTTTTCTTCATTTTTCAATGATATCACAAAGCAGAGTACGAACGCACTCCATGGAACCGCTAAAGCTTGAGCAGCTTAAGGTATTTTGCTTCGTCCTTAAGTGGACCGATCATGGCCAGATTTAGATTCTTTGAGACAAATATCTCCCGCGCTACAGCTTGTATATCTTTTGCGGTAACCTTGTTCATCTTCTTGATAAGCTCCTCAGGGGTGGCGAGCTTCTTGGTCAGCACCTGCTGAAAACCGTAGAATTCCGAGAGTTCATCTGAGGATTCGAGACCAAGCACGAGCCTGCCTGCGAACATGTCCTTGGCTTTTTGAAGCTCAAGCTCGGGCACAAGATCATTCTTGAGTCGCTTGAATTCGGCAACTATCGCCGCCACAGCTTCACCCGCTCGCTCATTCACAACCCCTGCCGATGCGGCGAACACTCCGTGATCAGTAAAGGAATCATTGGCTGCACGCACATAGTAGCCAAGCCCCATCTCAGTGCGGACCCTTTGGAATAAGCGCGAGCTCATACCTGAACCTAAAATACCAGACATAAGACTGAGTGTTGGATAGTGCTTATGCCCAAGTGGGAAGCTGCGCACACCCACGATAAGGTGCGTCTGGTCAGACTCCTTGTGATCGATAAGCACCTTGGCCTTGTCTTGCTTGTCGTCGACTGCGCGCTTGCTCTTCTTTGTGTTGCGCTTTAGGTCAGAAAATTCATCTTTAATAAGCTTGTCTATTTTTGTAGGATCGAAATTTCCCGCAACGACCACGATCGTCGCATTGGGCACGTAGTGCATTTTGCGGTAAGAGATAAAATCTTCTCGGGTAAATGTTGTCACCAGATCCTTCGGTCCCGCTATCTCCCAGCCGGCGGGTTGATCGGCATAGACGAGTTTCATGAACAGGTCACTCACTTTCCGCATCGGCATATCCTCATACATATTTATTTCACCGACGATCGCCCCCTTTTCCTGATCGATGTCTTCTTGCTTAAACAGTGAATTGCAGTAGATATCTGAAAGCAGGTCGAGCACTTTCGGCAGATAGGAAGCGGCGACCTTTGCATAGTAACCCGTGTATTCGTGACCGGTGAATGCATTGAATTCAGCGCCAAGGCTGTCGAGTTCGCGTGCGATGACCATTTGGTTGGGGCGATTGGTCGTTCCCTTGAAGCACATGTGTTCGAGAAAGTGCGATATTCCACTCTTCCTCTTCGTTTCATATTTTGATCCGGTCTCGACAAGGATGAGTGCGGTCGCAGTGCGTTGATCTTTCATTGGGATAAGCAGCACTGAAAGTCCATTACGTAATTTCTTTATCTTTAGTTTTTGCATTCGTCGATTATAGCAAATGTGAGCATGTTCAAGAAATAGCTCCAGAAAGAGACACCCCCGCACTGGAGTGCGGGGTTCTTCCGACAAGAGAGCAGCAGCGAGGACGCTGCTGAGTTTACGCATCGCAAAGCAAGAGGCGTAAACTGCAGTTCCAGCCCCGCGCAGGAGCGCGCGGTTGTATGTCCGCCTAAAATAAAAAGCCCCAGTAAGGGGCATTTTATCAAGTAATAAAATATTCTATTGAATTTCAGGTGATATAAAAAACGAAACTGATGTTTCGTTTTTTTATTTCCACACAGCAATGTGGCATGTTCGTTGTTGCAAAAATCTTTTAGCGGCCTCGTGTTTTGCGAGCGCGACCGCGCTTTGTCCCCTCCTCAGCGGTATCGCGAAATGGAAATCCAAGTGCCTCAAGCAGATCTTTTGATTCTTCTTTGTTATTGGTTGAAAGCACGATAGTACATGCCATCCCAAATACATCCCTTAGGTCTTCATCGGCAGTCTCAGGGAAGACCGTGTGCTCCTTTATGCCGACAGTGAAATTACCCATCACGTCGATAGAGCGTGCTGAGAAACCTCGAAAGTCCTTGGTGCGAGGAATTGCGATATTGATGAACTTATCGAGAAAACCCATCATGTGTGCACCGCGCATGGTCACCATCTGGCCGATGATCTCGCCCTCACGGAGCTTGAATGATGCAATTGACTGCTTGGCAGGTCGCGAGGAAGGCTTTTGTCCGGTGATTGTTGCAAGGCGGCCAATAACAAATTCCTGACGCTTTTTGTCAGCGCGTGACATTTTGCCTGTACCTACGGAAATGAGAACTTTCTCGATCTTTGGTGCCTGCATAACATTTTTGTATCCGTACTTCTCTTTGAGCTTCGGATAGGCCTCTTTCAATTTTTCTTTAATGGTTGGGACTTTCATGTTTTTCGTATTAACAAAATTACTTCTTATCAGCAAGCGCAAGCTTTGAAATGCGTATCGGCATACCGATATCGATCACCTGTCCTTTCTTGCCTTCCTGACGAGGTCGCTGGTGTTTCTTTTTCATGTTCACACCCTCGACGACGGCTGTACCTGCCTTAGGAATCATGCGGGCTACTTTGCCTTTCTTTCCTTTCTCAGACCCTGAGAGCACTACAACATTATCTCCTTTTTTAATATGTGCCATAGATTTACATTACATTCACCCAAGTCGTAATTTGTGCGCACTGCACTGTTGTTTTTATCGAAGGTTTCGGGGTAGTACGATTTGTACAATCCACTTCAACACTTCTCAAAAAACAACAGTGCATTGCATCCCAAATTTCATCCTTGTGCTAGCTTTTCATAAGTTCATTAATATTTTTCGTCTATACGACCTCAGGGGCGAGCGAAATAATCTTCTTAAAACCCTTCTCTGAGATCTCGCGTGGAATAGGTCCGAATACGCGACCTGCACGAGGCTCATTCTTTGCGTCGATCAAAACAACTGCGTTTTCGTCAAAGCGGATGTATGAACCATCCTGACGGCGATATGACTTGGCTATGCGAACGACGACTGCGCGGCATACTTCGCCCTTTTTCACTCCCTTGCGAGGTTCTGCGGTCTGTACTGAAAGCACGACGATATCACCGAGTCCGGCATAACGCTTTTTTGAGCCTCCAAGCACCTTAAAGATGCGTCCGATCTTTCCTCCGGAGTTGTCTGCGATCTTTACTATTGTACGTGGTTGAATCATATATGTGGTGCGTTATGCTATTCCATTTCACGAGTCTTCAGATACTGACTCACGTCTTGTGTTCCTAATTTTTCGACTGCAACAAATGCCTTGTGACGTGATACTGGCGAGCAAGCTTCGATGCGGACACGGTCTCCGGTGTGAAATGCGTTGGCTGCGTCATGAACCTTATAGCGCTTGTGTCGCTTGATGAACTTCTTGTACTTAGGGTGCATCTCGTAGCGCATGACCAATACCACTCGGGTCTTATCCATCTTGTCAGAAACAACAACACCGACGAATGACTGTCTCTTTGTTGTTACTTTTTCTTTTTGTTCTGGTGTATTCATAAGCATGGTATTAATTTGCATTACTGCGTACGGAGAGCTCGGTTAAAATGCGGGCAACATCTTTCTTGGAATTTCCTCCGTCTTTGATATTTTTCACTTTGCTGCCTGAGATATCAAATCGGAATTGACGTACGGTCGCACGCTTCTCCTCTAAAAGTTTTACGAGTTCCTTATCTCCAAGTTTTTGTATTTCTTTGCTTTTCATGTGGGTATTGTTATGCCTAACGTGAGACCATGCGTGAGCGAACTGCAACCTTTGATCCGGCTTTGCGGATAGCTTCCTTTGCGACAGCTTCCGTGACTCCATCGATCTCAAAGATGATGCGACCTGGGAGCACTTCGGCAACGTATCCTGCGGGATCTCCCTTACCCTTACCCATTGGTACTTCTGCGCCCTTTCTTGTAAATGGTCTATCTGGGAAAACGCGAATCCATACACGGCCAGTCTTGCCTACGTTTCGGGAAAGCACGCGGCGAGCTGCTTCGATCTGGTTTGATGTGATGCGGTTTGCGGTCTCAGCCTTGAGTCCATATGAGCCATATGCCAAAGTCGTTCCGCGCGATTCGGTGCGCTTCTTCTTTTGGTTCCAGCGGTCGGACTGCCACTTGCGATGTTTTACTTTTTTGGGAAATAACATAAGCCTGATTATTATGCGCGGTTAGGATTAGTATGCGGTGTTACCTGAGCCTGGGCAGGGCGAGCGTTCTTGCCTTTCTCAGCAAAGACCTCTCCCTTATAGATCCAAACCTGGATACCGATGACTCCATATGGAAGATATGCTTTTTCGCGAGCGAAATCCACATCAGCGCGTATAGTCTGAAGAGGAATATTTCCTGCCTTCACATGCTCCTTGCGAGACATATCAGCACCGCCCAAGCGTCCTGAGACCTCGATGCGTGCACCCTTTACGTCGCGGTTAGCCATGACCTTCTCGAGCATCTGCTTCAGTACACGCTTGAAGGGCATACGCTTCTCAAGTCCCTCAGCAACCATCTGTCCGACTATTGCACTATTTGATTCTGGATTGCGCACTTCTTCGATATCAATACGAAATTCTTTTGGAGTCTTGATCTTCCAGCGCGCAAGACGAGAAACGACTTCAGCGCGAAGTTTTGTTGCACCTTCACCACTGCGGCCAATGATAAGTCCCGGGCGTGCAGTCTTGACGACCACTTTCCACATCTTGTCATTGCGCTCCATTTCAATATCTGAAACATGCATACCGCGAAGACGCTTGACCAAGTAGTCGCGCAAAAGCGTGTCACCCTTCAAGTACTCTTGGTACATTCCGCTATCAGCAAACCAGCGCGACTTCCAGTCGCGGAGGATTCCTAAACGGTGGGCATATGGATGGACATGATGAGACATAACGTGGAATTTCTTTTAAATATGAGTTAATTATTTTGCTTTTGTGACAGTCTTCTTTGCTGGCTTCTTTGTGGTGATGGGCTTCTGCTTTGTTTCTGGCTTTACATCCGCCTCAGAGTTTGCGAGCTTCTTCGCCTTTCCTTTCTTGGCAACAGGATCGTCGGTGAGCGTGAGCATGATATGACTGGTGTGCTTGTGAATAGGAAATGCGCGGCCTTGTGCACGAGGACGGTTACGCTTAAGGATTGCGCCTTTATCAACGCGAATTTCTTTTACGATAAGAGTGGCGACATCGATACCCTGAGCCTTGGCATTTGCGACAGCTGACTGGATGAGCTTTGCAAAAACAGGAGCTGCGCGCTTGGCACGAAAATTGAGCTCAAGTAGTGCGTTCTCGACAGATTTTCCGCGCACGAGATCAGCCACGAGGCGGACCTTGCGAGGAGCTTGTCTATAGTCAGATAATTTGGCGGTTGCTTGCATGGTGGCTGTGGGTTAATTAAGGGTTTATTTTTTCTTCGCTCCCTCAGAAGCTGCTTTAGCTGATTTGGCTGAATCGATCTCGGCTTGTTTCTGTTTTGCTTCAAGATCCTTCTGCATTTTTCCTCCGTGGCGATGGAATTTACGAGTGAGTGAAAATTCTCCAAGGCGATGACCTACCATGTCTTCGGTTACCTTGACCTCAATAAAATCCTTTCCATTGTGGACTCCATATGTGTATCCGACCATTTCAGGGGCAATCTGTGATGCGCGTGCCCATGTCTTGATGACTCCGGCTGCGTCAGGTTTTTTTCCCTCTATTTTCTTGAGGAGTTTCTCGTATACGTATGGTCCTTTTTTTAGTGATCGTGTCATATGTCGTTAATATTCGATTTTATTTAGGATTTTTAAATAATTCCCTCCCGTCTTTGGGACCCTCTCCTTACGGGAGCTATACACCCCTGATCCTCCCACGGCGTAGATAAAAAACTATTAAATTACCTTGGTTGCAATACTATGCGAAGTCGAAAATAAAGTCAAATATCAATCTTTGGGTATACGCAGGTGTTCGCAGTCATTATTTGACCAGTTGGCCATACACATAGGAAGAAATGGTGCTTATGGTCTCCTTCACACCATCGAGGGTATCTCCCTTGGTCATAATGCACAAAAAATAAGGTTTATCTCCATTTGTAGGATAAACAAAGCCGCAATCATGAAGCTCAGCACCAGAAACTTTTCCATCTGGAGTGGTCACTACTCTTTCTCCATATTTATGCGAAACTAAGGTAT
Source organism: bacterium (assembly GCA_043758815.1). Classification (GTDB taxonomy): domain Bacteria; phylum Patescibacteriota; class Minisyncoccia; order Phycocordibacterales; family UBA6899; genus MHLP01. The sequence continues at coordinate 15,629 of JAYVMS010000017.1, forward strand.
CCTTAGGAAGACCAGCGGCAATTCCATCCTCAAAGCGAACTTTCGACAACAACGAAAGCGCAAATTCAGAATCATTGCGATTAAGGTAGGTGGCATTATAGAGTATGCGGAAAAACAGTGAATAAGTCTTGGCGGATATTTTGTACACTCCCAAATTATCCGGCGCCGCGATACCGAGATCAGTATAGACATCATTCAGTGAATTATCATCGATACCGGAAAGAAGTATGTACATGGCCGTATTATCAGATTCGATTATCATTTTATTTATCAACTCATCGATGGTATATCTATTATTGAATACCAATGATGAACTTGCCTGAAACGGTATCTGGTCAGAAATGTGTTTTATCGCGGAAGTATAGGGCAACATCTCTGCGAAGAGGTTGGGGTGCGTCTCTCTTTGCTTCAAATACGCAATCATAAGAACGACCTTGAGCATGCTCGCAGGTTCGTACTTCACATTTTCGTTGATACCTACCCATAATCCATTGCGAACAAGGTAGAGCGAGACATCATTTACGGCGTGTTCAGACTTTTTTTGGTCGATGATAGTATCGATATTCTTTTCAAGATCCGCGTATTCATCGATGTATTTAGCTTCAGGAGCATCGCAGGAAAGAAGCGGGTTGATAAACTTATGCCCAATCGTACCTTCACGAAGTGTTGTGTCAGACGAAAGCACCTTGTCGTAGTTATCTTTTGCTAAATGATACCCCCAAAAGACACCAAACATGGCCCCAACGGCGAGAAACAGCGCTGAGAATATGAAAATTTTCTTGTTCACCAAAACATTATAGCTGAGTTTAAAAAAAATTCCATCCTAATTGTGCAAAATTAAGCTCCCTACGGTAGAGCCCCGAGGAATTGGTGATGAAAACATTTGCAAATCCCCGCTTGGATGTTAGCGTAAGTGCAGTTTCTCTTATGGGGGAGGTATGAATTCCTTGCTTCAATTCTTTGTTAATTCCCCTCTGGTGCGCGGATGGCATTTCGCGACAGCGGTAACGGTCGTCATCAACATTCTCACTATTAATCAGGCCTGCGCAACAGTAGGACAGGTGCGACGCATATATGCATGTCGCTCGGTATCGGGTATCTCAGTAATCACTATGAGCTTTTATTGTTTTTACTTCATGGCATTTCTCTGCTATGGAATTGCAATGGGGTCGCTCAATATGGTGCTGAGCGGGTCGCTATTCATCCTCTATATTCCACTGCTTATTGGCATGTGGAAATTCGGAGATAAGAAATGTAGAAGTATAATGAAAGTCGGAGTGCCGTTGTTCACGCTTATTCCCATCATTATGTACGTGACCGCATGGAAAGAAGCATTCTTGCTGATACTGTTCGGCGGAATACTTATCACTATCTGGCTCATGTTCACGGAACTGAAAAAGGCGGAGGGGGTCGGGTGCTTTGAGATAAAATTCGCTATGGCTTTCTTGGCAAATGCGGTATTTTGGTTCCTGTATGGGATATCCTTGCACGATATGCCGCTCATTATCTT
>JAYVMS010000018.1:0-3448 GCA_043758815.1 bacterium
AATTCCCTAAACTTGGAATAATCCTGCTGCTTGTGGTTCAGGCGACACTCTTCGGTATCGTGCCGGGGCTCCTCATCTGGCTTGTGCAGATGATCTGGATACCGTTCTTTGCTGCAGGTGTCGTGAATGGTGTCGGTCACTTTCTTGGTTACCGCAATGCTGATACGCCCGATGCATCACACAACATCATGCCATGGGGCATCATCATCGGCGGTGAAGAACTGCACAACAACCATCATGCGTTTCCTGATTCAGCCAAACTGTCATCGAAGTGGTATGAATTCGATATCGGTTGGCTGTATATCCGCATGCTGGAATTCCTCGGTCTCGCAAAAGTCAAACGCTTGGCTCCTGTGATGATGCAGTCGCGATCGTTCATCGATCATGACACCATCAGCTTTCTGCGTAAGGACAAGGGCTATGTGCGGCGCATGTATCGCAAGATGCTCTTGCGCGTAGTTAGGCAAGAGCTTAAGGGTGCAACGAACGAAGATCGCGTGCGATTCCTATTGCTGCGTGACGTGCTCGAACGCGCCTCGTGGAAAAGCGACATGTTCCTTGAATATGCGGCACAATTGCGCGCGTTCGAAGGCACCGCAAGCTCGCTTCCACAGCTTGGAAGATTTGCGGAGCTCCTAACAGAGATCCAAGCAACGTCTGTTGTGGTCAAGACAACGCACGAGCGCGAAAGTTCGCTTGTTGCCGAACTTGATGATTGGATACGCGAAACACTTCACCTCACGCATCCACGCGTAAAGAAGTTCACGGATATTCTGACAAAAAGTTATATTCCTAAATTGCATTGAACTAATGAACAGAGAAAGCCCATCAGTATGGGCTTTTTTTATACAGTGAGATGCATTCTGGTATAATCGGAGCGTGAATAGTCTTATGAAAAAGATTTGCGTTGGTGTTGCGATACTCTGTGGAATTATCTTTGCATACCCCGCAATCGCACAAGAGCTGGTTCCAGATAAAATAACGACCGCAAAGGCCGTGGTCATCGAAGTACTCAAGCAAGAAACCAAGAAAATACCCGGAACGGATGTCGACAGTATCAATCAGACCATTTCTGCAAAGATAATCGAAGGAGATGAAAAGGGCTTGTTGGTGACTGTGCCGAATGATTATCTCGTACTTAAGGTCGGTGAAGTCTTTTATCTCACACACACCGTGAACACTCTTGATGGCTCGGATTGGTATCAAGTTTCCGACCCGTATCGCTTACCCGCGGTATATTTTTTCGTAGGCCTTTTCGTTCTGTGCGTGTTGCTCGTAGGTGGAAAGCAGGGGATACGCGGTTTATTGTCGCTTATAGGCAGTCTCATCGTTATTTTATATGTGTTGCTTCCCGCTATCATCCATGGGTATCCGCCAATATTGGTGAGCATCGGTGTTTCTTCACTTATCATTATTATTGGTTCGTACGTCACGCATGGATTCAATCGCACGACGACATCTGCCGTAGTGGGAATGATTACAACCATAATATTTACTGGAGTATTGGCATATGTTGCGGTGCACGCCACGCGTCTGTCTGGTTTCAATACCGAAGAGGCGGTGTATTTAAATTTCAACACTCACGGCAAAGTAGATTTTGCTGGCCTATTGCTTGGCGGGATTATGATCGGACTTTTGGGGGTACTTTATGATGTGTCTATAGGGCAAGCTGTCGCCGTCGAAGAACTCCATAACGCAGCGAAACACTTTTCCCGTAGAGAAGTATTCACCCGTGCGCTGCGTATCGGTCGGGAACATATCGGAGCATTGGTGAACACGCTCGCAATTGCGTATGTGGGAGCGTCGCTTCCACTCCTTCTCCTTTACTACACTTCAGCTTCCGACTGGCACATGACGCTCAATCAAGAGATATTCGCAACCGAGATCATCCGCATCATGATAGGAAGTATCGGTCTCGTGCTCGCAGTGCCCATCACAACTGCTTTATCCGTGCTAATGCTCGTGAAGAAAGAATCATAGTGGTTATGTTTTGTGCAATTCCCGACGAATGAAATTCGACTCTTACTGCGTCAGCACTCGTTTCCGATTTGCTCGGGATAAGATGCCTCAGAAATACCGGAGAGCGGCTTCAAATCGTTCCGTCTCACGCAATGGTATATCAAAAAAGACCTTTCGGTCTTTTTTGAGCCATTTGCGGAGAGGGAGGGATTCGAACCCTCGAAGGGGTTTAACCCCCTTGCCACATTAGCAGTGTGGTACTTTAGACCACTCAGTCACCTCTCCAATTCGGCTACTTTAGCATAAGAGGCCATAATTTCAAATGAACCGATCAGTGAGCCACAGCTATCGCAAGTACACGCTTCGGCTTGAATGCTTTCAGGGCGCGCCTTGCGTCTGCCATCGTCGCTCCTGTCGTGATGACGTCATCGATGAGGACGACGGTCTTGCCAGTTAGGTATTCGCCTCGCAGTACTCCGACTTACTCGAAAACTTACTTGTGAAGTTATGATTATAAAAAACTTTAAACCTTTGCACTGTATTGGAGTATCCTCACCTTGCTTTCGTTCGCCAACAAGGTGAGGATAGTTTATATCGTGTTTTTTGGAATACTCAAGGTTTGTTCAAGAATCGGGGATAAGTACAGTATTTCAGAGTTTTACATGTTGTAATAACATCACAACTTCCTCGGTCTCCCTGGAGCACGGACCGTACTCTCCATGCGGTGTGTGTCCACAAATTTTTCTACCCAGCGATCTCTCCCGTATGGTGTTCCACGCTCTACGCTGTTGCGAATCACTTCCAAAGTCTTTTCATTATAAATCGTATTTACTTCTTTGAGATATTGACGAGGCAAGTCAATGGGGAGTTCCGCTAACAGCTTCTTCTGTTTCGGCGTTCCCTTCATGCGGCGGTGGAGACTAGCGTACTTCCAATCTTCCGCACGAGTGACGAGTTTGCCGCGGAGGGGGTTCTGTTCTACATAGCGAATAAGGGTGGAGAGGTATTCGCTTTTTTCCACAGGGAATGATTTATACGTTCCTTGATAGAGGTGTCCTCCGCCGATACTTTTTGAGGCAACACGATACTGGCGAACATGGGTAGTGGTGAGCCAGCGCATGAATTCACTCATGTCTCCGTCTTTCCGTGGATAAAGCACTAAATGCCAATGGTTGGGCATGATACAATATGCGAGAATACGCATATCGAGGAGCTCCCTCGCTTCTTCGATGAGTGACTCAAAGTGTGCGTAGTCCTTATCGGTCTTGAATATCGTGGCACGACCATTTGCACGATTGATCACGTGGTAGATAGTATTGCCTATGGCGATGCGATTCATGCGGGGCATCGATATATTATACCATGATGTTTGTTAGTTAATGGGACTTATCCTGCTCTGTAGAAAACACCCCCCATTCCCCACCAACGTCAAACTACCATGACGTTGTAGGTAAACAAGCGCAACATCATCTCATGCATCTGCGACCAA
>JAYVMS010000019.1:0-18086 GCA_043758815.1 bacterium
TTGGTCGCAGATGCATGAGATGATGTTGCGCTTGTTTACCTACAACGTCATGGTAGTTTGACGTTGGTGGGGAATGGGGGGTGTTTTCTACAGAGCAGGTCAGCCACCATTTCATTTACAGAGATCTCTCCTTACGGGATCAGTACACCTTTACGATTTACTCAGAAAAGGACTTTTTCGTAAATAGAGCAAGGCTCTTCGATTCTCTGACGCAGCAAAGCAGTTTGCTGCTTAAAAATGGCAATCGGGGATTAAGTACAGTTTTTTCTATACTATCATGGTCTAATGTTTTTCGGTCTTTTGGTTCGCGGGGCATAATGTTTGTTGCATGAAAAAATGTAATTCTAAAACGAGCTGATGCCGGTGGCTTCCATGACGCGGTAGAGAGAGGCTTTCCATATGGTGTCGTCTTGGTAGGTCTCATATCTCGTTGTTGAGGTTGCGCCTGTGTTGGCCCATATCTTTTCAAAATAAATATTGGCGTCCTTGTAAGCGCTGAACTTATTCGCACCCTGGACAAAAATATCTGATTCGAGATTGAAGCCACCGATGTTGCGACGAGTGAAATTGGCAGAGCCGAGCATCATGAATGATGATGTGGCGTTGCTCCCCATCAACATCTTTGCGTGGCACTGCTCGCCGTGGGTATCGCACCATCTCAACTGTATGCTGTCGTTTGAGCTATTGATAAGCTCCTTAGCAACAGGCTGATTCGGTATGCCTATCTTTGTCATACCGAATGCGTCGATATTGGGGTCGAGAATAATGCGTGTGTGTACACCGCGATTGGAAGCCTCGATAAGTGCGCGGATGACATCGCGGTCACTTAAATAGAACATGACGAGGTCGAGATGATCGTCTATCTTTGAGCCTTCGATAAGCTCGAGAACCTTGTCTTTTATGAGCTGGTTTCGATAGAGAGCGACCTTTAGCGAGCCTGTTGCATCGTTTACACTGCCAATGTTGTAAACAGGCAATCCAGAATTGGCGGATTGCGCGATGTGACTTTCATTCTCAAGTACACTCTTCCACACCTGATCGTCTACCTTCAATAGCACGTTGCCATTTGCGCTCGAACCATCATGTGGGTTGGCAGAAGTGACGATAGTAACCATCTTTTGTCCAACCTGCTTACCACCCCTCATAATTGGCTCATCGGCCACCATAAGCTTTTCGTGGTTAGCTTTGAAATTGAGAAGTGCAAGCCATGAGCGTAGTGTTACCTTACTTCCGCCGTACTGAAATGGATGACCAAGCCAGCCGCCAGTTGTCGAATTGCCAGTCCAAGAGAAAAATGGGCGCCAAAATGCGCTATAAAATAGATTGCTATCGGGAAGCTCTGTCAGGTCTGTAAAAATAACAAGAATTCCATTCTGTCGCATCTTTTCGAAATAAGGCGACACGACTCCTCCATAAATGGTGTTTATGGAGTCAGTAATCAAAGCTATGGCGAGATGTTTGTCTTCGGTTTTCTTTATTATCAGTGCTTCGGTCAGGTCATGAGAAAGTGCTTTGGTCTTCTCGGGACTCTCACCCTGAAAGTCGTTGTATAGGAACATGTCGAGCAAAATGGAATGTCTGGCTTGTGCAATTGTGCGCTCTACCTGAGCCCAGATATGCTGATCGGTCATACGCTTACCTGCCTTGTCGGTGTATGTCATATCTGCCCAAAAATGCACACTGCTATCGGGGACACCATACGTCTGACCCGCGCCAACCATGAACTCGGGCACGGGCTTCCACCACTGATAAGCGAGCATGAATACATATATAACAAGGAGAAAGCGAAGAAATTTGAAGAAGAGTTGGGACATGGATTATTGTGGTAATTGAGATACGTCAACGTTCGCATTGAGGCATACGTCGAGTTCGATTGATGGGGTCCAACCACACTCCCCACTTGGCTGTACTTCGCAATTCGCTTTCTTGTAGCACGAATACTTCGGACGATAGATACAGTTGGAGAGCATTTCTTTGTCGCTGCATATCTCACCGCTACAACCTCCAACCTTGCATGTTTTGGTGGGTATGACGTGGAGGTCTTTAGAAGGAACTACAACAGTCGGCATAGTTGCGGTTTTGGTTTCGCCACTACTCGATGTGGAAGTTGAGGTTGAGGTTTGAAGTACTGTGTTCTTTACTATGTCAGAACTGAAGCCGAGATAGTAAAGAATAGCAGATGCCAGTAGTGCGGTAACTACACAAAGGAGCAGCATCATCTTTAATTTTTTGTCTCCCATTGTCATCTAAGTATACCAGTAACAGAGGCTGTTGTTATTTGTTGACTTTGTCGAGCACGGCTTTCCGCGCATGGCGACTCGCGCGCTTGTCGCCCTCATCTTCTATTTCACCCATTATCTCCTCAAGAATATCTTCCATAGTGACGAGCCCGACTATGTCACCCACGCTTCCTGCCTTGTGCACCAAGTACATATGCGAGCGCTCTTTAGTCATAAGGCGGAATACTTGTCTTAGGTTCGCTGTTTCATCTACAGTTGTAAGAGTTGAGGTGAAGTTGATCAATAGCTCGTCGCGATCGTCTGAATTAAGCACGCGCATAACGTCGTTGGTGTGTACATAGCCGACAAAGTCGTTGGGATTACCGCTATAGACCGGAAAGCGCGAGAAACCTGACTGCGAAACATAGTAGGCAATTTGCGCGACGGGGACTTCACCATTGAGTGCGTCGATATTGTCTTTGGGTGTCATTATCTCGCCTACGGGTATATCGTCGAACTCAAAGATATTCTCTATCATCTCTCGCTCGCGGCGATCTATCTCGCCATGCTCAAGACCGAGGTCGCTCATGACACGTATCTCTTCTTCGGTAACATTCCCATACTTTTCGGCATTAGTAGCTTTCTGTATAAGACGCTCGAGCAAGACAAAAAGTGTCGCTACTGGATAAAGCACGAGATAAAAAAGGTAAATCGGATAGCATAAATATTGAGCCACTTTCTTATTGTGGGTGATGGCGAAGGACTTTGGAAATATTTCACCGAAGAGGAGCACCGCCACAGTCGAGAGTCCGGTCGCGATACCGATGCTCCACGAGCTACTCTCGTCCATAGCGATGAATGTGGCAAGCGAGCCGACGGCGATATTGACCACAGTATTGCCGAGAAGAAGTGTTACGAGCAAGCGATGTGGATCACCCTTTAGACGTGCAACAATGTCGGCGTTGCGTTCTTTGTGCTCCTGCATGAGGCGTATCTGACTAATGCGCAACGAAAAAAGTGCCGTTTCAGAGGCAGCGAACAGCGCTGAAAGCACTATGAGTACAAAAAATACAAAAAAATACATATAAAATTTACAGGTGGAGATTTCTCAGGTGAGCGCGGAAATCGTCTCCGATATCATCGCGCAGAAGAGCATATGCGACCATAGCCTTTAGATAGTTGAGTGGGTCTCCAGTAGTGAGCCACTCACCGTCTTCGACTTCCTCGACCATGAACTTGCCTCCCCTCCCTACATACTCACTTATCGCATCGGTGACCCAAAGCTCTCCGCCCCTGCCGAGCTTTGTCGCCTTAAGTATGTCTACTATCTCAGGCGTAAGGACCATGCGACCGAACTGCGCAAGCTGTGAAGGCGCCTTACCTATGGCTGGCTTCTCAACTACGCCTTCCATTTCTCTTGTGCGGGCTTTCAGCTTGACGATGCCATAGCGATCGACTAGATGCTTGGCGACCTTTTGTACACCAATTACTGGCGCATTATTCTCCTCATAATTCTCGATTAACTTTTTGGTGAACGGGGTCCTTGAAAGAACAAGATCGTCACCCCATGCGAAAACGAACGGCTCGTCTTTTATCAAACTTGCTGCAGAGAGTATCGGCGTACCGTTTCCGTATGGACCTTTCTGGCGCACGTAAATAAAGTTCGCCATCGATGATATCTTGCGGATGTCTGTCAGAAGCTTGAGCTTGCCTGAAGCTTCAAGCGAGTGCTCGAGCTCGAATGAGCGATCGAAGTGATCTTCGAGAGACTTCTTGTCCCACTTAGTGACGAGAATAATATCTTCAATACCCGACTGGACCAACTCTTCGACGACATACTGTATGATAGGCTTGTCGACGATAGGAAGCATTTCCTTCGGCTGTGATTTGGTCGCAGGAAGAAAACGCGTGCCGCTGCCCGCTACTGCAATGACTGCTTTGCGAACTTTTTTAGCCTTCGTCTTCATGATGCTGACGAGGTTTCCTTGCGCTTTGAATGAAATCTTCCTCTAGGTCGGTGCGGGCCGTGCGAATGAAACGCTCCTCAATATACCAAAGCACTTGAAAAATAAAGAGAACTAAGAAAGTGACATACGCTGCGATGGCGTAGAGTCCGTATCCGCATGACGCACCAATAGCCGCTACGACCCAAAGTCCAGCAGCGGTCGTAAGACCAGTGAGCACCTGACGCTGCACAAAGATGACACCTGCGCCAAGAAAGCCGATACCGACGACTATCTGCGCAGCAACACGAAGCGGATCAAAGACAAAGCTTTCTGCATACTTGGTAGACACAACGCCCGACATGACAACAAAAAGACATGCTCCGAGTGAGACGAGTCCGTACGTGCGCATTCCTGCACGCTTGCCTACGCGCGAGCGTTCTGCACCTATCGCTAAGCCCAAAACGAGCGCAAGGGTCAGTCGAAGCATGAGGTCGAAATCTGATACAGCAAATAATTCCATGATGAATATTATACAGTAGTTCCTAAATTGTTGGAAAGTGACTTATCAATATTCCTACAATACGACACTTGTAAAAATGGCGGGGCAAAGTTGCACGCCTTCTTCCATAACCGCGTCGATACGCGCCTTATTGAGACCAATACCCTCAAGTGGGTGTGGGTCGTTGAGAATATCGCGGCAAAGTACAACGCCTTTGTTGAGTAATGCGCTCTTGTGGTTCGCAGTAAGTGTAGTGAGGCAAGTTATAGGGTGTGTCTGTGTACGCTGCACGAGGTCCTGAAGAGTGTAACCTTTGGGATAATTCCACCCCGTAAGAGCGAGACCTGCACAGTTGCCGTATTGGATTGCCTGTGAGGTAAAACTTGTGTTAGTGATAAGCCACGCGCGAGTGAAGTAGTCCTTTTCCGTGTCAGTCTCTTCGAGTCGCTTCTGAATATCCTGAAAGCGCGCATGCACATAGAGCGCGACCTTTACGTCAGACTTGGTATCGGGAGAATTATGATACTTGGCTTCTACAAGTATGCGCTCATTATCCTTTTCTGCGACGACGTCAACCTCATGCTCCACACACTGCCCTCGTACCATCACGCCGACCTTGGTCTCATAACCTTCGACCTTGAGTATCTCTGCAACAAAGCGCTCGAACGGAAATCCCGAAGGTCCGAGCTGAAGTATCGCGCGCTTCAAGCTATATTGCGCCGCAACTGGACGACTGTAACGCTTCAGTAGATCGAATGCGTGCTTATAGATATCATTCGTGTGCATTCCATCTTTGAGATCTTTTTCGGTATGCAGTACTATTTCGCGCACAAGGTCGTCGCTTGCCTTCGCGGCTTGGAGTGAGCGCACAAGCTTCTGTTTGTCCCATAGCTCTCGCTCACCCGATGCCTTGATGATGTAAACGTTATCTTTATCCATTATTTTGCTTGTGGAGTATTGCCACTTGAATTCAAGATATCACCCTTAGGATTGACCCAATTTGTCTTGACCACACGCACGGGTAGCTCCTTTCCATTCAGCATCAATCGAATGGGAGTATCAACGGGCGCGTCATATACGTCTTCAAAAGGATACGCAGTGGGTATTTGCGCACAGAGCGTGAGGTCGAGCATTTTGTCAGTGGCAACAAGAGAGATTATGACTGTGCCTGAGTTCTCAGTGTCGGGTTTGATGCTTACTACAACTGAGTAGCACGAATGCGGCAAACGAATCTGACCGTCGTACCTATGTACACCGTCGTTGAAGCCATCAAATATGCGAATAGCCTTTGAATCTGCAATGGGCGCCGCAGTTGCTGTTGCACCACCGTCACCCTGCCCAAGCTGTACATACATATAGCCAAGAATTCCTCCCGATATAATAAGCACTATCAACACCATCCATTTCAACATATATTTTTTTGTTTATATTAGTGATCTATTTGATCGACTTCATCTCAACATCGAAGATAAGTGTCGCGTTAGGAGGAATGACTCCGCCAATTCCATTCTTGCCGTACGCAAGCGCTGGAGGGATTGTGAGACGTCGCTGTTCGCCGACTTTCATTCCAAGTAAGCCCATCTCCCATCCGGGAATAACTTGACCCGCCCCAAGTATGAGCGTGAATGGTTGACCGCGTGGAATACTCGAGTCAAAGACCTTACCATCGGTGAGCTTACCTGTATAATCAACGCTTATCGACTGACCTTTTGCGGCCCCGACTCCAGTGCCCTCTTTAATGACTTCTATTTTCAATTGGTCGGTTTCTGGTTGCATGGTATTGGTGTTGGTTGCTAAATTAGTTTGTGGTTGGGTTCTGGGGAGATCCTTTGCAGTAGGTGGCGTCTCCTTAGTGACCTGGGGATGTTGCTGTTTCTGTGGATAGGCTAAATAAATAAGTACAGCGATAGCGACGACCACGAGAACTATGGCGCCGTCTTTAAGTAAGTTTCCATCTTTCATATCAATAAGTATATCGTACTCGCAGAGCTGTCGCTAGTCTCTTTAGATGAATTGATGCGCAGAACTCAAGCATCGATTACCCCGCCCCCGAGACATTCGTCGCCTCGATAAAATACCATTGACTGACCTACTGCTATCCCCTCCTCATTTTGAAGTAGCGAAACACGAGCCTCATGTGCACTCATCTTTACTACAGAGATGGGTAGTAGCTTTCCGCGGTAACGTATGCGGGCGTGCACATCTCTGCCGTAGATATCGTCATGAGAAATGAGATTAAGGTGAGTAATATTAAGTTGATCTTCTTTAGTACCACCCACGGGAGCGGTTGTGGGGTCACGATGAGAGACGGTTATTGTATTTTTTTCTATATCTTTTGCTGTGACAAAATATGGCTCCTCATTGGCAGAGCGTTTGTGTGTGGTGAATCCGTGCCGCTGTCCGATGGTGTAGAGCATCGCCCCCTCGTGCGTCCCGATGACAACGCCCGCTTTATCGCACACATCTCCCTTGGACGTCTTTAGGTAGTGCTTGAGAAACTCGGGCATGTCTACGACTCCCATAAAGCAAAGCCCCTGACTGTCTTTCTTGTCTGCATTCAAAAATTCGAACTTGTGCGCGAGTGCGCGCACGTCCTTCTTTTCCAAATGACCCACGGGAAATAATGTATGTGCAAGCTCTTTCTCGGTGAGTGTCCAGAGAAAGTATGATTGATCCTTTTCTTTGTCTACTCCCATCAAGAGCTTATGTTGACCTTCGACTCCTTCGACACGTGCATAGTGTCCGGTAGCAATGAAGTCCGCACCGTGTGAAAGTGCGAAATCTAGGAACGCTCCGAACTTCACATATTTATTGCACATGACATCAGGATTTGGCACACGCCCCTCTCCGTACTCGCGTATCATGTAGTCTACGACCCCTGCTTTGTATTCTTTTTCGAGATCAAGGGTAAGAAGTGGGATTCCGAGCATTGAGGCAATACGCATCGCATCGCGCCTTTCTTCGCGCCACGAACAAGGCAAAAATTCAGCTTGCCAAACCTTGATAAAAACCCCCACAACCTCATAACCCTCTTCAAGCAATAGTGCTGCTGAGACAGACGAGTCGACGCCTCCTGACATACCCACAAACACCTTACCTTTCGCGAGTGTGTGTGTTTTGGCTTTTTTTATGTCGAGACTATCCATGGAGAGGACAGTAACACTCTTGAGGCACAGATTCAAGAGCTGTAATCGGTTTCTTAAACATCTAAAAGTTTTAAGTTAACGGCGCTATTTTTGAGATACAATGCGAGGCGGCGACGAGGAGTGTCGAAAGGGTTGTGGTAACCCACTACCCTTCGACCCCCACAGTCGATAACGACGCAGTGTGCTCAAAAAAAGTGCCGGGTGAGGTTAGTCTCCGTGCCAAAACGTCGGCGTCGCCTGCGCCTATAACGAGCATCACATCGAACTCGGCAGCCTTCGCTCTTGCGATGCGCTCTGCATCTTCGAGGTCGGTGGCATATACAACATCTGCACGTGAATTCCTTTCAAGCACCTTTGTGATGACGTCCTGCGAACTTATCTCTATTCCATCTTCACGTCCCGGGACGTCGTATATCTCAACCAAGATCATGTGTGGTATCTCGGAGATGACCTCCACGAAATTATCAAGTAGCTTGATGGTGCGCTCCCGATGATGCGGTCTAAATATCGTGAGCATGCGCTTGTTTGCATAACGCAAGCGTGCTGCTTCGACGACTGCCTTAAGCGCTGTCGGATGGTGTGCGTAGTCAGCAATAATAGTGACGCCATGCTCACTGTCGGTGAGTGTGCCAATTATTTCAAATCGTCTTCCTACACCCACAAACGCATCGAGCACAGGCTGAATTGCCTCGATCTTCCCGCCATACGCAAGATACGCAGCCAGCGCTGCGAGTATATTGTAAATATTATAAAGTCCAGGTAATGGAGTGGTAAAAGAGCCGAGTGCAGTACCCTTCCATACTAGTTCAAATGTCTGCTCGGCTTCTGATTGCTTGATGTTGCGTGCATACAAGTCTGCCTCACCGCCAATACCGAAGCGCACGATGATAGCATCGAAGTTATTAGTGATGTCGCGAATGTTTGCATCGTCATTGTTGATGATCAAAAGATCCTCTCCCGAAAGCTTACCGATATATTCCTTAAATGCATTCTTTGTGTCCGCAAGGTCGACGTAATAGTCAGGATGATCAAGCTCGAGGTTAGTAAGAACAATTGCCTGCGGAGTGAGGTTAAGCATGTTGCGACGATACTCGCATGCTTCGACGATAAAGACGTCGCTTTTACCCATGCGTAAGTTGCGATCCTGCCACCCAGGAACTTCTGCGCCGACGATGACCGAGGGGTCGAGACCACCCGCCTCAAACATCTTCCCCATGAGTGCGGTTGTTGTCGATTTACCGTGTGTTCCTGATACGGCAATAGTTGTAAACGGCGCGGTGACCATAGCGAGTGCTTCAGGGTAGCTCAATTCTTTTATCTTGAGTGCCTTCGCGGCCATGCGTTCGATATTCGTTTCGGGAACTGCAGGAGAGTAGATAAGCACATCAGCATCAGGAGGAACATTTGCTGCACTATGCGTCTCGAAATACTCGCCATATGGCAGAGTTTCACGCGAGGGCAGGTTCGTATCAGCGCCACTCACGCTTATGCCTTTGTGCACGAAAAAGCGGAGGATGGCAGAAACGCCTATACCCCCCACTCCGACAAAATGCGCCTTTTTTATTTGGGATATATCCACTTTGCTATCTTACTACGCAATGCCAAAATTCCCAATAACTACAATCGATAAATTTACCTAAGAAAACGCGCCTTATTTTGCTTGTGCTCATCAAAAGTCTTTGCATAATGCATCACACCAGACTTGTCAGACAAATAATAAAGATATGTGGTTGTCGCAGGGTGAAGCGCGGCGTCGATGCCATCGAGCCCAGGGCTGCCAATCGGAGTGGGGGGGAGCCCAGCATAACGATAGGTATTATACGGTGAATCGTTTTGCAAATCTTTAGTCGTAAGCTCTAGTGATCCCTTATCGCTCGTGTACATAAACGGCGCATCAACCTGCAGACGCATTCCCCTTGTGATGCGTGTCCACAATATTTGCGAGACTATCTTTCTATCTTCGTGGGTCACCGCCTCACCTTCTATTATCGAAGCCATGGTGATGATGCTTTTCCAGTCCTTATTCAGAAGTATTGTTTCCTGTAAAAAATCATGGGTTTTTTTGGTGAAATTATCCTTAAGCGCAAGTACGATAGGACCGCTCGTCGCAGTGGAGAAGAAGAAATATGTGTCCGGAAAAAGATACCCCTCAATACCTGAAGTCTCGCGCAAGAAATCATCAGCTACGAATGATGGCACCGCAGTACTTATGATAACCGCCATCTCCTTAAGGGTAGTCCCTTCGGGGATGGTTATTTTTTTCATTTCGATACCATGCATGCCGAGCGAGAGACGGTGTGCTACATCAAATACTGAGATGGGATCTTTGAAGAGATACATCCCCGATGCAATACTCTTTTCTTTGCCCTCATGTGCAACGAGGAGACTGAAATAAAGCGGTGAACGGATAATCGACTTGTTGCGCAATAGCTTGCCGATAGATTGTAGTGAATAACCCGATGGAATATTAATGAGTGTGTTCTCTTTGAAATTTACGGGAGGGGTTGTGAGCATATAGGCATTCCACAAAACGCCAGCAATCAATACGAGTATGAAAAAAAATACGATACGGCCGAACAGTGAACCCTTTGCTTCTGGCTCCTTGTTCTCAACTGCGCGAAGATCAGTGGGAAGATATTCTGGCATATTATGACATTGCAATAGATGGGTGTGCGCACATAAGTACGTCGCGCAAAATCATATGGGAAGATTTGATGGAGGCTCGCCCTTGCGTGACTCAATACGGTTGAATGTTGGAGTCTCTGCAACGCCTCCAGGGAAATGAAATATGGTTGCAAGCTCTTCGCTGTTGAGCACGAACGGCTTTCGCTTGTGCGGAGCATAGAAGTACGAGCGGCGGACATATGCATCGAACATCTTTTTCTTCTTTTTATTGACGCGGATGTCGTTGTAGTCACTCCACGGATAATTCATGA
This sequence comes from bacterium, assembly GCA_043758815.1. Taxonomy (GTDB): domain Bacteria; phylum Patescibacteriota; class Minisyncoccia; order Phycocordibacterales; family UBA6899; genus MHLP01. The sequence continues at coordinate 10,747 of JAYVMS010000019.1, forward strand.
CCGTCTTATTGACCGACTTGAAGCCGTTTAGGTCGAATGAGTTGTACTGACTAAATGCACCCACTACTCCGGAAATATTTGTCGGATCAAAAAATTCTTTTTTGGCGATATAGAGTGAGCGAATACCGCAATCAAACCCCGGCTTGCCGAGTGAGCGTTCAATAGCATTGACTATCTCACCCTCGCGCTTAGTCGCCTTGAAGAAGCCGAAATCTCCTGAATGTTTCTCTTGCAGTTTCTTGATGACCTCCTTACCCTCCTTCTTCCAATCATGATAGCCGAACCACGTTCCAGGAGTTCTGTATCTGGGGTTGTTTGCCTGCACAAGTATCTGCGTCCATATCTGCTGCCCACGACCGATGCTTCCCATGAATTCAATGGTTGAGGTGATAGGATCGCTCTTGTTTTCTTCTTTGACCATTGTCGAATCAAGGCCATAATCAATATATGTCTTGATAGGATAAGGATCGGGCATGGTAAGTGAGTATTCAGTTCCCCACATACTCCACTCTTTCTTTTCGTGGATATATGGTGCTTTCGATACATAATCCTGCGCTTCGTGGACTTCGATGTCCGGATACTGCGCATAGACATGCGACTCGATGAGCTTTTTGAATTTGGCTGGGGTGCGAATATAGAACTTCACGTCGCCTTCTATCGAGACTATCTCAAGCGAGAACCATGGCTTCACGTATCCTTGCCACCACGTTTCGAACCAGTCACCACCCTTAGCCTGATAGAGGGACTGCAGCACAAGCTCCATCGCGATCGGTGTCTTTTCGATGATGCGTGGCAGCTTGATCTCGAGCATGATGAATGGATAGTTCTTACGAATGTACTCCATACGTATATATTCAAGCCACAGATGCTGCGCGAGCCACACTAAGACTGCCGGCCCCCAAAGGAATGCCGTGTAAAAAATAGCGTCGTAGATCTGCCCGACGACATGAAAGAACGGGCTGTTGAAGAGTGCCTGAAATTGATCCAGCATGAATCAAGTATAAAGGAGAACATGCAAAGTAGAAAGTAGCGATACTGTGGGTGTAACAGGTTCAAAAGTAAGTTAGGATATATGAATGAGCAAAGTGAGACATCATTCCCCACTCGCACTAGCGCGGAGCTACGACCCCAATATCTACCGCATCCTTGGTGGTAAAGACAAAATAAAGGAGATCAAAGCCTCGATATTTCACACCAACCAGCACATCGACAACGCAATACGTATTCTCGACAAAGAATACGCGTATGTCAATATAGCCTTGCCATACTTTAGCCGCTTCAACATAAAAAGTTCTGGTCACTACATCGTGGCGCGCATGATACTGCCGCACATCATACGGCAAGGTAATTTCCGACACGCAGGCAAAGAAACCCCGAAGCGAATACTTTCGGGATTTTTCTTTTTAAATTATGCTACCGCGTACTTCCCTTCCTTGTTCTTTTTAAAGTACTTTGGGTTCTGGAGGTTCACGAGGATAGTGTTTGGCTTTACATAGCGTTCACGCATCACCTTCTCAACGACATCTTCCTTGGTGAGCGCGCCATGCTTCTTGATGACCTCTGCGATAACGTCGCGGACAACTCCGGTCGAGTATCCCCATTCAGACAGTGCGTAGAGTCCCCGGCCGACGAGTACAAAGCGCTTGTCTTTGATGAGCTCGTTGTGCGTGGTGGCAATGTGTGCACGCTTGTCGAAGTGCTCCCCAATCGCCTTTGCAACCTCAGTGAAGTGCATCGGGGATCCGTGCTTACGCAAAACGAGAAATGCGTAATCGCGCACGCCGCGAGCTGAGACATTTGGTGATGAGGCCATTCCCCATTCGCCAAGTGGATTCTTGCCGATCTTCTTTGAGAGTGAGAGCCAGCGCTTGAGGATCTCTTCGTTCTTGTATTCTTCTGAGACTTCCTTCAAGTGAGTAAGGAAGAGGTCAACCATCTTTGATTCTTCGATGAGCTGATTGTCATCAAGGGAGGCGTAGAGTTTGCGGAGGGATTCGTGTACTTGGTCTGCTGTTACCTGATCGACGCTCCAACGGTGTGCGAAGTCATCATCTTCTTTGTGCTTTACGAACAGATCACCGAGAACAAGCAGAAAGTGAATGTGATTTTGTATGCCCTTGTCGGCAGACATCTCACCAAGAAACGTATGCTCCGGAACGAGTGAGCCCATAGAGGTCATCGTTGCTCGTAGCTCTTCGAACACGGCATTCTGCTCTTTGAGAGCGTCTGACTTGCGAATGGTCGAGAGCGCGAAGTTCTCAATCTGGCGGACACGCTCACGAGTGATCCCGTAGGTCTCACCGATGGCTTCGAGTGTCATCTTCTTTACCTCTCCCCCAAGACCATAACGCTTGGTAATGACATCGGCTGCTCGGCGCGGAAGCACTGAGAGGAAGTGTTTTGTTACCTGCTTGGGCTTGAACGTGATTGTTGCAGTGCTCATAAATTAAAAATAGAAAAAAAGAATAAATGACCTTTCTTGTGTCTTCACCAGAACTTCATCTTGGTATTGACAGTTTCCCTCCAATACTCGGTTATTTATAGTTCTAGCATCTGACCATTTAATGTCAAGGGCTATTCTCAGATAAGAGTGTACAGCAAAAACTCATATTGCTGAGCTTATTTTAGTTGTTGCGCTTTTGAGAAGAAAGTTATAACACGATATTTACTATCTTCCCCGCAACATAGATAACTTTTTTCGGCTCTTTGCCATCGAGCCATTTCTGTACCGTAGGGCGAGCAAGCGCAACAGACTTCACTGTTTCTTCATTATCTGTGCGTAAAATCTCAATCGCATCTCTTACTTTGCCGTTTATTTGTATCGCAATGTTCACATTCTCAGTAACGATCTTCTCTGCATCATAGGTGGGCCATGCCTCAGTGTAGATCTGTGCCTCATGTCCGAGCTCGCTCCAAAGCTCTTCTGCTAAGTGGGGTGCAAATGGCGCGACAAGGCGCAAAAGATCTTTGTATACGGCTTGTGGGATAGCCGAAAGCTTCTCGAGATGGTTCACGAGTATCATCAGCTGGGAAATAGCAGTATTGAATCCAAAGCGCTCGATGTCGCCGCCGACCTTCTTGATGGTCTGATGCAGGAGGGTCTCGGTCGCGCGCTCCATAGGAGTGTCTTTGACTATCTTTTCTTTCATGCGCCACACGCGTTCGATGAACCGTCTTGCGCCAACCATGTTATCTGTGGACCATGCGATAGATTGATCAAATGGTCCCATGAACATTTCGTAAACTCGTAGAGAATCTGCGCCGAACGTTTTCACGACATCGTCAGGGTTTATGACATTACCGTAGCGCTTACTCATCTTGCGCCCATCTGAGGCCATAATGAGACCGACATTCTGTAAACGGTTGAACGGCTCGATGTGATTGACGACTCCCAAGTCATACAAGAACTTGTGCCAGAAACGCGCATAAATAAGGTGGCGGGTTGCGTGCTCTGCCCCACCGACATACATGTCGACAGGTGACCAAAACTTTTCTTTGTCCTTATCGACGAGCGCGTTGTCATTGTCAGGGTCGATATAACGCAGGTAATACCACGAAGAGCCAGCCCACTGCGGCATGGTGTTGGTCTCGCGTTTGAATTTTTGTATCTTCACTTCTCCCGACTCTCCTCCTTTGGTCTGCTTGAATGTTCCTTCTGCGGTGATATACCCGTCAACATTTACCCAGTCAGAAATATCTGCAAGCGGAGACTCGCCTGTGCCCGTAGGAGCATAAGACTCAACGTTGGGTAAAACCACAGGAAGCTCTGACTCATCAACGGGGTACACTTTACCCTCCACATCGTGAACGATAGGAATAGGCTCACCCCAATACCTTTGGCGCGAGAACACCCAATCCTTCAGTCTGTATTGCTTCATCATTTTTCCACCAACAAATTCTGTGATCGCTTTCATGGCCTCACTGCTGTCCATGCCATTGAATTTGCCCGAGTTTACAAGTGTGCCGTATTCACAATATGCCACTGCACTCGAAAGATAACGTTCAAGAAGAAAACGGTGATGCTCCCATGTGATTGCATCTTTAGCATCGGCAAGACCTACTTTTAACAGTTCATGTTTTCCATCTTCTATCTCCGACGATATGCGTGCATCTGAATTAAGAATCACTTCATACGCGGGCCCGACAGAGTGCTGATTTTTGTTTTTGGTGTGTCTATAACCCTCGACAATAATCTGCGGCAACAATCTTCGCCCAATAGTAAAGTCGGTATAACCCAATTCCTCCTTTATTTCACGGGCAAGTGCAGTCAGTTCATCTTCTCCATCATCTACACCGCCACCCGCAAAATGCACATGGAGTGGTCCTTCCTTAACGAGATAAAGATTACCGTCTCTATCCACTAGTATTGGATCAACGATCCTGCGATCTAGCGTTTCTACATTTGCGCGGTCGGCATTTTCTCCAGTGAGTACATATTTCTTTGCGATCACATCGACAATGGGCAGATTGTATTTCTTTGCGAAATCATAGTCTCTTTCATCATGCGCCGGCACTGCCATGATGGCGCCGGTGCCGTAGCCTGAGAGTACGTAGTTGGCGATCCACACAGGAATCTTTTCTTGATTGGCAGGATTTACCGCGTACACGCCGCTCGCGATACCTTTCTTCTCGGCAACTTCGCCGTACTCTATTGCTCGATCCTTTTCTTCTTCGAGCGTATCTAGAACGAACTTCTTCACCTCAGCACTGACTTTCCACCCAACATCTATCCAGCTTTTTGCGAGCTCAGCTGATATCGCCACATACGTCGCGCCAAAGAGCGTGTCCGGTCTTGTTGTGAACACTTTCACCTTGTGCTTACCGTCTTCTTGTCCGGGGACACCATGGAGCGCGAACTCAATTTCCGCCCCCTCGCTTCTGCCTATCCAGTTGCGCTGTGACTCCTTGATAGATTCTGGCCACTCAAGACTGTCGAGGTCGGCAAGCATGCGATCGGCATATTCGGTTATTTTAAGCGTCCATTGTCGCATCGGCTTTTTTTCGACGACTGTTCCGCAGCGCTCGCACTTCCCTCCTTCGAGGTCTTCGTTTGCGAGACCCGTCTGACACGTCGGGCACCAGTTGATGGGTGCGAATGATTCATAAGCCAAACCTTTCTTATATAGCTGCAAAAATATCCATTGCGTCCATTTGTAGAACTTGGGGTCTGTTGTATTTATTTCGCGCGACCAATCATAATTAAATCCGATCTTTGCAAGCTGCTCTTTGAAGCGCGTCGTGTTCTTCTCGACAGCGACACGTGGGTGTATCTGATTCTTGATCGCGTATTGCTCGGCAGGAAGCCCGAATGCATCCCATCCCATCGGATGTAGCACGTTGAATCCTTGCATGTGTTTGTAGCGCGAATACACATCGGTTGCGATGTATCCCTTGGGGTGACCCACGTGGAGACCTTCGCCTGAAGGATACGGGAACATATCAAGCACATAGCACTTTGGCTTGGACTTATCTTCCTCGGTGCGATAAATGTCCTTTTCAAGCCAGTATTTCTGCCATTTCTCTTCAATTTGCGTGTGATCGTATTCCTTCATAAGCCTTAATTATAGGGTTAATGTGGGATGTGTAAAGCAGTGCTATTTACATATACCCTGAAAAATGATATAATGCTACCAGTTTCGCTCGCTGAAATTTAGGAGTCACATGGCTCATGCCTTCGCATTGCTTCCCCTCGTAATGGTGATAGTGGGTACGATGCTCTCGTACCGCCTCACTCCCTGCAAGCTGTTCCGCAAAATCAAGGAGTTCTTATGAATGCTTACCACTGGAGCCTCATCGCTCTCGTTGCCATCCTGCTTGTCGCCGCATTCATGCGTCGTCGCAGCCACTCGCCGCTCGAGTGCCCGAAGTGTCACTCGAAGAACAACTACCTGACGTACGGCGACTTCTACGCCCTCTGCCAAGACTGCGCGTGGAAAGATGAGGATCTCGCGAAGCGCATCGCAGACCGCGCCAAGTCCGACCCGCACTACACACCCTACAACTAAGGAGCACATCATGATTCGTTTTCTCTATCGCCTCAGTCGGTTCCCCATCAGTGAACTGATTCTCAGCCTGATCATCCTCGCTGGTGTGATTGCTCTACTCTGTGGAGTCATCATCTTCATTCACACCTACATCGGCGACTGGTATTTCTACGCCAGCGGCATTTCGCTTCTCATCCTCCTGCGGATGGCGAAAAACGCACCGCTCGAAAGCGAACTCTGGCCCCAAGAAAACAAGAAAAAATAAGCGAATAAGCTTCGCACGAACCCGCATCTCTGATGTGGGTTTTTATTTTAAAGTGCTGCTAAAGTGCTATAGCAGATTCCTTGTTGCGTGCTTTGCTTTGTACAAATATCACATATACACAAGCGGCAATTGATACAAGCATAAGCACTATTCCCACATCGCGCACGCCACCACCTATCAACGTATCGTAGCGCATCACATGCGGCCATCTGCTGAGTATAAGCGCCCAGTCGTGCTCACCACCGATAAGCTCGAGCTCCTGCGCTCGTGCATCAGCGATATATCGCCCGACTCCTATCATGTTCTCCCCCGCCCACCACAGCATAAGTAGCGCCGAGAAAAAGTCCTGCTTGCGAAAGAATGGAATGATGAGCAGAAGCGGCAGCAGGATCTGAAATATCGAACCTCCGGCTGTATAAAGCAATTCCCCAAACAACGAAAACAGCACATGTCCCGCCTCATGAAAAATAAGATTCGCATCATCAAGCACCGGCACCCACGGAGCGCTTAGTACGAACAACGTGACGAAGCACAGTCCGAGCAGAAGGATCATCTTTAAGATATCTTTCATTGGATTATTTCTATTTAAGATCTAAAACTGTTTTAGATGCGAGAAGCCTAGAAATTTTTGAAGAAGGCATACGGGCTGGTATGTTGACTGATAAAAATTTCGTAATTATACGTGGTTCATAAAAATGGATGAAATTCGAGGCGCGGGAAAAGCGACAAGGAAGGCATATTCATATATGTTGACCGCGGCGCAAGGGACCCGCAACAAAGAAGTTCGCCATTTTTACGAACCGCGCTTAGATCTTAAATTCGATGACATCTCCGTCGGATACTACATAGTCCTTCCCTTCTGTTCGTACCATTCCCTTTTCGCGGGCTGCACCATACGAACCCGAATCGAGGAGGGTTTGCCAGTTAATGACTTCTGCGCGGATGAACTTTTCTTTGAAGTCGGTGTGTATCGCCATGCCTGCAACTGGCGCAGTTGATAGCTTCTTTATGGTCCATGCACGTGACTCATCTTCACCTGTGGTGAAGTAGGTCATAAGCCCGAGTAGGTCGTATGCGGCAACGATGAGCTC
>JAYVMS010000020.1:0-3191 GCA_043758815.1 bacterium
TTGAAGTAGGATTCAAGAACATATTGCTGCACCATTCGGTGTGTATTGAAGAAACTGCCATTTATAGATATCGACTGGCGCATCATCTTCACCCATTGGTCACGATCACTCTCGAAGCGAGGAAGAATAATGTATTCGAGCTTGGTATACATGTCTTCAATGTCCTCTTCGTCGTTGTCCCCTCTGTCGCCCTTTTCGGGATGCGGTCCGATGCTCCAACCCGTGACACCTTCGATGTGACCCTCGAGCCACCAGCCATCGAGTACGGAGAATTGGGGTACGCCATTTAGTGCGGCCTTCATGCCGGATGTGCCTGATGCTTCTTGTGGTCGCGCAGGGGTGTTGAGCCACAAATCGACACCTGAGACGAGCGCTGCGGCGAGCTCCATGTCGTAGTCGGGAACGTAGACACAGCGAATCTTATAGCCGAGGTTTCGCATAGTGCCGATGATGTGTTGAATCATGAGCTTGCTGTCTCTATCTGCTGGGTGCGCCTTGCCGGCGTAGATTATCTGGATTCCCTTTGACTTGTCGGCAATACGAATGAGACGATCGATGTCTGAGAACAGCATATTGGCGCGCTTGTATGCGGTCGCGCGGCGAGCGAATCCTATCGTGAAGAAGTCGGTATTCATCTCCGCTTTAAAATTCTTATTGAGCTTCTCGATAAGCCTGTACTTGGCTTCCTGATGCGCTTCCCATATGTCCTCTGTGGGAATGGAAAGAGCGTAACGAAGATTGAATGGGTCTTGCTGCCATCCTGGGAGATATTTGTCGAAGAGGCGACTGAAAGGTGCTGACGTCCACTCGCGCGCGTATACACCGTTGGTGATAGACTCGATACGGTAACCTGGGAAAAGCTCGCGTGTCACTTCCCCGTGCTTCTTTGCGACGCCGTTTATGTGCGACGAGAACTGCATTCCAAGTCGAGTCATATTGAGGACGCCGCCCTCAAATACCATCGCGTCGATAGCAGATGGAATGTAATGCACGCCAAGCACTGACAAGACGAGGTCTTGTGGGAATACATCATGGCCAGCAGCGACGGGTGTGTGGGTAGTAAAGACGGTAGAGTCGCGCACGCTCTCTATCGGGTCAACGCTATCGATGAACTTACGATAGAGTTCGACGGTGAGCAAGGTCGAGTGGCCTTCGTTCATGTGGAACTTCTTGATGTTGTTGACTCCAAGTACAGCAAGCATGCGCGTACCGCCGATACCGAGCACGGCTTCCTGCTTTATGCGGTGACGCTGGTCGCCTGAATACAACCTATCGGTGATGTGTCGGTCTTCTTCGGCATTGCCCTCTATGTCGGTATCGAGAAAAATAACTGGGTTAATGTTGCCACGAACGCCTTTCTGTTTGTAGAGCCATGCACAGATGCGCACGTTTCTTCCCTCGAGCTCGATGGTGACTTCTTTGGGTAAGAGAATGAGCTTTTCGTATGGGTTCCATGATTCTTCTTCCTCCACCTGCCAGCCGCTGTCATCGAAGCGTTGCTTGAAGTAACCCTTGCGATAAAGGAGCGACACGCCGACAACTGCTACATCGAGATCTGCGCAGCTCTTCATCATGTCGCCTGCAAGAATTCCAAGACCGCCTGCGTATGTAGGCATGTTGTTCTCGAGACCCATTTCCATACAAAAGTATGCTATCGAAAGGGAGCTCATTATGATGCCTTCGGTGAGGACTGGTTTCTTGGGGATGAGGTGTCTTATGCTTCTGTGCGGCTCGGATGCAAGAACTGGAAGAATAGCGGGGGTTTCTTCGTTTGCCGCGTAACTCACACCTACTTCTTTCTTCTCTTCTGTTTTTGATGCTTGATTTGAATCTACCTTTGTCTCGATCTTTAAGACGGCTTTTTTCGGAATTGGTGGCATTGCGACTACTGCGCGTGCTTCATCCATTGTTTCGTGAATGACTCCTACTGGATAGCTGCGTACGAGCTTTGCGGTGTGCTTGGGGGCGTGCTTGATAGTGGTGTGCTTGTCGTGGATGAGGTCCTCGACATGGGTGGTCTTTAATTCTTTAGGGCGATCATTATGCTCGACTTCAACATGAGCGTGAACTGAGCGTGCGAGTTCTTCCTCCGCTTTTTTCTTCGGAGTGGTGCGAACGTTAATCGCTATTTTTCTCTCGGAATCGCTCATATAGATAAGTATGCAAAGATCGTGCGAGCAACATGCTCGTCTTCGATGCTTCAATTGTAGCAATTGAGTGGTGCTGAGTCTTGCCATGCTGAGGATAACGTGGGGACATCCTCGAGTTTTGCATCCAAACGATTTGCGTTTGGGCAAAATCGGGAACTAAAAGCCGAGACATTGTCTCGGCTCTACTAAGGTCCCACAGGAACTTCATTACTTATTCTACGCACAAAAGAGAGTCACACAAGCCCAAAATGTGGATATCGAGAACTACGACACACGATACATGACTGCGCTAATAGGCTTGTGGTCACTCACGCCAGAGTGGATGACAACATTTTCGGCATGGTAATCCTTGGGCGTAAAGAGGCCGTCAACAACGAGCGGCAGAGACACCCCACCCTTACTTGCGCGGTGCAAAACCGGATCAAGTGTTGAGTCAACATAGAGTGGAATGTTATCGCGAAATTCTCTCGCGAGCATATCCCAGATAGGGCCTTTGGTTCCGGACTGGAGAGTGCGTGGTGCATTGAAGTCGCCGCAAACAATGAGGCTAAGCAACTTTGCGTACGCTACTACCTTGGGCATACATTCGTATTGCACGTCATCTGGCGCACCATCGGGAGTCCACGGGAAATGGGTATTACCAAAAGCGAACACGGTACCACCCTTCACTATTTCCACATGCTGGATGCAGTTGTCGCATGTATAGTTGTTATCTTTCGTGAAGATTGGCAAATGTGACCCGTTGCGTATGCCGCGACGATAGAAAAATTCGCTATAACAAGCGATACCGTCTTGCGAATCCTTTAGGCGAAGAAGGATGGCGAGACCAATAGGTTCGTCGCGCGCACCATGGAATGTGTCGAGTGCCATCGGGACAAAGAAGTGCTTAGTCGCGCCAACTGCTTTTGCCAGATGGCGAAGGCCGTTGAACGGAACTTCTTGCAGCAATACGACCTCGGGGTCAGCTTCTATGCAGAACGGGATGAACCGTTCAAAATGCCTGTACTTTTCGATATTGGCGATGAGGACCCGTAGTGAGCC
>JAYVMS010000021.1:0-7336 GCA_043758815.1 bacterium
ACTTGCTTTCATTTGAAATTCCATCAACTGACTCAACTGTAGATAGCCCACTGCCGCTGTCTTTCGTAAGGAGTGTTATGGCGTTTACTCCCGCGACCGTTTTCATCAGGTCGAGCACCGACATCGTTTCGTGCCACGAGACTGTGTTCCATGTTTTTATGGTGCCGTTGCCGTAGTCGATCATAAGGTTTACCGAGGTCATGGCGGCGGGCGTATTGGCAGTGCCCTCGCGCACCACAACTGTTTCTTTGTGGAATGTCGCGCCGAGTGTCGCACCCAAGACTAAAGATACAAGCGCGATACTCATGGCTTGTCTATCGAATGGTGGTCTTTTTTTCATATTGAATATGCTTAGTTCTCATCATTAAAACGTAACAGGAATACGGATCTCTTTGTCGTTTTCAGAAAGACCTGATGGATTATCACGCTTGAGGATAAGAGTCCCACTCGTAGCAGTATTCTTGCTCCATGTAAGTGTATCAGTGAAGGGGGCGAACTCAGCGGTCATCCATTCACCTTTTGCCTTGGCGGGGGATTGTGCAATAGTCTTTCCCTTTGCATCTATAAGAACAACAGGGAATGATGCTTCGAAGAACCATGTACCCCGAGCGCTACCCGTAATCTCAAGTGGACTTTTTACTTTTGTATTTGGAAGTGGGGAAAGAACAGTGATCATCGACTCTGCGATCGCTGAGGTTGTCGCAGCTTGTGGGGCAGGTTCTGGGGCTGCGGCAGGGGTAACGACTGGGGCAGGTTGCACAACCTGCTCGGTGAAAGTTTGCTCACCTGCCTTGCACTCTCGAGGGTCTGATTCCATGACGGTATTGCCCGCCGTCACGCATTGTTCAAAGCTTGTGATGGTTACTTGAGGCAAAACAATCGGTGCTGTGTTTTGTGAAGCATAAAAAGCATATCCAATGCTGCCAAGCACGAGGATGATGACCGCAGCTCCAATAAGTGAAGTTTGTGTTTTCATTGAGATAAGTATAGCAATTTTTCAAAGCGCACCCCAGTCAATTTCATACGACTGAGGTGATAAAAAGGCCGCAAAGGATGTTGGTCCCATGCGGCCTGCTTCGTTAAAGAACAAGAATGTTTACTTCTCTATTACCCAGCCACCTTGGGGGTTCTGCGGAGAGTATTCGAAACATGCAACTCCTTGCGTTGTTGCTGCTTCCGGCTTGCCGCCTATGCGAATGGTGGTCTCTTGCGTGAATTCCCTGCACTGACGACCTTGATCAGCCCGCATCGGCTGCGTGACAACCACGGTCTGTACAGGGGTCCTGTCGTGGGCTTCCCAGCTTTCGCGATAGGTACCAGGGTGAGGATCGTTGAAGCGGCGACTTGCAACTTGCGCTGCACGCACTTGGTCCGCTTCGTCCATCTTGCTGCCGAGGTTTCCGCCGATGACATAGCCTGCGACGCCACCGATGACGGTCGCAAGGACATTGCCCCTGCCTTGCCCGATCTGATTACCGAGCACCGCACCGAGACCGCCGCCGATGATGTTTCCCATGGCTTGATTGTTCATGGTATCGCATCCGGAAAGAGCGAGTATCGACGTGAGGCAGGTAGCAATGATGAAATGCCGAGAGTGTTTCTGCATCCATTTTTCTCCAAAATCGGAACGACATTGTTCCGGCAATATAATAACACACTTAACAATATTTAGCAAAAATAATTATTTTATTTGAGCTATGTTCAACAAGACAAATAAGCGCATAATATTTGCTCGCGTAGCATTGATGCAGAGTTTGACACAGGAGACAGAAATGAATGGACATCTGCTTCGTATTCTCATCGCAAACAATGTTGGCGACCCGCTTCACGAAGTAAGCCAAGCGCGCGCATTGGCCGGCATCGGCATTGAAGGCGACCGTTACGCAAAAATGGCGGGAACGTTCTCACTCATGCCAAAAGTGCGTAATGTGACACTCATCAGTGAAGAAGCATTTTTCATCGCCAAACGTGATCATGGCGTAGACTTTGCACATCACGAAGCACGCAGATCTTGTCGTAAGCTTGAGCGTGTGTGAGCTGAACGCACTCGTGGGAACGTGTTTCATGGTTGGGCAGGTAACAATGTTCGGAACCGAGCCGGCTGATCCCTGCAAGCTACCGGCCAACATGAGCGCGACTTTATCAATGGATTCAACAACGCAGGCGGAATTAGTGCTCGTATCGACAATGACGGTGTCATTGACCTCAATTCACGCATCAGTCGCATTATCTTCTGCAGCCATGCTGCCGCAATGCCCTTGATCAAATATACAGACAGCTAACCCGGAGCTGTTTTTTGATTGTTAGCTTAACGTGAATATGGTTTAATTATGCAATAGTTAATCTATTTTTTTATGCGTACAACACTTAAGGCAACGAATATCGAACACACCAACGCTATCGATCTCTATGTCGGGAAGTGCATGCGTGAACTCGAGAAAGTGCTCGAACCGAAAGAAAAAAGCGAGATCGCTCGTATCGACATTGGTACGACCAACAAACATCACGAAAAAAGCAAAGAGCAGTTCTACGCCGAGATAACTTTTCATGTAAAGAATAAAGATTTTCGCGCAGTCGCAAAAGCAAGCGATCTTTACGCCGCTATCGACAAGATGAAGGATGATATCGTGCGCGAGGTCACCAAGCATCACGATCGAACACGTACGCGCGCAAAAGCTGGTGGACGAGAACTTAAGCGCAGGATAAGTGGAGGCTAAACTCACCACATGGCGCACATTCGCAGCACACGCGGCAGTTTTGATAACTATTCCTACTGGATAGCGTTCATCATCATCGTTTCTTTTGTGGCGTATTTCCTCTCGAGTATGATCAGGTTATCTGCTCAAGAAGACAACAAATACAACACTGCCACCCTTGAGAGTTATCAAGATCAAAATATCATGATCAAGTCGCGCCGCGCGCCAGATGCGGTTACCTCAGTCGATGCTGGTGGTAATGTGAACGGAATCGAATAGCATTGCTATAAGGAGATTACTTTCCTCCGCGCAGAAAATCTTCGTAAGACATCTCTTTTTTGCCCTCAGGCACCACTCGGGTTATTTTCAGTTCGTTGTTTACAAGCTCTGCTTCGGTTATGCGTACACGCATCTGCTTTCCGCTTCGCTCGATAAAGAAATATGCTCCAGGCCACTCATCGTAAGCGCGAATCTTTTTGTAGTTCATCAGTGCATCTCCACTCACATCAATGAGGCCGTCCTCTTTGCTTATTTTTTTTGTGAATGTTGCGCGTGCGTGGTCTTGAGGAAAGGCCTTTAGTCCGTTCATCCACTCTGGGATGATGTCTCCTAATAGTGAGCCACCGAAGTGTGCGAGATCGCGGGTGAGCTCGCTTCCTTTGGGGGGCCACACGTTACGGATACGCTCACGCTGTGCGAGCACTGGTCCATGGTCCATCTCTTCGTCGAGCAGCATAATTGTCACGCCAGTGAATTTTTCATCAGACAGAATTGCTGATTCGATAGGGGAGGAGCCGCGGAATTTGGGAAGGAGCGATGGGTGCACGTTGAGCACTCCATGCGACGGCATCTCAAGAATGTTTTTCGGTATGATCTTGCCGTAAGCAGCCACGACGAAAAGGTCCCACTTAGACTTTGACATCTCAGCCACAAACTCCTCGTCCTTTAATTTTGCAGGTGTGAGGACAGGGATATTGCGCGCGTTCGCCCACAGCTTCACCTCACTTGGAGTGATCACTAGCTTTCTGCCTTTGGGTTTATCTGGCGCAGTGACCACAAGCGCGGGCAACAGGCCTTTGAGTTCAAGCTCTTCTAATATAATAATCGCAAATTCTGGTGTACCAAAAAATACGAACTGAGGTTGTGTGTATGGTGAGCCAGTCATTGTCGTTTACTCTTGGCTTCTACTTCTGCAATAGCTTCAGGAGTCATCTCTTCGATATTTGTCGCATGGTCGACGAAGAGGATGCCATTTAAATGATCGCATTCATGCTGAAATATTTGCGCGATAAGCGCAGCTCCGCCGTAAGTAAATGCTTTTCCGTGTTCGTCATATGCTCTTATTGCCGCTTTCTCATGCCGTATCGTGTCTCCATATAGCCAGCGACACGAAAGACAACCTTCGGGGACTTTTACTTTCTTCTTGGAAAGCTTGTTGATTTTTGGATTGATGACGACCATATTGCGCTCGGGCATGATGAGCACCTTTTTTGTCTTCTCATCTTTTGCCTCTTCGTCTTCTACCGCAAATGCCTTGCGCGAAACAATAAAAATGCGCAGTGACACTCCGATCTGTGGAGCAGCAATAGCGACGCCATCAGCCTCACGCAGAAGTGCGATATTCATGCGATCAATAACCGCATTGATCTCTTTTGTCCCGATGGAATCTAAAGGCACATCCTTCGCAACACTGCGAAGCACAGGGTCTCCATCTTGTACGATGCTTGTGCCGTCTGTTCTCACTGCTGCCTTTTTTGCCATAGCGCTATTTTACATAAATTAAAATTTTTTGCACTGCTATGCACATACGACATTTATTCTAATTTGTTGTTACTAAATAACACTCTCCGGATTCACACGCACCGCTATCTCGGGTGGGAGAGAGCGGACGAGTGAAAGCAGTTCGGGGTTCGGCCACTCATTGGGTGGAACTTTAATAAGTGCATTCATTAAATACTTGCCCTTCACTCGTGCGATGAAGCTCGGGAATGTGATGGGATGATACGTACCAAATGTTTTTTCTATGTCTGCCATTACCGCTGCGCCTTCTGCCTTGCCACCTTCAAATGAAAACTTAAGCAGGGTTGAGAACGGGGGATAGCCAAGCTTGTGACGTATCTCGAGTTCGTTGCGCATGAATTCGCTGATATTGCCTTCGGTCGCAAGCTGGAACAACGGCACCTCAGGATCGCGTGTTTGTATAAGAAAATGTTCACGCGCCTTCTCACGCAGCGTAAGTAGTAGTCTAAAAACTTTCTCCCCCATGCGAAAGTCAGGAATAGTAAGCAGAGAATTAACCGAAAGTATTGCTGCGGTCGCGACTGGTTCGGTAAGGTACGAGATAGCCATCTCGGTGCCGATAAGTATTGCGCCGGGAGTTTTGTAAAATTCCGCGACGATCTTCTGTGCCTCGCTATGCTTCTTCACAGAGTCACGATCGAGGCGAAATATCTGCGAGTCAGGAAAGCGCCGCCGTATCGTCTCTTCCGCTTGAACGATGCCGATGCCAAGAGAAGTAAGTCGCCATCCGCCGCAATGGAGACACGTCACATTAGTGTCCGCCTCCTGTCCGCAGCGGTGACACAAAAAAATGTTTGGATTAGTTACTCCCGGCTTGCCTCGCTCAAGCTCTGCTTGTGCAGCTGCCTGACTCTTTCTGTGTAGTACTATGGGCGCACTACAGCGACTACAAGCGACTACGGTCCCACAGTCCCCACACACCGTCATTGGAGCAAAGCCGCGCCGCACTCCCAATATGAAACATTGCGAACCTTTCTTGCGTGTTTCGTCTATAAGATTGACGAGCTCGCGCGAGCAAATCGCGACCTTGCCCGTCGCAGGCTGCTCACCTGAAGTGCGCATGTCGACTATTGTCTGCACTCCTTGAGAGGGAAGTCGCGACTTGGGGCGCAAGAGCGGCTCGAATTCCCCTGCCTCTTTTCGGTAGAGAGTTTCAACGCGCAAGAATAAATCTCCCACGATATAATCCGCGCCGATGTGTTTGGCGAACTGCTCGGTGAAGAAGCGCATGTCGATGAAGGGTCGCGCTTGGAGATTGTACGCACCTGAGGATTCATGATCGAGGATGATACTCACGATGTCGTTGCGAGGTAATGCAAGAAAAAGCGGGGTGCCGATGATAAGCACGGGATGCTTTGTTTCGGCAATAGCTTTCCAGCGTTTTTCGATTTCCTTTTTTGTGAGTCCCGAATGCAGGACAAATGTATAGCTCTGAATGCCTTTTTCGAGGCTTGCGTACGCGTGTTCAATGTCTTGCAGTGATGGCATAACAAAATAGCATGAGCCACCCCGCGCAAACACTTCGCGGATATGACTTCTGTATGTTGAAAAGCGCTCTGCTTCTTCTGCTTGGAATATAAAGCGCTGTCCATTGCCTTTAACTTCGGTTACGCGCTTTGGCTCATTGGCAGTGCTATCATCGATATTCTCCAAACTCACTTCTGGCATGCCCTTGGCAGAAAGAAGGGTGTTTGGAAATACTGCTTGAATGACAGCGCCCGTCGAAGCTGCAAAGTACATTGCGGTCGACTCAGAAGCTTGGATGAATTCTTTGCGGAAGAATGAAGTTGCAAATACTTGATCGAGTTTCTTTAGGGAGAATTCTGCGCGCTTTATTTCAGACTTTGCTTCTGCTGCAGGTATTGAGCGCATGACAAGTCCGGGGACCATACGTCCGCGCAGGGGAACACTGACAAGCGCCCCAGGAGGCACATGCTCTTTGGTGAAATACGAAAGTTCATCAATAGGAATCCCGCGCTTAATAGGGGCAACAGATACCAAATACATGGCTCAAGTATAACACGGGACACTGCCTAGATTTAAAGCTGTAATTATTCATTTTTTTGCTCGCTACGCTTTTCTGAGAGGTTGTGGAAAACTCAATTTCCGATATATCACATGTGATATACTGTCTTTATGAACGAGCAAGCGAAGATCGGTGCATTCATCAAAGACCTCCGCGAGGGGAGGGGGATGACCCAAGGCGCACTCGCAAGGGCGCTCGCCACATCTCAGTCAGCAGTAGCACGCATGGAAGCAGGTAAGCAGAACTTCACCACCAAGGAACTCGCCAAGGTGAGTGAAGCACTCGAGCGCCGCATCGTCGTTATTCCAGAGTCGACCGACTTTCGTATCGAAGGGGGGCGTCAGCTTTCGGGAAGTATTGCTACCAACTACTCAAAGAATGGTTCCGTAGTTCTACTCTGTGCAGCACTCTTAAATCGCGGTAAGACAATTCTCCATGGCATCTCTCGCATCGAAGAGGTCAATCGCCTTATCGAGGTACTTCAATCTATTGATGTATCAGTAAAATGGACGGGCAAGAATACTGTCGAGATAGTCCCCCCCAAACATTTTGCGCTTGCACGCCTCGATACCACCGCTGCCGCACGAATCCGCTCGAGCATCATGCTTATCGGCCCACTCATTCATTTTGTAAAAAACTTCGATCTTCCGCATGCGGGGGGGTGCAAGATGGGTCAGCGCACTATAGCAGCGCACCGCTATGGTCTCGAAGAGCTCGGAGTAAAGATAGTCACCGAGGAAACGCATTATCGCGTTTCTGCCAAGCGCCTGCATGCTGCGGATATCGTTATGTATGAAGCTGGCGATACTGCAAC
>JAYVMS010000022.1:0-4402 GCA_043758815.1 bacterium
CAAGCTCATCGAGCCACTCCTCATGGCCATCATTGCGGTGTTCGTAGGCATCTTTGCGGTGGCGATGATCACGCCGATGTATTCGTTGATGCAGAATATCTGATGCGTATTTTTAGCGACATCTTTCGTTGACTACGGTCACGAACCCCGTCACCGTAGCAGACTACGCCTCTGGGGTATCGTAACCTTGTCGCCTCAGATCTCATCTAAAAATACGCATCAGTTGAGTCTATGAAAAACTTTATAGTGAAAAAAAATTACAAAAGAGGAGTGACGCTTATCGAGCTTTTGATTGCGCTTTCGGTCATGGCGCTCATTAGCTCCGTCATTCTTGCCTCGTTCGGTGAATTCCGCGCACGGCAGACGCTTGATTCCTCCGTGGAGGTTGTACTCGCGGCATTCTCAGCAGCTCACCTCGATACGATATCTTCAAAGAACGACGATATTTACGGTATTAACCTCAAGCCAGGTGAGGTCATTTATTTTAAGGGTTCGCCGTATCCTGGAGATAATGCCTCGGGGAATACTCA
The DNA here is from genome assembly GCA_043758815.1 of bacterium. Classification (GTDB taxonomy): domain Bacteria; phylum Patescibacteriota; class Minisyncoccia; order Phycocordibacterales; family UBA6899; genus MHLP01. The sequence continues at coordinate 531 of JAYVMS010000022.1, forward strand.
CTATGTGCTTCCCGTTGCTATAGAGATAGCAAATGTGAGTTTAAGTGGCGGAGGTACTACAATCTTTTATAAACGTCTTACTGGTGCAACCGACAACTTCGGCTCCTTCGATGTGCGTGTCATAGCTAGGCCCACAGTGAAGTCGACAGTCACCATCAATCAAACGGGCGCAACTTCTCTGTAGTCGTACTGATTTGATGTACAATAAGCACAGTCATGAACAAAAACACTCAAAAAAAAATATTTTTGTATGAAGGATTTAGTCTCATTGAGATAGTGCTAGGTATCAGCATGCTCACAGTTTCGCTAGTATCAATCACTGCATATTATAAAAAGGTACTCGACGTCAGCAACGACACAACTCGCCATATTCAATCGGGTTTTTTGCTTGAAGAAGGGCTTGAGTCGGTCAAGATGCTCCGTGATCAAAGCTGGACGACGAAGATCGCCGCACTCTCGACAACAACTTCGTATTTTCTTTATTGGAGCGGCACGCAGTGGACAGCCACGACATCCTCTCAACTTGTCGAGAATACCTTCGTGCGCTCGTTTCAGCTGACCGACGTCAAACGTGATGCTTCAGACAATATTGCCAATGCAGGAACGTATGATCCAGGTACAAAGAAGCTTACGGTGTATGTTGCATGGTCACACAAGGGAACAAAAAGCGTTGCGACTGATACCGCAGAGACTTATGTCACGAACTTATTCAACAATTAGTATGGTTTTTTTGAAACACAAAGGCCAAAAAAAAGGTTTTTCGCTCATCGAGGTGCTACTGTATGTCGGACTGTTTACGATGCTCTCGGTCATGTCGATGAGCGCACTTTTTCAAACTATCAAAGCATTCAATGATCTGCGTATCTCGCGTGATATAAATGACTCATCAGTGAAAGTTATGGAGAGACTCACACGTGACATAAAGAGTGCCACCGCAGTGGACCTGGTGAATAGCACATTTAACTCTAGTCCTGGAAGGCTTACGCTTTCGACGGTAAACGCTTCGGGGACGCTTATGACGGTTGAGTATTATGTCACCGGCTCATCGCTTCACGTGAAAGAGAACGGTGTCGACAAAGGTTCCCTCATGTCCTCGAAGACGACCATCAATGCACTTGTCTTTTACTATATCAACACCGGTTCGACGATTGGGATTAGGGTCGACCTTCATCTTTCGTCATCGCGCGGAGTGGTAAGCGATATCGATAATTTTTATGACACCATTGAACTGCGTGGAACCTATTGATGTATGAATGATATGAATATTAAAAATAAGGAAAAGGGCGCAGCACTCATCATCGTCATCTTTTTCTTTATTGTCATTTCGCTCTCCATCATTCAGTCGGCGACCATCGGTGCGGTGACCGAGCTGCGTACGTATCGCACGCTCGCGACTTCGAAGTTCGCCTACGTTGCAGCTGAAGCCGGTGTTGAGGATATCTTTTATCGTACGATAAACTCAAGGCTCGTTCCCGCATCAGAGACCATTACCTTAAATGGCGCTTCCGCAGTAGTGAACATCGTTAACACATCTACATCGCAAGTCGACATCTATTCGACTGGTAATGCAAATAACGAGATACGCAAGGTCTATCTTTCGATCTCGAAGAATAAGAATGTCTCCCTCCCTTACGGTGCTCAGATAGGCGAAGGCGGAGTTACAATGAGTAATAATGCTAAAATTGACGGCAGTGCCCTGGCGAAGGGTGATATTTATGCAGATGGGCAGATAGTCGGCGCGCCTGGGGTAACTATCACCGGTAATGCTATTTCATCCTCGGGGTTGGTGGCAGATCAAATTGCAAGCTCAACATCATGTGTGACCGATGAGACTGTTGGTAAACTGAGCCCCAATATCGACTATGCGCAAAGTTTTCAAATGTCTGGTACTTCAAGCGCCCAACTTTCAAAAGTATCACTTTACTTAAAGCGTAATGGAAATGCTACCGGTGCAAATGTTCTCATTACTTCCGATTTTGGTGGACATCCGACCACCACGGCACTTGCAACTCAGGTACTCTCTTACTCAAGCGTAAGCACGACATATGGCTGGGTTGACATCAACTTCACATCACCACCCACGCTTAATCCGGGGACAACCTATTGGATCGTTCTTGATTCTACGCAAAGTGCATCTAAATATTGGTTTTGGTGTCGAAGTAATTCAGACACGTACGCGACCGGTACACCACTTTATAAAGACGATTATACAACCGCAGGAGCATGGAGCGCGGTCACGGGTGACCTAACTTTCAAGACCACATTTGGCGGTGGAGTAAGTAAAATAGATAGCGTTAGCGTATCAGGTACGGCTAAAGCAGATACGATCACCAATTCAAGCATAACGACCGATGCCTACTATCAGACTATCTCCGCTACAACCGTAGGAGGAGCGTCTTATCCGGGTTCAGCCACACCTCCCTATGTACCGCTCCCCATCTCAAGCAGCACCATCACACAATGGAAATCAGATGCAGCAGGTGGCGGTGTGATCAATGGCAACTGCGGTTCTGCTGGGAATGCTGCCTGCAATACTTTTCCACTCACAATAGGACCGAAGCAGATCAACGGCAATCTTTCTGTGGATGGAACCATAAATGTGACCGGCACACTTTATGTAACTGGTAATATATCTTTTACAAATGGTAAGACCGTACAGTGCGCCTTCGCGTTTCTTGGCAACAGCTGCGTAGTTATCGCCGATGGATATATCAATGTTGCAAATAATGCGATCGTTTTAGGGTCAGGAACAAGTGGTAGCTACTTGATGATGCTTTCTACGCTTAAGGGATGTACGGGCTCAGGCTCGGGGGGGCAATGTATCGCAAATAGTAGCGCAATAAGCATATCAAATAATGTGTCTGGCGCGCTTTTCTATACCACAGATTCTCTCATTGATATTTCAAATAATGCGGTTGTCACAGCAGTGGTCGGATACATGCTTTCTCTAACAAATAACACAGAGATAAAATACGACAGTAGTGTTGCAAATATGTCATTTCGACCCTCCACCATCGGTGTAACCGGAGCATGGAACGCCAATCGTTGGAATGAATACTGATATTGCTCTGGGGTGGTAACAGCTGAGCACCGCAGGTTGCAGTTTTTTCGTTATTGTCAGTTATAGACTATAATGACCAAATGAAACTAATTGTTGGGAATTGGAAAATGTACCCCAAGAACTTTGCAGAAGCAAAGCAGATATTTATATTACACAAAAAGGTTGCGGCAAAAATGAAGCGTACGAAGGTTATCGTCTGCCCGCCATCACTTTTTGTTTACCCACTCATTCAAGGAATTTCGAGCGCAAAAAACATCGCCGTCGGTGCCCAGAATGCATTTTGGGAAGATGAGGGTGCACGCACCGGCGAAACGTCTCCCGCTGCACTTGCGTCCATTGGCGCAACACACGTTATCTTGGGTCACTCCGAACGACGGGCAATGGGCGAGACCGACAACATGGTGGCGCTTAAGGGAGCTCAAGCGATACGCAATAAGCTTACAGTCATACTTTGTGTCGGCGAACACACCCGCGATGACGCAGGTGCATATTTTAATGAAGTACGAGAACAGTTGCGCCAGTCACTTGAAGGATTCCCAAAGAACGAATCCAAGCGCCTTATTGTGGCTTATGAGCCAATATGGGCGATAGGGTCAAAGGCAGTGCGCTCTGCCACTCCAAATGATTTTCATGAAATGAGCATTCTCATCAAGCGCCACCTTGTCGAACAGTTTGGGAAAATAGCCGGATTCAAAGTGCCGATTCTCTACGGAGGTTCTGTCGACGATAGGAACGCAGAAGGATTTTTGCTGCAAGGCGGAGCCGATGGTCTCTTGGTGGGAAGAGTCAGTCTTGATCCTGAGAAGTTTGG
>JAYVMS010000023.1:0-27591 GCA_043758815.1 bacterium
GCCAAGCTGTTAAATATTACCAGCGGCAATGTTAACGGTAATGCTGTATGTGAATTTTTCTCAGCTTGAGGACGTCGTTCTCGTGATGCATGAACGAGAGTGCGAAGAAGTCGACTCCTCGCGCAACACCAAAGTCAATATCTTTTATATTTTTGTGTGCGCAAATATCGAGATAATAAGTTGAATTAAGTGGACAATGATGCATACTCCCCCTCATATGTCACTCTCTGTAGGTATGGAGAGATCAGTGCTCGACATGCTGATGATAATGTGATTCCGTTTCGGCTTGTGATACCTCTTCCAACACCTAAAAAATGGCGACCACAGCACTTTAAACCTAATGGGTAGTCAATTTGGGATAATCCACAGGTTTCATTGACTTTTCACTCACGTAGCGTATTCTTACCCCATACACGCCCCGGCCAGCCGAAAGGTCCGTCGGGGTTTTGTTTTTTAGATTTTTCTATAAAATGATGGCATGCATCCTAAAACAATGAACATTGCTTATATTGACGGACAAAACCTCTACATGGGCACTTCCAAGAGTGAGCCTAGTTGGGATATCGACTTAGTTCGTTTTCGTGTATACCTCGAAAAGAAATATCATGTTTCAAAAGCCTACTATTATTTAGGATTTGTGCAGGAGGGGGACAAGATCGAACTGTTATACGAATCGATCCAATCTGCAGGATTCATATTGGTATTCCGTCAACACAATACGGCAATGCTTGGCAAGAAAAAGGGAAATGTTGACTCGGATATCATTTTTTCCATCATGAAGCGACTCTACAAGAAAGAAGAGTTCAGTAAGATCGTGCTAGTTTCAGGTGATGGTGACTATAAAATGCTTGTCGATTTTCTTGTTGAGGAGGGTCGGCTTGCCAAGGTGCTCTTCCCGAATAAGAGATTTGCCTCATCACTCTACAAGGAAATAGGGAGCCACTACTATGACTATCTGGAAAATCCCGATATAAAGCGAAAGATCAAGCACAAAAAGAAAAGGGCCCCTTAGGTAGTTAACCGTTCGGGTCCCTCTTCGTATTGATAAGGCTATGATACCGCCGTCGCGCCGTCGCGTCAAGTGCCGCAGCCTCTTCAGGTTTGCTCTCTATTTTAAGAAATAGCCACCTATATTTTACGTCACTAAATGGTGGTTATTGCCCAGATCTTCCTGTTTTTTCTGCCTATATAGGAGCAGGGAAGCAGGAAGGATATAATTAGTTCATGGTGCCAATAGTAAATTATCTTTCAGGTTCCGGCGTAGACGCAAAAGGACGAACGTTGAGTGACATTATCGCCCAGAAATGCGGTCAGGCACCGTTTTTGTTCCCCCCCTTTTTAAATTAATGGTGGCTGACCTGCTCTGTAGAAAACATCACGATACAAGCACAAGCACATTAAAGCTGAACAGTCGTAGCATAATCTCACGCATCTGTGACCAGTAGGTGCGGGCACGCAGGAACGAGCCGAGTCGTTTCTTGAGCATGGAATTGAGCGTCTCGATCATCCAGCGCTTGCCGTAGAGGGTCGTGTTGAATCGAGACGCCATGATCTTGCGGTATTTCCCGGTCGGGGGCTTGGTGGTCGGACGACCGATTCGATTGGGACAGTACTGCATGTTTTCTACAGAGCATGGCTGACCCCATTTTCAAAAAGATAATATTATCGATCAATTAAATAAATTTTTTATAGGGAAGGTTACAGGATTATTTGCTACTCTTCTTTTGTCATTCATCGCAAGCGGAACGGTATATGCATCTGAATACGATAACGCATATTTTACTAAAATAACGGACGGCCTCCCCATTTCCCCACAGAGCATACCTGACACCATTATCCATAGTAAGCTCATGCCACATTTACAGACTACTCTGTGTAATATAAGCTGATTAAACAGCTTAATATAGACCTAAACTGCCAGGATTACTTATACAAGTGAAAATGACAGCATGGTCGCAAATCGTAAGCCATAAAGAACTTATCATTCAGGGCGTGGCTTACGTTGAGGAGGAAAACTTCCGTAGGATTGCAAGACCTCCTGGTTGTGGGTTTTTTGTACCTCCCCGCTAGAAATTATTACTTAACAAAGAAGATTCTCCTTTAAACATATGACGTTAGATGCACAGCAGAAAGTACTTGATGCATTGGGGTGGTATCGCCTTTTGAAAATATTAGCAATCTTTATTTTGATATCATCATTTTTTGTTTCGGCTTCTCGTATGTCGAGAGCAGTCGGCATAATCGATGTGACAATTACAGTCGGAACATGGTGGCTATTAATTTACATGATCAAAAGGTCAATTGTGTATATTAAGTTCGGTAAACCCTTAACCAACAGTTATGTAAAGCAAAAATACTACAAAATTGCTAAATATGCTGGCATTGTAATGTTATTATTTATTATTTTTTCTATTGTGCTTCTATATCTTCCTGCATTCTTTGGTGGATAAAAATAGCACTTTTACTTAAACAATGACGTTATAAACGTAAACGGTCGTTTACATAGGAGAACCAACCGCAAAGTCTTTTGCCAGATTGGTCGGCAAGGCTTCTAAGCGAGTCTAAGGGCTGGTATTAAGAACTCAAATCTTGATACCCAATGTGGTGGGGTAGATCGTCGGAATGTAGATTGTTGCGTCGTTCAATCGTTCAAACACAGTTCTAACGTCCTCTACGACGCGACCCCAAAATGGATTTATCATCGGTAGACTCCAAAGAAAGCTTGAAAATCCAAGCTAGTTTTCGTGTTCCAATACTGTGAATCGGTGTAACCTCAAGTTTGCTGCCTTCGATCTGTTTTTCTACACTTTCTCTAACCACACTGCTTGTTGCCGCGATGAACGCTTTAACGGCAGCTGCCTAATTCCGTGTCCCAATTCTTCAGGGGATTCTGCAGTCCCAATTTTCCCATTTAACAACCACCCCCCAATCCAAGGGTACCTCTTGGATAGATCGTCCCTTCCATTCCAGACCCCCCATCCCATAGGGGTACCCCTATGTATTTTTGATGGACCTAGCCATTTCCATGTTACAGAGGTCTCACCCATGGAAAGCACTTCGTATTGCATCCCAAACTGACCGGACTGTCGCAGATAAAGTCTATAAATTGATGTTTAACGGCTTAACTCGAGGAAATTGAGCCGTTGAATTGAGGACAGCAATTGGTATACTCAAAACATGAAAGAAAACCAATTCGAAACGATAAAACGATTAGATGATAACGGTCAGGAATACTGGTCATCTCGCGATCTTGCCAAGGTTCTCGAATACGCAGATTACCGTAATTTCATTACCGTTTTGAGCAAGGCTCAGTCTGCTTGTGAAAACAGTGGTGAAGTTATCCACAACCATTTCGTTGAAGCCACCGACATGGTCAAGATCGGCTCTGGCGCAGAAAAACCAATTGACACAAAGTTCCTCTCTCGTTATGCCTGTTATCTGATAGTACAAAACTCGGATCCGACAAAAGTTGTCGTTGCAAAAGGTCAGACATATTTTGCGATCCAAACTCGAAGACAAGAAACTGCAGATAATCTTGTTGAAGATAACAAGCGGGTCTTTTTGCGCGAAGAAATGAAGAAACACAACACGAGCTTGATGCAAACCGCCACAATGGCAGGAGTGGAGAGTTATGCCATTTTTCAAAATGCAGGATACAAAGGTTTGTATGGCGGGCTTACCATGCAAGATATTCATAGCCGAAAAAAACTAAAGAAGGCAGAAAAAATTCTTGATCACATGGGAAGCGAAGAACTTGCCGCAAATCTCTTTCGCGCAACTCAAACTGATGCAAAAATTAGAAGAGAGGGAATTCAGGGGCAAATGAATGCAAATCTTGCGCATTTTGAAGTAGGCCAAAAGGTACGCAATACTATCGCAAGCCTTGGTGGCACAATGCCAGAAAAGCTTCCGAGCGCAGAAAATATTGGAATGGCGAAGACACGAATCAAGAAAGCAGAGAAAACAAAAAAACTTAAAAAATAATCGTTCCCACGCAAATCGAGCTACATAGGAATTGGGGAGGCAACCTTTAGTTTCAAAATTCGTGGTTAAGTGTATTTATGATAAGTCATAAGTCCAATGACCCGCACTCAGCTGAACAAAGGAAACTAAATAAAACTAGAGACTGGATGATGACATGTAAATTGTTACTTTATAAGTGTCAGATTATGTGTTATTAGTTAATACATGAAACTTTTGATAAAACTGTCAGGTGAAAGCTTGAGTGGCGGAAAGGCGTCGGAGGATAGGCAGTATCACGAGCCAACGCTTGAGGCTATCTGCTCACAGATTCGCGTTATGCTTGAGCAGGGACATCACATTGCTCTAGTAGTTGGAGGAGGCAATCTCTTCCGCGGAAAGGAGCTCACCGAGAAGTTGTCTATAGAGCGTGGTACTGCCGACTATATCGGCATGCTCGCAACTATTCAAAACGCACTCGTTCTTAGGGATTATTTCGAGAGCAAGGGGATAGAGACCCGCGTGTCATCGGCTATCGCAATGCATCAGATATGCGAGGATTACATGCCAAGACGCGTATTGCGCCACCTTGAGCGCGGAAGAGTTGTGATATTTGCCGCAGGGCTCGGAGCGCCGTACTTCACGACTGACTCCACTTCGGTACAGCGTGCGCTTGAGATGAAAGCGGATCTGTTGGTGATGGCGAAGAACGGTGTCGATGGTCTCTATGATAGAGACCCTAAGAAAGATAGCAAAGCAGAGATATTGCGTACCGTGAGCGCATCACACGTGCTCGAGAAGAATCTTAAGGCAGCGGACCAGTCAGCAATAGCGCTTGCCAAAGAGCATGGACTCACGATAAAAATAGTCGGTATTGATGCTATCGAGCATTGTCTGGATCCCCACATCGGCTCAACCATCACACCAAATTAAACATTCGTCTTTCTTCCACTACTTGTCCTTCCCTGGGTAGGTTTGGAAGCAGTATCGGCCATGGCACTTCCAATTTTATATCCCCTTGGTCTTAAAATTTAGGTCGCTCATACAGCTTCTCAAACACTACCTCGGTCCAGGACTTCGTATTGAACTCAAAGCCAGAAGTTTAATAAAATTAATAATTACTATTTTATATGAGACACGATAGAGATGAATTTGATGATATTGATGAGGCCGATGAGGAGGCAAAGCGGCTACGCGAAGAAGGCCAGCTTGAGTCTGAAGCTGAGGCACACTCAGTTGCCGAGATTCTCATTAATGGTGGAGTCGGGGTTATTCCTACTGATACGCTGTACGGACTTGTGGGCTCCGCTCTCATCCCAGAGACAGTCGACCGCATATATGATCTCAAGCATCGCGATTCCAAGAAGCCGCTTATCGTTCTTATTTCGGAACTTGGTCAGCTTGAGCAATTTGGTATCGAACTTTCAGAGGGCCTACTCACACAGCTCGGAGCATATTGGCCTGGGCCGTATACGATAATCTTGCCGACACTTGACGATCAATTTGAATACCTATCTCGCGGTACAGATACGATAGCTTTCCGTCTGCCAAACAACCCAGAACTTTGTGCACTCATAAGCGAAGTCGGCCCGCTTGTTGCACCATCAGCCAACGCCGAAGGTATGCCGCCTGCAACCACCGTCGAACAAGCGCAGAAATATTTCGGCACCGATGTCGAGTTCTATATCGATGGCGGTGAGCTCGACAACAAGGCTTCGACCATTCTTTGCCTCGACGGCGACGCAGTCGAAGTCATCCGCGACTAGTCAACAAAAACCACACTTAGGAAAACAGGAAGACTTTTCAACCATCCGCCTCACTTCTAAAAAACCTCACGGAGGAAGGTTTGGCATGGTCCGTCCTTTTGGACGGCAAACCTTCCAAGCGACCTAAATTTTCATGACCGCAGGGAATAGAAAATTGGAAGTACTCAAGGGTGGTGCGGAGCAACTATTTTGGCTGGCAAAATCGAAGGCGAGTTTTTTAGAAGTTTAGGCAAAAAACTTATGCAATGACTCAGATGCGAAACCTTTGTGAAATCGCAAGAAATAGCTATAATCTTCTCTATGCTTACATCTGGCGAGATACGTACACGATTTCTTGAATTTTTTAGAAAACGCGGACATTCCATCATTCCTAGCGCATCACTTGTACCGCAGAACGATCCTTCGGTGCTTTTTAATACTGCAGGAATGCAGCCACTGGTCCCATATCTACTCGGTACCGCACACCCCGCAGGCACACGTCTTGCAGACTCACAGAAGTGTGTACGGACACAAGATATCGAAGAAGTGGGAGACAATACGCACGACACCTTCTTTGAGATGCTCGGTAATTGGTCGCTCGGGGATTATTTTAAAGAAGACGCCATCAAGTGGAGCTATGAATTCCTCACTTCAAAAGATGAGGGTCTCGGCCTTGACCCATCCCGCCTCTACGTCACAGTATTTGGCGGTAATGTTGACGCACCCAAGGACGAAGAAGCGTACGCAATATGGAAAACCATTTTCGAGGAAGCCAAAGTAGGCGGAGAACACATGTATTGGATGGATGGTGATCTGGCAAAGAAGAACTGGTGGAGTGCGGGCGAAAATGGTCCATGTGGCCCCGACACAGAAATGTTCTATGATGTCACTGGGAAACTCGATCACGGCATGACGCGCGCGGAATATATGGCAGCCGATGATCGTCAGGATGTGGTTGAAATTTGGAATGATGTGTTCATGGAATATCTCAAAGAAGGGGGTGTTGTGACCGGCAAACTTGCAAAGAAAAATGTCGACACGGGCTCTGGTCTTGAGCGTGTGACGATGGTCTCACAAGGAAAAGACAATATCTTCGCTACTGATATGTTCTCAGGCATGATGCGTATCATCACTGACAACGCTTCGTCGTACGAAGAACGCGCTGCACGTATCGTTGCAGACCACATCCGCACTTCGGTTTTCATGATCGCTGACGGTGTCGTGCCTTCAAATACCGATCAAGGATACATACTTCGTAGACTCCTTCGCCGTGCCGTGCGCTATGCCGATGTACTCGGACTTAAGGGTGGATTCAATATTCTCATCAACGAGGTAGCCGCCAAGTACAAAGGTGTTTACGAGAACATTGAAGCCAACATCACACAAATAAAGTTTGAGATCGCAGGCGAAGAAGACAAATTCCGCAAGACTCTTGAGAACGGCATGAAGCAGTTCGAGAAGTTCGCAGAAGCTAAAACCATCTCAGGTGCTGACGCATCCATGCTTTATCAGACATATGGATTCCCATTTGAGATAACCAAAGAGCTCGCCCAAGAACGAAAGATCGCAGTAGATGAAGCTGCATATAAAGAAGAGCAAAAGAAGCATCAAGATCTTTCTCGCTCTGGCTCAGAACAAAAATTCAAAGGCGGACTTGCAGATCATTCCGAAGCCACAGTCCGACTGCACACAGCACATCACTTATTGCTGCGCGCACTGCAGATGGTGCTTGGCGAAGCGGTGCATCAGCGTGGGAGTAATATCACACAAGAGCGCCTGCGTATCGATTTTGCCTACCCACAAAAGATGACCGACGAACAAAAGAAAGAGGTTGAACGGATAGTCAATGAGAAGATAGGCGAAGCACTCCCAGTTCTTCGCACCGAAATGAGCCTTGAGGACGCAGAAAAGCTCGGTGCTGAGCATGAATTTGGCGCTAAGTATCCAGAACGCGTGTCTGTTTACTCGGTCGGCCCCAAAGATGCGACTGTTGAAAACCCACAATACGACAAACGCTACTCAATAGAGTTCTGCGGTGGCCCACACGTAGGCAACACCTCTGAACTCTCAAAATTCCGCATTCTTAAGGAAGAAGCAGTTGCACAAGGAGTACGCCGCATAAAAGCAGTTTTAGAATAATAACTCAAAATCAAACGTATTAGGCAAAGGACCCCCGTGGCATAGCCCACGTGGCATTAAATGCGCTCGAAGATTCGCTCTTTCGCGCCGCGAGCGGCGGCATTCAACCTTCGCTTCGTAGTCGGGCTATGAAATAAGAATTCCAAGCCACTCCCAATTTAACCTCCCTACTGTCGTGAAATTTAGGTCGCACGATCGAAGACCAAATGAAGAGATTTGGTCTTCTTCCTCGCTAGACGAAGTAAGCAATGCCATCGTCTGGGGTGTCGCACTGCACTCATTCGCACTGTTTTCAGGGCGTTGAAGTGGTTCTTTGGGGGGTGCGCCAACAAAGGCGGTACTCGAAGAGCATCCACTTAATAATTCTCCACACCTTTACCAGTGTTCGCAAGAAGGACGTGGTACAATAAACACATGTCTCTGTTTGGACGCAAAAATAAAAGCGGGCAGCATTTTATTATTGTTTTTGATATCGGCTCCGCTTCAATAGGGGGAGCATTTGCGAGTATCGAGAGTGGTAAGCCGCCTGAGATTATCTTCGCAACCCGACGCGATATACCATTTCAAGAAAAACTTAATTTTGAGCGTTTCTTGCAGTCGATGATCAAGACCCTCGAAGAGATGTTTGTCACCATGCAAAAGGCGGGCGGCGGGGTCACCGTTGATCGGGCTTTCTGTGTACTTGCGTCTCCGTGGTACGCCTCTCAGACGCGCCTCGTGCACTACAATCAGCCTCAGCCATTTAATGTTACCGAAAGGGGGCTGCACAAGCTCATCCAGAAAGAGATTGAGCTCTTTCGTGACTCTAAACTCTTCGCACGTTCAAGGGTTGGCGACACTATGCCTGAGATAATGGAGTCGAAGAATATCCAAATGAAGTTAAATGGCTACGAGGTAAGAGATCCATTTGACAAAAAGACGAGCGAGCTCGAGATCGCGCTCTACATTAGCATGATTCCTGCCAACATTTACAAGTCGATTAATGAATCGATCAAAAAATTCTGGCATTTGCCCGATGTGCACTTTTCCTCTTTCTCGTACACTGCATTTGACACGATACGCGACATCTTTACTGATGAGCAGACGTTCCTGTTTATGGATATTTCCGGTGAGGTCACTGATATCTCACTCGCTAAAGATAACGTACTTCTTGAGTCCATTTCATTTCCTGCAGGTAAGAACATGCTTATTCGCGCGTTGATATCGGGTACGAAGACAACCCCCGCCGCAGCTGCATCCGAATTGATGCTCTATCTCGAGAACAAATGCACTCGCGAGCACGCACAACGCATTGAGAAGTTGCTCGAGAGTGCGAGCAAAGAATGGCTCGTCTTCTTTGAAGACACACTGCTACAGTTCGCTTCAGAATTTCCAATCCCTCGCACGATATTTTATACCGTAGACGACGATGCAACGAAATGGTTCGAAGCGGCCATTAAGCAGACGAACTTCACTAAGTTCTCGCAGGAAGAAAGTACGTTTGTTGTGCGCTCGCTCGGAACTACCTTCCTCAATAAATTCATTCAGGTACTAGAACCAGATTTTCAAGACCCATTCCTTGCTATCGAAACCATATTTGCCAATAAATTCAGCAATTTAAAGAAATAAATCGAGAGTACTCTATAAATTATTATAAAATTATTCGCACTTAAGCAGTAAACATAAAAATGACAAAATACATCATCCAAGACATTATTCCACCCGACAAGAAAAAGTCTCATGATTCTGCGCATAAACGCTCCTCTATTGAACATCCTCATCACGAGGGCGGACATTCAAAGTCTCCAGAAATGGTGTCTCCCCATTCGTCTAAGACCGTGCATCATAAAGATATAACCACCAAAACCCATCATACCGAGACTCACCATAAGGATGTTACTCATGACGATCATGACCACAACGAAGAACATATCGAGTATGTTCATGAGTCAGGCGCCAAACGTGACGACAGTAACCACGAACCGTCTTCAGGAAATGAGCACTCGGCCGACACAACAGATGCCACTGTAGATCCACGCGGAATACTTCTTGAGCAATTATACAAAGGCAATCAAGTGAAGAGTGATGCCCACGAAATGGCAGGAGAGTGGCCGTACAACAACAGCAGCAATGTGAGGCCATCAGATTCAAGCAACGTACCACCACATTTTCCTGAAGAGCAACAATCTTCAAGATTTGGTAGCTGGCTGCCATGGGTCGCGATCCCCGCAATCATACTCGCAGGTGTCTTCGTTATACTTAACTTTTTTGGCGGGGCTACAGTCTCAGTCATTGCTAAGCACGACATCATTCCTATTCCTGATACGCAAACTTTTGAGGCAGTGAAGAACTCAACTGATGCCAGCTTGGGATACTCCGTAATGAAGGTTACCCTTGATGACTCACGCGAGGTCAGTGCCACGGGCGTAAAGACAGTCACCGCCAAGGCATCAGGCAGTATCATTGTCTACAATGAACAATCCGTCGCGCAACGATTGATCAGGAATACACGCTTCCAAAGCATCGCCGGAAAGATATACCGCATTAATGATTCAATAACTGTGCCCAAAGCCACAACCCCCAAAGGCGGCAAGCTTACCCCGGGGACAATTAAGGTTATTATTTACGCAGACGAAGCAGGGCCCGACTTCAACAACGACCCGACAGACTTCAGTGTCCCAGGACTCAAGGAAACACCTCAGGCAAAGAAGGTCTACGGACGCTCAGTTGGAGCGGTCACTGGCGGTGCATCCGGCACGACTAAGAGCGTTTCTGACCAAGACCTAAAACAGGCAAGCGATGATCTCAGGGTTTCACTTGAGACAAAACTACGCACTAAAGCAAGAGGGGACTTAGCTCCATCACAGATCGCGTATGATCAGGGAATAGTTGTTGACCTGGGAGATCCTGCACTTTCTGCTGACAAAGCTTCGAGTAACGATAAGGCGGTGGTAACAGAGAACGGCTCTCTCTACATGATCGTATTCGACAGAGACGCCCTTATAAAAACACTCGCAAAGACTCTTGTGCCCACATATTCCGGAGAAAATATCCAAATAAAGAACGTCGATGCGCTTACTCTCGCGATGCCAGAGATAAGTGGTGATGCATTGTGGAAGAACACGACTTTGAATTTCACATTAAAGGGGGCGCCAGAATTGAGCTGGGTAGTCGACGAGGAAGCCATCAAGAAAGATCTTCTTGGTATACCAAAATCAGAATTCAATAGGGCTATGGCCAAATACACGACAATTTTGCGTGCAAAAGCGAGCCTAAGACCTTTCTGGAAAAGTACTTTTCCTGACAATGAAAAGAAGATTACCGTAAGCGTGGTTACAATTATCGCCGAGTAAGGGAATCCTCGTATTTATGCTAGTTTTCAATAACGTTGAGTGCTCTTTCGGGTCACAGTATTGAATTTGCATAAAGATTCCGATATAGAAAAGCAAGGGAGGGCAGTGAACTTCCATAAACAATGGCTAAACAAAAGCTTTTTATTCAAATTTTAACCCCCAGATCATTAGCTAGATGGGGCAGAAGTGAATATAGAAGTTATGCCCAGTCATTATTTGACTTAATAATATGCGTCTGCTAGGATGCTACTACTACTTTGAGATGAGCGAAGAAAAGAAAAAGGAAACACTGGTCATGGGAACCATCACCGAAGCATTGCCAAACACATTGTTTCGAGTACAGACCGAAGATGGTCAAGAGGTCTTGGCATATCTTGCCGGAAAAATGCGAATTCATCGTATTAAGGTATTGATAGGCGACAAGGTGGCTCTAGATGACAATCCTTATGGTGGAAAGCTTCGAATCGTTAAAAGGTTATAGGTTATTATCTTGATTTCGTCTCGTTTTGACTTGAGCTTGAATTTATATGGCTTGAGTGAGAACGGGTCTTATTTTATTTATTATGCGCGTACGAGCTTCAGTCAAAAAAATATGTGCAAAGTGTAAGACCGTCCGTCGTCACGGAGATCTTTACGTTACCTGTGAAAATCCACGCCATAAGCAGAAACAAGGTTAATTCACTCTAAACTAATTCTATTTAATACATATGCGCATCCTTGGTATCACCGTTCCGGAAAATAAACAGTTGTGGGTAGGACTCACTACCTTTTATGGTATTGGTTTTACAACCGCAAAGAAGATACTTAAGGATGCCGGAGTTGGAGCTACCAAGAAGCCAGCCGACATCACCACCGATGAGGAAACAAAGATCAGAAAGGCAATTGAAGCCATGAAGATTGAGGGTGATCTCAAGCGTGAGAAAGCAGGCAACATCAAGCGTCTCAAGGATATCAAAGCATACCGTGGTACACGCCACGCTCGAGGCTTGCCAGCTCGCGGACAGCGCACCAAGACCAACTCCCGTACCGTTCGCGGTAACGTCCGCAAGACAATGGGTTCTGGTCGCCGTAAGCTTGATAAGAAGTAATTCTTAAATATAGACATAAACATTACTAACGATAAGAATGCACAATGGGTAAGAAACGAATTGTTAAAAAAGCAGGTGGATCAGTAGATCAAGGACTCAAAGCCCGATCGCTTTCACGTGTGCCAAAAAAGAAAATCATACACGGAGTACTGAACATTCAGTCGACCTACAACAACACCATCGTCTCTCTTGCTGATGCGGAAGGAAAGGTGCTTATGTGGTCAACCTCAGGATCGCTCGGATTCTCAGGTGCCAAGAAAGGAACACCATTCGCAGCTGCGAAGATCGGTGAGCTTCTCGCAGAGAAGGCACAACTGATGGGTCTCAAGTCTGTAGACGCCGTTGTGCGAGGCGTCGGAAGCGGACGTGAGTCAGCTATCCGCGCATTCATTGCAAAGGGCGTTGAAATCCAATCTATCAAAGACAAGACACCGGTTCCTCACAATGGACCTCGCGCGAAGAAACCTCGCCGCATCTAAAAAGAAGTAATCACTATAAATATTATGTCAGACCCTAAATGTAAAGTATGTCGTCGCGCAGGAGAGAAACTCTTCCTTAAGGGAGAGAAGTGCTTCACTCCCAAGTGTACGTTCGAAAAGCGCCCCACTCCTCCTGGAAAACCCCAGAATGAGCGCAAACACCGTAGCATGGTCACAGAATACGGTGTTCAGCTTAAGGAGAAGCAGAAAATTCGCAACGTCTACGGACTTTCTGAGAAGCAGTTCGCCCGCTACGTGAAGGAAGCTACAGAAGAGAAGGGAGGCAATCCCGTTGATCACTTGTTCGAGAAGCTCGAGCGTCGCCTTGATAACGTTGTCTACCGCCTTGGATTCGCACACTCACGCACTCAAGCTCGCCAGATGGTAGGCCACGGACATTTCGTTGTTGGAAAGCACAAGCTCACAATTCCATCTTATAAGGTAAAAAGCGAAGACATGATCACTGTTCGCGAGGGCAGCAAGTCATCACCACTCTTTCAGACAGGCAAAGAAAAGATGGCAAAGCACAATACCCCGAACTGGCTACTCTCTGATCCGACCAAGCTCACCGCAACTGTAAGGGGAACTCCTAAGTTCGACAAGAACGAAATGGGATTCAATTTCCAATCAGTCATCGAGTTCTATAGTCGTTAGTATCGCGTGTGTTATAATAAATATCGTTTACTTTGTTACTAAGCCATAATTAGAATCATCATGCTTGACCATAACGTCGCACTGCCATCCAAGCCAAAACCTGTCCGCGAGGAGGGGTTCATGGGTGTATACGAAATCGAAGGTCTTTATCCTGGCTACGGACATACGCTTGGCAATTCCTTGCGCCGTATCATACTTTCATCACTTCCTGGTGCTGCTATTACACAGCTCAAGATCGATGGTGTGCTTCATGAGTTTTCTACTATAGAGGGTGTCAAGGAGGATGTTATTTCTATCATCCTTAACCTCAAGAAGGTTCGCTTTAAGATGACAAGCGAGGACCCTCAGACTGTTACACTTTCAATAAAAGGTGCAAAGCAGGTCACTGCAGCTGATATCACTTCAGGAGGCCAGGTAGAAGTACTTAACCCTGAGCAGTATATCTGTGAGGTCACTGACAAGAACGCAACACTTCACTCTGATATCCGCATCGAGATGGGACTTGGATACCTTCCCAAAGAAGCAATTCAGAAGGAGAAGGTTGAGATTGGCATGATCGCTCTCGACGCAGCATTCACTCCTATCCGTCGCGTTAACTACGAAGTCGAGACAATGCGTGTCGGCGACCGAACAGACTACAACCGATTAAAGATAACCATCGAGACAGACGGCACACTCGCGCCACGCACCGCACTTGAGTCTGCCATCGAGGTCATGATCCACCAGCTCAAGGCTATTGTTGGTTTTAAGGAAGAAGAGATTGTTAACGAGGAAATGCCAGCCCCAGCAGTTGCAGAAGGCGAGGCAACCGAAGAGGAGGGAGAAATGGACACAGAATTCCTCAAGACCCGAATTGACAGTCTCGACCTTTCAGCGCGCACCCAAAACGCACTTACCAGTGCAAATATCCGCACTGTGGGAGGACTTGTTCGCAAGAAGGAAGAAGATCTTTTGGAGATTGACGGCCTTGGCGAGAAGGGAGTTCAGGAGATCAAAAGAGCACTATCTAACTTCGGCGTAACACTCAAGCAATAGTTGGCATCCAATTTTGACGCTTGGCTCGTTTTTCCCTCTCTTGGTTCGGCTAACATATCACTCATATGTCAGCTCGAACACAAGATAGACCCAAGACTTCGCCCCGCATTCAAAATTGAAAGCCAACAAATTTGCTTTTCCAGAAGAAATCTAGTAAAACAATACACACCATGAGACATCACAACAAAAACAAAAAATTCGGAAGACAAGCTGGAGAGCGAGAGGCTCTGTTGCGATCGCTTACGGTGTCGCTTATTGAACACGGAAAGATCACTACTTCAGAGACTAAAGCAAAATCACTTCGTCCAATGATTGAAAAAATGATCACGAAGGCACGTGAGGCAAATATTGCAGACGTCAGGATCATCAAAGCAAGACTCGGAAACAATGGAACTGCAACCGAGAAGTTGGTGAAGGAGATTGCACCAAAGTACGTCGGAAGAAATGGCGGTTACACACGTATTACAAAACTCGGTATGCGTAGTGGTTTAGGAGATGCAAGCCCTATGGCAGTTATTGAATTTGTATAATACACCGAACATGAACACTGAACACACAATTGATGCAAAGGGACAGGCTCTCGGACGCGTAGCAAGTGAAGCTGCGAAGATACTTCTAGGCAAGAACACTACGACCGTCAAGAAGAACGCAGTTGCAGACGTTACAGTGCGCATCGTCAATGCAAGTGGTCTTGAGATTGCAGAAAAGAAGCTGACGCAGAAGACCTATCACAGCCACAGCGGTTATCCAGGATCTGATCGCGCACACAAGCTGAAAGATATCATTGCCAAGAAAGGCCATGAAGAGGCGTTGAAGCGTGCAGTAAAAGGAATGATTCCCGGCAACACCCTTCGCGATAAACGTATGAAAAATTTAGTAATTGAAGGATAAATATGACCACTGCAACAACAGCAAAAACAAAGACCGTTAAACCGAAAGCCGCAAAGGTCGCATTCGAATACATTGAGGGAATAGGCCGTCGTAAGACCGCCGTTGCTCGTGTACGTGCAGCTCAAGCGGCTAAGGCACTCTATACCGTCAACGGTAAATCTGTTGAAGAATATTTTCCTACCGCAATTCTCCGCGCTATTGTCACTTCACCTCTTACGCGAGAAGGATTCCCAGGAAAGTATACTGTATCCGCAAAGGTAAGCGGAGGTGGTATCCACGCTCAGGCCGAGGCTATCCGCCACGGACTCTCTCGTATTCTTGTTGAAGAAGATGCAACACAGAAAGGTGAGCTCAAGAAACTTGGTTTTCTTAAGCGCGATTCACGAAAGAAGGAGCGCAAGCACCCAGGACTCAAGAAGGCTCGCAAGGCATCGCAATGGTCGAAACGCTAAAGCAATATATCCCACTCCTCTGAATATATTGCTATTCATAGATTGATTTTTATAAATTGATGTTTTTTGATATACTTTACGCATATGGACGAAACGCAAAATAACGATGGCACGAGTAGTAAAGACTACGCTCTTGGGGGAGGGGTAGATATTGTTCGCGACAACGATGATATTGACGATATCCAGATTGAGTCGTATAATGATGATGTCGCAGGTGAAGGAGGGGAGATGGCGCCACAAGATCATATCAAGCTTTTAAGGCAAAAGCTCCGCGAAATCACACAAGAGAAGCAAGAATACCTCGATGGATGGCAGAGACTCAAAGCTGATTTTGTTAATTTCAAAAAAAGAGAAGAGGAAGGGAAGGAAGAGTTTATTAAGTTCGCAAGAGAAAATCTTATCTCCGACTTACTGCCCGTCCTAGAAAGCTTCCAGATGGCATTTGCCAACAAAGAGGCCTGGGGAAATGTTGACCCAGCGTGGAGAACCGGTGTTGAATATATCCACACTCAGCTTTCGCAAGTACTCGAAGGTCATGGGCTTAGTGTTGAGGATCCCATCGGCAAAGATTTTGACCCGAGAGAGCAAGAGTCGATAGGAATAGTACACACTTCTGATCACGCCCTCCATCATAAGATAGCTGAGGTGGTGCAGCGAGGTTATCGATTGAGCGGTAAACTGATTCGCTCCGCGAAGGTAAAGATATATGGCGATGAAGCTGATGCAACTAAAAGTGCGTTATTGTAGTAACAAGTAGCGAGAAGAGAATTGTGCGGAACTTCCCAAAAGTTTTATATTATCAGTACGTTAGTCAATAAATTATAAGAACTTCGTAATTGGATGCAGTGCGAGGTCCTGGACTCAGGCGGTTGCTTGAGAGGCTGTAGTAATCTACTGCTTCCAAACCCACCGAAGGAAGGACGAGTAACGCGCCGAGTGCGATGTTCGCAAAACGTATATGTCAAAAATATTAGGAATAGATCTCGGTACAACAAATTCAGCAATGGCTATCATTGAGGGCGGAGAACCGCGCATCATTGAGAATGCAGAAGGGGCACGTACGACACCGTCTATTATTGCGGTCGCTAAAACGGGCGAGCGGGTTGTTGGTTTGTCTGCCAAGCGCCAAGCTGTCACTAACCCAAAGAATACGGTCTATCAGATAAAACGTTTCATTGGGCATAACTTCGAAGAAGATATGATTCAGAAGGACAGAGGTATTGTCCCATTTGAGATGCGTAAGTCTGAGAATGGAGGCATCGAGGTAGAGATGGGCGACAAGTGGTACCGTCCAGAAGAGGTCTCTGCCATGATACTCCAGAAGCTTAAGGCTGACGCTGAGGCAAAGCTCGGTGAACCAATAACCGAAGCGGTTATTACTGTGCCCGCATACTTCAACGACTCGCAACGCCAGGCAACAAAGGATGCAGGCAAGATAGCCGGACTTGATGTGAAGCGCATCATCAATGAACCAACTGCCGCAGCACTCGCATACGGATTCAACAAAAAGAAAAATGAAAAGATCGTCGTCTTCGATTTTGGAGGTGGCACATTTGATATTTCTGTACTAGAGGTAGGTGATGATGTCATTGAGGTCAAGTCAACTGATGGTGACTCTCATCTCGGTGGAAAGGATATCGACCAGAAGATCATCAACTGGCTTGCCGAAGAATTCAAAAAGGATTCAGGCATCGATGTCCGCAACGATACACTTGCGAAGCAGCGTCTCGATGAAGCGGCTGAGAAAGCCAAGATAGAACTTTCTAGCGCAATGGAGTCAGAGATCAACCTACCATTCATTACTTCAGACGCGACTGGCCCAAAGCATCTTGTCATAAAGATGACACGCGCTAAACTCGAAGAGCTTACTCAGGAATTCATCGACGCATCTATCGAAATCTCAAAACGCGCAATGGCTGCATCACCATTCCAGCTCTCTGAAATTAACGAGGTCATTCTTGTTGGTGGCCAGACGCGCATGCCCGCACTCCAGAAAGCCGTTGAGACGTACTTCGGCCGCAAACCCAACATGACCGTGAATCCTGATGAAGTTGTGGCTATTGGAGCCGCTATTCAGGGAGGTATTCTTCAAGGAGATGTGAAAGATATTCTTTTGCTTGATGTTATTCCACTTTCGCTTGGTATCGAGACCATGGGAGGTGTTGCAACACACCTAATCGAAAAGAATACGACAATTCCCGCATCGCGTTCGCAGATATTCTCTACTGCAGCCGACAATCAGACTTCAGTCGAGGTACACGTCGTTCAAGGTGAACGCCCTCTTGCTTCTAATAATAAATCTCTCGGTAAGTTCATGCTCGATGGAATTCCACCAGCACCTCGCGGTATGCCACAAGTAGAAGTAACATTCGATGTAGACGCTAACGGTATCTTGAATGTAAAGGCAAAAGATAAAACCTCAGGCAAGGAACAGTCCATCCGCATCGAAGCTCGCTCATCGCTTACTAAGGACGATATTGAACGCATGAAGAAGGAAGCTGAACTACACGCCGATGAGGACAAGAAAAAGCAAGAAGAGATTGAGGTCAAGAATTTGGCAGAAAGCCTCATTTACACTGCCGAGAAAGCGCTTAAGGACAATGGAGACAAGATCCCTGCTGAAATAAAAACCGATGTTGAAGCAAAGGTCACTCTACTCAAGGCAGTTAAGGATGGCACAGACATAGAAGCTACCAAAAAAGCGACAGCGGCACTTTCAGATCACATGCAAAAGATTGGAGAAGCAATGGCCAAGGCGCAGAGCACAGCCGAAGCCGCCGCAACGCCTCAAGATGGAGCCACACCACCCGCAGGTGATGTACCCCCAGAGACTCCCCCCGAAGGAACGGTGCACGATGTTTAGGAAAACACCGAGCGAAGCAAGAAAGTTTTTCTTATCTCAAATATTTTCGAAGTAAAAATATTTAAGGCAATGTCCAATATGTTAAAATAAAAGAAAATCCCCTCGTTGAGGGGATTTTTGATTGTGCCTTTACTTAGCGGCGTTTGATTGGCGGGAAGACTGCTTGCCGCAGTGTGTCGACAGAAATACGCGGAAGGGATTCCGGCCAGTTGTTGCGAGCCGCTTTTGGGGATACCGCGTCGAGCCAGTCGTTGAATACCGCCCAGCCGTGATCCTCGTATTCTTTCATGACCGTTGCGAAGTGATCGAGTACGCGGTACGCGTCGGGGTGGTCGCGTTTGATACGAGCTACCTCAGCATCGCGCACATCACCACGCAGCATGAGCGTCCAGTTACCTTTTTTGTTCGAATGATCTTTACGAGCGGGCATGTAGCCTCCTAGTGTGAAATAACTGTGAATATGGTAGCACTAATAACTGTGCTTGTCAATTTTCATGAAGATGCTATAATGCAAATCTATGGCAAAAGACTTTTACGAAACCCTCGGTGTGGAGCGCAAGGCAAGCAAAGAAGAAATCAAAAAAGCATTTCATAAGCTCGCTCATAAATATCATCCAGACAAAGGCGGTGGCGATGAGGCAAAATTTAAAGAAGTGAACGAGGCGTACCAAACACTTTCAGACGAAAAAAAACGCCGTGAATACGATACATATGGTCATACGTTCAACGGAGCAGGACCGCAACAAGGTTATGGTGGCGGCTTCGAAGGATTCAATGGCGCAGGTGGATTTGATGGAGTAGATCTCGGTGATATTTTCAACGACTTCTTTGGTGGCGGTTTCGCAACAAACAACGCAGGTAGTAGGGTTGAACGTGGTAGCGATATATCTATCGATATTGAGATCTCATTTGAGGAGAGTGTCTTTGGTACACAAAGAAAAGTAGTTCTCGGAAAAACTTCAACTTGCGACACATGTGATGGTACGGGCGCAAAGGTAGGTACAAAGATGAAGAAATGTGCGACATGCAACGGTAAAGGCAAGCTTAACGAAGTACGACGCTCATTTCTCGGCACATTTTCGACTACTCGTACGTGCGAGACTTGTCACGGCAAGGGAGAAATTCCTGAAGAAAAGTGCAAGACATGCAGCGGGATTGGCATACAGAAGAAGCAAGAAGAGATCGCCATCAATGTGCCGGCGGGTATTCAAGATGGTGAAATGATCCGCATGAGCGGCAAGGGTGAAGGAGTCGCGCGCGGAATCTCCGGAGATCTCTACATCAAGATGCATGTAAAGGCACACGAGCTTTATCACCGCGAAGGCAACAACCTCGTAATGAACCTTGACGTTAAGCTTTCTGATGCACTACTCGGTGCGACATATACGAGCAAGTCACTTGATGGAAAACCGATGGAAATCAAGATACCCGAAGGTGTGAAGTTTGGTGATATACTCCGGATGAAAGAGAAAGGTATCCCAAGTCTAAACCGAGGTAGAGTAGGCGATCTTCTCATCAATATAAACATCAAGACACCCACCAGACTTTCTGGTAAAGCTAAGAAACTTATTGAAGAGTTGAAAAGCGAGGGTATATAGACCAGCATGAACCTAGTCATAACAAAGATCGATGAAAAAAGAATCCGTAATAATATCCATGTGGATAGGCATTATGGTGTATGGTATTTTACCGATAACGACAGCGGCCTTCGTGGCTTTGTAGCAATTCATCGTAAATACAAGAACAAACCCTCAATAGGAGGAACAAGATTTTTTCCATACAAAAGCGAGAAAGATGCATTAAACGATGCGCTTCGTCTTTCTCGAGCAATGTCCTATAAATGTGCTGTATCCGGACTCCCGTATGGTGGTGGCAAAGCCGTACTTATAGGCAATCCTCACAATCTCAAATCCAAGGCGCTTCTCAAAAGCTATGCTCATGTTATCGGACACTTGAATGGAATATTCTATACCGGTGAAGATGTAGGAATAGAAAAAGGCGATGTACAATTTATGCTGCATCATGCGAATTTTTTTGTGGGCAAAAAGGGTCAAGCGGACGATCCGTCGCCATGCGCAGCGAAAAGCGTGTTCGATCTTATTGTTGTATCAGCTGAGAAAGAGATGCCGAGTCGAAAATTAAGCGAGATAAGTGTGGCGATAAAAGGCCTCGGAAAAGTAGGAGCTGATCTTGCGGAAAGGCTTTTGAAGTGTGGAGTGAAAGTTGTAGGAGCTGATGTTGACGCGAAGGTTGTAGCTCGCATGAAAAAGAAGTTCCCACAAATGCGCTTTGTCTCACCAACTGTCATATCAGGGCAAATGGTAGACATATATGCTCCCTGCGCTCTTGGAAATGAGTTTACAAAAAAATCAATAAAGATTATAAAAGCGAAGATTATTTGCGGTTCAGCCAATAACCAACTCGAATCAAGTGAAATTGCAACGATGCTCAAAAAGCAGGGGATACTTTTTGTCCCTGACTATTTAGCAAATGCCGGCGGTCTTATAAATGTTGCCGACGAACTTCACACAAGAGGATACAATAAAAAAAGAGTAGCTAAAAATATTTCAAACTTAAAAAGCACTTTTAATACATTATATGATACGTCAAAAAAAGAGCGAAAAAGCATGTACGCTATTGCAGAGCAAATAACTGCAAAAAAAGTAAATTGTTAATATGAATATAAATAACAAAAAAACTTCTGATCTGATTTCGGACCTAGAAAATAAAAGTTCTCGATATTGGGATTCACAACGTGAAAAGTCTGCACTAAAAGTGTTTCATGATGCCGCTAAAACAGTTCCCGCATATAAAGACTTCCTAAAGAAACACAAGATCAATCCCGATAAGATAAATGACTTTACAGACTTTGAGCAAGTTCCACTCACGAGTAAAGACAATTACCTCAGGGAGTACCCCCTTGAATCATTGTGCACAGGTGGAACACTTGCGGCTCCGCTTGTGTTCACCTCTACGTCTGGCTCAACTGGGCAACCATTTTATTTCTGTAGAAACTCTGAACTTGATTGGCAATATTCTATCATTCAAGAAAAGTTCTTCAAAAACAATAAAAACAAAGGACCCACCCTGGTGATTGTTTGCCTCGGTATGGGGGTATGGATCGGTGGTTTGATCACATATCAGGCAGTACAGCTTATGAGTGAGCGAGGCAAATTCCCCGTTTCGCTACTTACGCCTGGGATAAACAAAGATGAGATCTTTAATGCACTTAAGAATATCGCTCCAAAGTTCTCACAAGTCGTGCTCTGTGGTTATCCTCCCTTTATTAAAGATGTAATAGATGAGGCACCAGCACGTGGTATCAACCTCAAGAATATTCCACTACGACTTATATTTGCTGCAGAGTCATTCACTGAAGGTTTTCGTGAATATCTTAAAGATGAAACGGGTATTAAAAATGACATGCTTGATACAATGAATATTTACGGTAGCGCAGATATCGGGGCTATGGCGTTTGAGACACCACTCTCCATTCTTACAAGAAAGATCGCAACGAAGAACCCAAAGATTTTTCAAGGATTATTTGCGGGTACGACAAAGACGCCGACATTTGCACAATATATTCCGCCATTTATCACATTCGAAGAGGTAGAACAGCAGATCGTACTGACAGGAAAAAACGCCATCCCACTTGTGCGTTATGCCATTGGCGATAATGGCGGCGTTATGAGCCACGAAGAGGTTGATAATGTTTTTACAGCAAATGGACTTTCACTAACTAAGGAGATGAAGAGTGCAGGCATACAAAATGCAAGCACAAAGCTTCCGTTCGTATATATCTATGAAAGAAGTGACTTTGCAAGTAAGCTTTATGGGGCGACAATTTTTCCCGAACATATTAAGAGTGGGCTCATGATCAAACCATTACAAAGAATGGTCACGGGAAAGTTCAGCATGATAACCCAGTTTGATAAAAAGCATAGTGAATACTTAGAGGTCAATGTTGAGCTAAGAGCAAATATACTTCCGACTAAAGAACTTGAAAAGGCTGTCACATTAGCACTTGTAAATAGCCTGCGAAAGCAAAGTGCAGAATATGAAAATAATTTTAAGCAATCGCCGCAGCGCGTTACTCCCAGGGTTATTTTCTGGTCATATGAACACCAGACACATTTCCGCCCAGGCGTGAAGCAGCAGTGGCTGAAAAAGACTAAGAGTAAAAATTAATATTTTAATCATCTACAATGAACGACTTGAACGATCTCCATAAAATTTTACAGGAAAAGGCCGGAGTACAAGCATTAAACAGGCCAATATTTTTTTCGCTTGAGCAGCCCGAGAACGTAGCGGCCCTTAATGCACTAGTCGCAACAGGAAGCGTAATGCATGTAGTTGATGACTATAAAGAGCAACTGAGCGAACTTTATGCGATAAATAATCCATCAACAGTATATACGCCAACCTTTAAGACAGAACTCGCAGCGCATCTTCTTTCCGAGGGGGAAGATAGTGGCTGGATAAAGAAGGGGAAGTGGGTGTTCTTGCCTTGGAGGTCAACACTGTGTCATGTACTTGATGAACAGGATTTTTTCAAAGTCCGCACTGCGCGTAACAGGCTATTGATAACGAGCGAAGAGCAGGAACGATATGCTGAAGCAACCATAGGCATCGCAGGACTTTCAGTGGGTTCTAATATCGCTCTCGCGCTCACGCAACAGGGTGGACCACGCCACATCAAACTTGCTGATATGGATAGGCTTGCACTTACCAACACCAACCGCGTACTCGCAGGCATCGAAAACCTCGGCACACTCAAAGTCGAAATGGTCGCAAGAAAATTGTACGAGATCGATCCATACCTCAATATCGAACTTTTCACCGAAGGACTTGATCAAGACAATATTGCAGAATTCTTTAAGGGGCTAGACTTAGTTGTCGATGAGCTTGATAATCTCGCTATCAAATACCTTATTCGTGTAAATGCACAGCAAAATAAAATACCGGTCGTTATGGGTGCAGATAATGGTGATAACGCAGTCATAGACATAGAGCGCTATGACCTCGACCAAGAGACAAAATTTTTCCATGGACGGCTCGGAGAGGTTACCTACGATGGCCTAGCTTCTCTTGATAAGTTCGGGATAGGGAAGACCATAACCAAGCATATTGGGCCCGAGAATATCACACCCCGCATGCAGTTGTCGCTTCTTGAGATGGGTAAAACCATAGTTTCTTGGCCTCAATTGGGTGGAGCAGCACTCCTCAATGGTGTTGGGCTAGCACTGTGTATCCGTAAAATATTAAACAAACAAGAAGTGCCTGCAGAGCGAGTACTCCTTACCCTCGATAAGGAATTTGACCCTGCCTATGACTCACCAGATGCGGTCAAGATGCGTAAAGACGCCTCAGAAACATTTAAAAAGCTTTTCGGACTTTAATTTACTCAATTTATGATCACTGATCAGGATATTAAGAAAATACTTGATGATGCCGTTTTCGCACCGTCAGGTGAGAATTGTCAGCCGTGGAGATTTGAGGTTAAAGATAGTATCTTGTATGTTATCAACGACTCTCTCGCAGATCTTTCAGTGTACAATTTCGAACTACGTGGTTCCTATATTGCACACGGCGCGCTAATAGAGAATATTTCTATCTCGGCGAGTGAATTGGGTTATGATGCGAAAATGAAACTTTTTCCTGACAACACCAATGCAGACCTTGTCGCCATAATTGAATTTAAAAGCGCAGATAACATTCTGCCTGATTCTCTCAGCCAGTTCGTTAGAACTCGCTGTACCAATCGCAAAGCATATTCAGGAAAAACTCTAAGTTCTGACATAAAACAATCGCTACGTACTGCAGTAAAAATGCCCGAGAATAAAGTATCATTTGTTGACGATCCTGAAAAGATGAAGGTGCTCGGTGCCGTAGCTGCCCTAAATGAAAAGATCTTGTTTGAGAATAAGTCACTTCATGATTTTTTCTACAGCCATATCCTGTGGGACGAAAGCCGCCAAGATGCGACGGGTTTTTATTACAAAACATTGGAATTCCTCCCGCACCAATTACCACTCGTAAAACTCCTTAAGAATTGGAAGATACTCGACGCAATGAATCGTTACTTGGGCATATCTCGTGTTATCGCAAAAGATAATGCAAAAAAGTATGCTGGCTCTGGGACATTTTTTTCACTGACCATGCCCGACACATCCCGCGAGAGTTTTATTGGATTAGGTAGGTCATTTCAGCGCTTCTGGCTTGCGAGTACGGTGAACAATCTCGCTCTTCAGCCATGTACGGGTGTTTTATTTTTCGAGCAGCGCATTAAGTCTGGCGACAACTCCAGCTTCACGGATATTCAAATTAAAGAAATCGAAGCCGCACACGTCAAAATGACTAAGACATTTTCCCCTGCAAACGAATTAACTATCGGCATGTTTGGCCGCATCGGATATGCGAACTCGCCAAGCGGGCGTGCGACCCGCAGATCTCCCGTAGTGTCTTTCAAATAGGACAAGTGGGGAATGTGTCATATTCAGTCTTCTTGGCATGTTGTACAATTAAAGGGAAGAATCTATTATGGCCCCTAATTCTTTTTCAGACCTTATCTCGTTGTTAGTCTTTTACAATTTTGACTTATTGTCAGTTGGCCTTGCTGTGGCTGCAATAGGAATTCTTGGTTATACCGTATACAGACATAATACAGGAAGTACAACCAACAGGACACTGTTCGTTGTTTCCGTATTCGCTTCGCTGTGGGGTGTCGCCAATTACTTAAGCTATCAGATCCATTCATCACATAACATTTCGTTATGGCTATTACGCGCTGTGCTCTTTTTTGCAGTGTGGTTCTGTTTCTATATCTATAAACTCATGTACGTATTTCCCCTCGAGGTGGTAAAACTTCCTTCTTGGTTCACTTACTATCTGCGCGCATTTGTTGGCTTCGTTTCCGTCCTTGTTTTAAGTCCTTATGTATTCAAGCGCATTATCAACATTTCTCCGATCGGTGTTCCGCACGCTGAGCTCGGTGCAGGAATAGCAATCTTCGGTATAACGGTATTTTCACTCGTCATCGCAAGTTGGTATGCCTTAGTAAGAAAAATATTTTTGGCAGATAAATCTGTGCGTAACCGATATCTTCCTGTGCTTTATGGAACAATTGTGACATTTTCTTTTTTGATTGCATTTAACTTCATTCTTCCTGCTTTTGTGGGCGACCTGCGCTTCATCCCGTTTGGGGGTATATACATACTGCCATTCGTTGGATTCACAGCATATGCGATTGTTCGCTATGGGCTTTTTGATTTGAAGATAATTGCCACTGAGAGCTTTGTTATCATAATCACATTGCTATATATTGGTAAAGTGCTCATTTCGCCGTCACCTCGAGAGCGCATCATCGACGGTGTCATCCTTGTCGCTTCAGCGTTTTTTGGAATATTACTTGTACGCAGTATCAAGCAGGAGGTGAGGGCGCGTGAAGAGGTCAGGCTCTTGGCACAGCGCCTTAGCGAAACCAACTGGGAGCTCGCACGCATTAACGAACAGTTGCGTGTCATTGATCAGCGAAAAAGTGAATTTGTCTCCATAGTCTCTCATCAATTACGTACCCCCATTACTGCCTTAAAAGGCTACTCTTCGCTTTTGCTTGAAAATACATTCGGTGAACTCACAAGCAAGCAGAAAGTTCCAGTTGAAAAGATTTTTATATCATCAACACGCCTCGCAGATATGGTCACGGATTTTCTCGATATCTCAAAGATCGAGCAGGGAAAGATGTCATATAATTTTGTGTCAGTTGATGTAAGGGCGATGCTTATTGATCTGATAGAGGAATTTGCCCCCATCGCAAAACAAAAAGATATAGTTTTGAGCTCAAACTTTGAAAAAATCCCCGCATACATAGTTACGGCTGATGAAGGAAAACTGAGGCAGATACTTTCTAACGTACTCGATAACTCGGTAAAATATACCCCCCATGGATCCGTCCAAATCTCGCTTGAAAAAGATAATACCAAAGGCGCTATTATTTTAAAAGTTAAAGATTCCGGTATAGGACTATCTCAAGATGACATTCACCACCTTTTTGGTAAATTTACTCGTGGTTCAGGTGGCCAAAGAGAGAATACTGACGGTTCAGGGCTCGGTCTGTATGTGGCAATGAAGATGCTTGACGCAATGCACGGAAAGATATGGGTAGACTCTGAGGGGCAAAACAAAGGATCTACCTTCGTAATAGAGCTACTTGCAGAAGAGGAGGGATAATCCCACTTCACGGGCCGTATATTTATTGCGTAATATTAACATTTCTTCCAAGCTGTTAATCTGAAGCTTCGTCTGCTAAACTGGCCCTAATGAAAGACACAGAACGAACAGTATTAACTGGAGACAGACCAACAGGAAAGCTGCATTTGGGGCATTTTGTGGGCTCAATAACAAATAGATTGCAACTTCAGGAAGAGAGCGGTGAGAATTTTTACATGGTCGCAGATGTTCAGGCTCTGACTGACAATGCTGATAACCCAGAGAAGGTCAGAGGTGCAGTTATGGAGGTTGCTCTCGATAACCTTGCATGCGGTATGGATCCCAAGAAAACCACGATGTTCATTCAGTCGCAAGTACCCGAAATAGCAGAGCTCACGGTATTTTTCCTCAATCTTGTAAGCGTCTCACGCTTGAAGCAGAATCCGACAGTAAAAACTGAGATCAAACAAAAGGGATTCGGCGAAAACGTCCCCGCTGGCTTTCTTGCTTACCCCGTCTCCCAAGCAGCAGACATTCTTACGTTCAAGGCGTCGTGTGTTCCTGTGGGTGAGGATCAGCTACCTGTGCTCGAGCAAGCCAATGAAATAGTAGACACATTCAACCGTCTTTATGGAAAGACCTTCGAGCGAATCAAGCCGCTTGTGTCAGTGAATGGCCGTATGCCTGGGCTCGACGGTAAGGCAAAGATGTCGAAGTCATTGAACAATGCCATATTCCTTTCTGA
>JAYVMS010000024.1:0-17264 GCA_043758815.1 bacterium
CTACTATTCTTATTGTCATAACTGTTCATATCATTTTCGGACATAGCTTGTCATAAAAAAATCTTGCGTTATCGGTAGACCATTCGGCGATCTTGAACGAAGAGTAAAACTACTTGCGATGCTCGCAGGATTACTTCCCCCAAGATAACAGTATTTAAAAAGAAGATTGGTAACCGCCACATTTGCATTGTTCAATGTACTTGGCGGATTTCCGGCGCGAGTTATCCTTATGTCGCTTCCAAGTAGATCAGTGACAATTGTCCCAATAGTAGTGTCCCACTTAGTGACAGAGAGCGTGTTGCTTGTGCTGCACGCAAGTGGAGCGCTTGGTAATGCTGGAAAAGTTATTGTTTGAACGCCGCGCAATGACCAATTTATCTTTGAAAGTAGAAAATCTCCCTCTTCTTGTATCATAGCGTGCGCCTGACTTCGGCCGCTTGATTCAAATACCTGATAAGCGGCAACGATAGCACCGCCTATGATAAGTGAAAAGAGTGCGATATATACCACAAGCTCAATAAGCATAACTCCGCGTTGTGTTATTAATTTACTCATGTGCCTGCGGTGATTACCAATAGGTAGCCGTTATTACTAGAGTCATTTGAGGAAACAAATAAATCATTTCCTTCACAGTCGAGTGCCGAGCCTACGCTTGAGCTCGGAAGCGACAATGGAGTTGCCCACGGTAATATAGCAGAAGGATTTGCGGTATTGAGTATCTCAAACTTTCCCCCAGTACTTGGACTTCCTCCTGTAATAAATGTCAGCGAGTCCCTCACAATTATCCCAAGTATACTGAAAGGGCTTGCGCTTGTGCCAATATCATATATCCCAAGGGGAGGATACGGTATACGCGATGAAGTGCTCGAAGCGTCTAATATATAGAACTCAGGTGCACTGCTGATATATGTCCTGCCAAATGAAAGTTTATCTCCAGTAAGAGAGAGACTTTGGCCGTATCCAAATGCTGATCCGGGGGCGTCGTAGACACTCGCAAGCGTAGGATTGAGAGGATTTGAGACATTGAGAACTATAAGCTCTTTGGTATTATCTGAGGTTGCAATATATGCCAGATTGTTTGCCACCGTAATTGCACTTATTCCTGCTCCCACACTATACCCACCCATCCAAGCTGGATGAAGGGGGTCATGCACATCAATAATGTTGAACTCGGGGCCTGAAAGTGTTTTGGTTAGACCAAGATATACCAGTCCGTCTTTATAAAAAATACTATTGCCAACTGCTTGGCCACCGGTACCCTTCACAGACGCAGGTGCAATACTCGGGATCTTGAAGTTGGTCGTTGAAGCAAGCGACAGCTTTGTTGAGCTGCTGACGTCTAATATCTGTAATTGGGCGCAATTATAATTCTGCGAACAGGTGCTCCAGTTAGCGACATGCTCATTGGCAGCATACGCATACATACTACCAGTAGTGGCACCTTCGGCTATGTGTAGCGCAAAAAGACCCTCCGCGGTGGTATTTGCAGTATCGAGTTTTCCAAGCAACGCTTTCGTGGGATTAGATTTAAGTTTTGCGATATCAAATATAAAAAAAGTGGGGTCGGTTGCATGTGTAGTGTTTCCTACTGCTACATATAGCTTACCTTTGTATGCGTCTATGCTGGTGATAACATTGATGCTCGTACTTGTGCTCAAGAGCTGTGAAATGCTCGTGATTGAATTTTGAACATGTGGATTCTTCCAGTCACCTGTCGCCTGAGAATCGCATGTGTCCCCTCCGACCGCTCGCGTGAAGTTCGTTACAATCGCTGAGAGTGATACGTGCTGTCTTCTTGCATGTTCGTCGCCCCAAATGACCGTGCTCGTGATTTTCTTTGTGGCATAATCCGGTGGTGTTGTAGTTGAAACAGTAAGCATCTCGGTATATGAAAGGCCGCCAACAACCTCCATCGAGGTCGTCGAATTCACTAATTTAAAATCCTTTCGTACAAGCGCCTGAGCATTTTCCAGTCCCTCCTCTGCCTTGCTGAGCGCGTCTCTGTTTGTTTGCCCGTCAGTGATCATTGTCTGGCTGCCAAATGATGTCAGGGTGACTGCTGAGAGTGTGAGGATAAGAATGGTCATTGCTATAAGCATTTCAAGCGTAGAGAATCCTGCATTTTTTAGTGTGTTTCTCATATCAATTCGTCCAAGTTATTGCGCCTTGTGAAGTTATGGTTGTTGTTGAAACATGCCCGTCGCTGTTTAAGAAGGTGATATAACCAGGTAGCGCAACATCCCCCGAAAGCTGAGCAAAAACGACCTCAGTAAGCGAGCCTGACCTTGTCATTACGTCCACCCCACGCATTAGATAAATTTCATCAATAGCACTGTCGCGTGCTGCATATGTTTGTCCTTGAAACACAGTATACTGACCTGCCGATATATAAACGCCATGCGGCCGACCATTCATGCAACTCATAGAGGCTCCAAGGCACAAGTTGCTCATGCTTTGACTTCTCGCCTTTTGCAGGAGTGACACGAGCGTATCGCGCTCGGCACGAAATGCGTATGCATGATAATTATTCATACTCACTACCAGTGCGACTCCACCAAGCGATGTCATTATTCCGATGACAATGAGCATCTCGATAAGTGTAAACCCAGCGGCGGCAATCTTCTTATTGGTGAAGACTCTGGGTAATCTCATATATGGGGGTAATAATAGATACCGCAATAAATCCAACTAAACACCCCATGACCACCATGAGTAACGGCTCTATGGTACTTGAGAGATTTTTTGTCGCTTCCTCGACCTCACCTTCGTGCATTTCTGAGAGGTAGAGCAGGGTGCTTGATAATCCCCCAGTAGTTTCTCCAACGGTAACCATGTGACGCAAAGTGTCGGGAAATAAGTTGGGCTGACGTGATAGCTCTCGAGACATCGGCTCACCTTTGACGATACTGGCGGCGATATTTTCATATGCCCTTCGGTATGCAAGATTCGGTGTTGCTTCTGCGACCATCACCATCGAATCGGTAAGTCGTACCCCGCTTATTAAAAGCAGACCTAACGTTCGAGTAAAATTTGCGAGATTATAGCTTTGCAACATCGCGCCGAAGAGAGGAATGCGTATGGAGTTACGATCAAGAAAATACTGCACTTGAGCATAGCGAAATTTAAGATATGCCATTGTGCACATAAAGACAATAATACCGAGCAGTAGCCACAAACCATCGTTTTTAAGAAAATTACTAGTTGCGATAAGAATGCGCGTTGAGAGAGGCAGTGTGACGTTCAGGCTCGCAAAGATGGGAAGTATCTTGGGGAAGATATACACCGTAAGCACGCCGGTGATGCCGAGAGTGGCGATGGTGATGACGATAGGATAGACAAGCGCGCCAATGACCTTATTTCGCAGCATTTCTTTCTTTTGTAACTCGTCAGCAAGATACGCGAGATTTTGACTAAGAATCCCACTTTGTTCGCCGACATGAATCAGGTTGATGGCGAAGTCGCCGAACATTCTTCGGTGTTTACCAAGGCTTGTTGCAAGAAACTGCCCATTGTTCACATCATCAATGACCATGTCGAATACCTTGCTTTTGGCTTTTGATTTTGTTTGCGTACGAATCATATTGAGGCAATCAATAAGAGGAACACCGGCTTTTACGAGAAATGACATGCGCTTAGCAAAAAGCGACTGCTCCTTTATCGAGAAGCGAGTTCCAAACTGGTTTCCAACTTTTGATATCGATGCTTTATTCATTTATTGAACGGAG
Organism: bacterium; assembly: GCA_043758815.1. Classification (GTDB taxonomy): domain Bacteria; phylum Patescibacteriota; class Minisyncoccia; order Phycocordibacterales; family UBA6899; genus MHLP01. Next base: position 3,726 of record JAYVMS010000024.1, read on the forward strand.
TATCTCTTCAACGGTCGTCTCGCCACGAACCGCCTTATTGAAGCCTTCTTCTATCATGGTCGTCATCCCATTCTTTATTGCAATTTTTTTGATGGTAAATGCCGATGCCTTGGCGAGAATCGCTTCACGTATCTCCTGGTTAACCACAAGCGCTTCATTTACACCAATGCGGCCCTTGTAACCGGTGCCTGCACAATCATCGCAGCCATAACCCAAGAAGAATGTGCTTTGTTTTTTCATTCGCTCTGGCAATACTTCCTTAAGGCTGTCTTTTTCGAGATCAGTTAGCTTATGTTCGGTTTTGCACGTGTTGCAGATCTTGCGGACAAGACGCTGTCCTATAGCGAGATTTACAGTGGAGGCGACAAGATATGCATCGATGCCCATATCAAGAAGTCTAGGCAGGGTCGTCGAAGCGTCATTGGTGTGCAATGTCGAAAGGAGGAGATGCCCAGTAAGCGCTGTGTTCACGGCAATGGTTGCTGTTTCTGAGTCGCGTATCTCCCCGACCATGATGATGTTCGGGTCTTGGCGAAGTATCGAGCGAAGACCATTCGCGAAGGTAAGCCCGTTGCGGGTATTTATCTGTATCTGCGTAATCTCAGGCATCGCGTATTCGATCGGATCCTCGATGGTGACAATTGACACATCTGGAGTTGAGAGCATCTTTATAAGCGTATAGAGCGTCGTTGTCTTTCCTGAACCAGTTGGGCCAGTAGAGAGTATCATGCCACTAGGACGTTTAATTGCCCGCAAAATATGCTTTTGGTCCTTTTCGCTAAAGCCGAGGTCTAAAAGCGAATGATCGCCAGATTGATCCCCCAACAATCGCAGCACAGCATTTTCGCCAAAATAAGTCGGGGTTATAGAGACACGAATATCTATGGTTTTATTATCTGGAGTGGTAACACGAAAACGACCGTCTTGTGCGGCCTGATGTTCATCGGTGCGAAGTCCGGCAAGTACCTTGATGCGCGAAATTATTTCTGAGTGAATATTCTTGTCGCAAACTATCTTTTCGAGAAGCACTCCGTCAATACGAAAACGAATTCGCAAAGTCTTCTCGTTGGGATTTATGTGTATATCTGAAGCTCGTTCTGTATAAGCAACACAAATAAGCTCATAAACGAGATCAACGATGGATTCACCCTTTTCCGTGAGCAATGAGAGTCGTGAACGCGCGGGAGTTGATGTTGTGATAGTGGGTGCCCATGCACCTAAAATTGAGGTCAGTTTCTCCATATATTGGTTACAATTCTGGCATACTATTTTTAATTTGTCTACACCAAGCCGCATCACCGCATAATCCAATACTTGTTAAACTGTCACATGAAATTTGTGGTGTTTTGCACCCCAGCGAATGCCGTGCTAAATTATATGCAGTTAAGTATAGTTTTAAGGAGACAGATAATGAAACTCGGTGATTTTATTGAGAAAAGACATATCCCTGACAATTTTGACCTTACGGTAATCCCACTCAAACATCCCGAGACAGGTGCAAAAATATACATCAAGAGTCGTTGGTTTTCTGGATTTTGGTATACAGAAGGTCCCGCTCAAAAAAATGGGCAAATATTTCCGTGCCAATATCACAATGAATTGACCGAACTCGAAGTGCATAAATCAGCTTTGCGGATGAAATTTAGTTAACATTTATCGAAAAACTGGCTTTCCAGTTTTTTTATTCATTTAGACCAGCACAACTGTTTCAGTCTTTCCTACCTCAAGAAATCCCGAGAGAATCTCAAATGTTTCGGGTTTTCCGTCTCCAGTTTTGACGCTAATCTTCCCCGCCTTGAGGGTGGTGATGAGTGGCATGTGATGCCCTAAAATTGTGAGCTCACCGCCTGTACTTGGCACAGTCACCGACTCCGCATCCCCCGCCCACAGCACCTTATCGATTTTGGATATTGTTAGTTTCATTTTATTCGTTCCAATTTACTAATATACCAATACGTTTCTCAATATGAGTAATCATGCCTGGTACAAAAACTGCAGCAACTACTAGTAACCAGACTAAATGATTCCAACTAGCATAGACTGAAACAAGTGCCACTAGAAGTAAAATCAAGAGTTGATTTGCAATTTCTTTTTGAATTTTTTTCTTTTCTTCCATATTTTTCGTCAGCAACTTTATTTTTGGGATACAATTTGAATGCGGCAGGAGCGCCATCCCATGGGGGTTGTAGTAGTCTACTACTCCCATGGGTGAGCACCGACAAGTTCAAAGTGTGCCCAAAAAGAAAGTTGGGTAAGGCTACTTACTAGCTCCCACTTCGTCGATGGTGCCCTTCATGTAAAATGCCTGCTCTTCTTTCTCATCATGCTTACCGTCCAAGATCTCCTTTACCGAGCGCACAGTCTCAGAAAGTGAAACATACTTACCTGGAGTTCCAGTGAATGCTTCTCCAACGAAGAATGGCTGCGAGAGGAACTTCTGGATCTTGCGTGCGCGGTAGACGAGCGTCTTGTCCTCGTCTGAGAGTTCTTCAATACCCAAGATAGCAATGATGTCCTGAAGGTCCTTGTAGCGCTGCAGGATGAGCTTGGTTGCTGTTGCGACCGCATAATGCTCCTTACCCACTATAACAGGGTCAAGCGCTTGGGAAGACGATTCAAGCGGGTCAATGGCTGGGTAGATTCCAAGTGACGCGAGGGGGCGAGAAAGCACGACGGTGGCATCGAGGTGGGCAAAAGTCGTAGCGGGGGCTGGGTCCGTGAGGTCATCAGCAGGCACATAAACTGCCTGCACTGAGGTGATCGAACCATTCGAGGTTGAAGTAATGCGCTCTTGAAGTTTACCCATTTCTTCAGCAAGCGTTGGTTGGTACCCCACAGCTGAGGGAACGCGACCCAAGAGTGCGGACACCTCAGAGCCTGCTTGAGTGAAGCGGAAGATGTTGTCCATAAAGAGGAGCACGTCTTTCTTCATCTCATCGCGGAAATGTTCTGCCATTGTGAGACCAACGAGGCCAACACGTGCGCGTGCACCTGGAACTTCGTTCATTTGCCCGAAAACTAGCGCGGTCTTTGCGAGCACGCCTGATTCTTTCATTTCAAAATAGAGATCGTTACCTTCACGGGTTCTCTCACCGATACCGGCGAACACAGAGTAGCCTCCGTGCTCAGTTGCTATGTTACGGATAAGCTCCTGAATAAGCACGGTCTTCCCCACTCCTGCTCCACCAAAGAGCCCAACCTTACCGCCCTTAATAAAGGGCGTCATAAGATCGATAGCCTTGATGCCGGTCTCAAAGATCTCAGTCTTTGTTACCTGCTCCTTAAATGACGGAGCATCGCGATGAATCGGAGAATGACCAAGAGACTTTTGGTCAACCGGCTCATTATCGATGGCGTCACCCAAGACGTTCCAGATGCGTCCCAAGACACCAATACCGACAGGTGCCTGCATGGGGGCGCCCGTCGAGGTGACCTCGTCACCACGGCGCAGACCATCAGTCGACTCCATCGCGACACAGCGCACCTGGTTGCCACCTAGGTGTGAGGCAACTTCAAGCACGGTCGTTTTGGCTCCATTCTTTACCGTGAGTGCGGTATAGACGTCAGGAACGAAGTCAGGAAAGTGCACGTCAATGACAGCGCCGATGACCTGCTTGATCACACCGCTTTGCGACTTTGCTTTCTCTGTCTTCTTGTCAGTTTTTTCTTGGGTATGCATGATAATGCGTTACACTAATAATTATTTAATATTTGTTTTTCTGCCTCTTTTCCTATTCGTCGTCGTCTTCATACTCTTCTTCCTCTTCATCTCCGAGACTTTTGTCTGTTGCTTTCATGCGGAGAGTTTCAAGATCCTCATCTTCTGTGAATGCCATGTATGCTTCGCTGTCAGGTCCCTCTTTGTCTGAAATGTTGGTGGCAAGAAGGTCGAGCCACACAAGTACATCCTCATAACGCTTGGCATCATAAAGCAATTGTGCGCACTTCTTTGCGTTTGTAACGCGCTTGCCTGTTGCAACTCCTTTGCCCGACATTTGCTCGTAATACTCAGTAAGAAGATTGAGCGCCTCCCCATTCTCCTCGTCTTCGATCGCATCAACGACGTCTTCGCGAGTAACCGATCCCCCTGCTACACCTTCTGTTTCTTCATCCATATGATATTTTTTTATTAATAAATTATCATTACGCATCTACTACTTTCATCGACTCCATTCCACCAACGATCTCGGAGACTTCTCTTGTGATCGCAGCTTGCCGTACTTTGTTGAAATGAAGCTTCAAACCTCGGGATATATCTCCGGCATTATCGGAAGCATTCTTCATGGCTATCATACGCGCTGAATGTTCTGATGCATTTGCCTCAAGCACCGAGTGGTATATCTGAATATTGAAAAGTGCAGGGATCAGTTCTTCGAGAATAAGCTCGGGACTTGGCTCGAACGTTACTTCTCTTACTGGTGTCGCATCTCCGTCTGTAAGCTCGGAGTACTTACCCTTATCAGGGAGTGTCCCTTTCACTATCGACTCAACACTTTCAAATGATATTGGTAGAAGCTGTCTTGAGAGTACGTTCTGCCTCAAGGTCGATATGAAGTGTGTCGAAACAACAAATACTTGGTCAAACTCCCCCTTCTCGTAAACGTTTTTTATTTGTTCGGCGAGCGGGCGTACCATTTCGAATGTAATCTGGTCGCTCCACCTTTCTTGATTGCCAATGATACTCCAATTGCGTTTAGTGAAATGCTCATGTGCTTTCTTTCCTATAGTAATGAGCGAAGTATTGCTTGCTGTCAGTCCATACTTGTCCATGAAGCGACAGACGCCCTTCAAAAGCGCTGAGCCATAGCTTCCTGCGAGACCTTTGTCTGCAGAGATAACAACGACCAGACTGCGTTTTACTGTTCGCACTGACATGAGCGGATGCTGAGCTGCTTCTATCGCACCTGATATACTTCGGAGTATTTTGAGTGCAGCAAGCGCATAAGGGCGCGTGTTGATAGCGAGCGCTTGAGACTTGCGCATCTTCACGGCCGACACCGCCTCCATCGCCTTGGTGACTTGGCGTGTCTTGTCGATAGACTTTATTTTGTTTTTTACAGCTTTAAGTGACATATTTTTTTATACAGTCGAATTTATCCAACCCAAAAATCCCCACGCGATGTAGCAAAGAACAATTGAGATGACGGTTATCTTGAGGATACTTTTTATTTTTGGACTAAAATTCATTTTTGTTTACTCTTGCTTACTCTCTTCACTTATTGTTAAACAAGTCAGTATTCTCTTTTTTGAACATTACCACAGCTCCCTTAAGCGCGTTCTGTGATGTTTCTGGAAGGTCGCGTGACTCTGCTATCTCTTTGAGGACGTGTGGGTATTGAGACTCGAGCATTGCAAAGAACTTCATTTCGAGCTCTCCCATGCGCGACTTGTCGGCATCGTTAATGAGGTCAGCACCTGCAATATAGATAATAGCAACCTCTTTCTCAAATGGAAGTGGTACACCCTTGTCTTGCTTTAGGGTCTCAACCATGAGCTTACCTTTTTCGATGCGCTGCTTTGTATTTTCATCAAGGTCAGATGAGAACTGAACGAATGCTTCAAGCTCACGGAACTGTGCGAGCTCAAGGCGAAGTTTTCCCGCGACTTTCTTCATAGCTTTCGTCTGAGCAGAACCTCCAACGCGAGAAACTGAGATACCGACGTTAATGGCAGGGCGAATACCCTTATTGAAAAGATCGGTCTCAAGATAGATCTGTCCGTCAGTAATAGAGATGACGTTGGTGGGAATGTATGCAGAAACGTCGTTCTCCTGAGTCTCAATGATAGGAAGTGCAGTAAGCGACCCACCGCCCATCGCATCCGAAAGACGCGCCGCGCGTTCTAATAGACGTGAGTGAAGATAAAAAATGTCTCCTGGGTATGCCTCACGTCCTGGAGGTCGGCGCATAAGAAGCGACATTTGGCGGTATGCAACAGCGTGCTTTGAAAGATCATCATAGATAACGAGCGCATCCTTACCTGCGTCCATGAAGTACTCGCCGATAGCTGCACCTGCATAGGGAGCGAGGAACTGTAGAGCAGCGGAGGAAGAAATAGAAGCTGAAACTACGATTGTGTAGTCCATCGCTCCGCGATCCTTTAACTGCTGTACGATACGAGCAACTTTAGAATCTTTTTGTCCAATAGCGACATAAATACAAATCGGGCGCTTATCAGCAGGCTCGTTTAATTGATTGATTATCGTGTCTATGGCAACGACGGTCTTTCCAGTCTGACGATCACCAATGATGAGCTCGCGTTGACCGCGGCCGATAGGGATCATACCGTCGATAGCTTTGATGCCCGTGTGAAGCGGAGTGCTAACCGACTTTCGCTCAATAACTCCGTATGCTTTGCGCTCGATTGGATTGCGCTGTGTCTCGTTTATTGGAAGTCCACCATCGAGCGCATCACCAAGTGGGTTCACTACGCGACCAATGAGGTCCTTACCTACAGGAATGGAAAGAATCTGACCCGTTGCGCGTACGGTCATTCCTTCTTTTATTTTCGTTGCATCACCAAGAACAACAACCTTTACAGAGTCTTCTTCAAGATTGAGAGCCATGCCAAGCAGTGCAGTACCCGACCTGAGAGTCTCCTCGAGCGACTTGCCGTCACTCGTATCGAACATCACCATCTCAGACATCATCACATCGTCGAGTCCATCGATCTCTGCGATACCGTCGGCCGCCGAAACAACAATGCCGACTTTTTCGACATGTGCTTTGGGGCTCCATTCTTCGATCTGCTTTTTGAGTTTTTCTACGATGTGTTCCATAGATTTTAGTGAGAAGTGAGAAGTAAGAAGGAGGAGGGACGAATTTCCTGCCACCTTCATACTTCTTACTGACTACTAATTAGTGACTGATAAATGTCTAATAAAGCGCGTTTGTGGCTTGCGTCGATGCGTGTGGTGCCTGTGCGTACGACGACTCCGCCAATGATGTTGTCGTCGGTCACTCGTGATACTTTTTTGTGGCTCATGGACAATGCATCCTTGAACGGTTCTTTCTTTAAAAGTGCGACAACCTTTACTTCGGTAAGCGGTTTTGCGCTTGTGACGACGATGGTACTTGCTTGGGCTTCCTTTGCAATAATACCTTGATATGCACGCACGATCTTTGGGAAAAGATACGCATGACCATTCGCGCGCACTGTCTCGATAAAGTGCTTTAAAAGCGTCTCCTCACCGTGAGAAGAAGTTCGAAGGACTTCATGTAATGCTTGTGCGTAGTATTTTCCTCTCATATCTATGCGTGTACTCCTTGATCAGCACTCGCTCGTAATATCTTCTCTGCAGCAAGTACCGCCATGCGTGCTACTTCTTTCTCACTTTCGCGCAGGATGTGCGTGCGCTCTTCTTCGCCCTTTGCGCGAGCATCCGCGAGCATCGCAGCGGTCTTTTCTTGGGTCTCACGAACCATCTTACGCTCATTCTCAATTCCATCTTTGCGGAGTCCTTCAACAATGTGTCCTCCCTCCTCGCGAGCCGAGCGAAGGATACCGTCTTTCTCGCCCGCGATCACACTGCGCTCCTTAGCAGCTCTATCAGCATCTTCAAGGCCCTTCGCAATAACTGCTTGACGCTTTTCAAGTAGAGCGAAAACAGGCCTATAAAGGAAGCGATAGAGAATGGCGAGCAATAGCGAAAAATTCACCGCTTGTATAAGCAGTAACTTCCAGTTGACCCCAAATGCCAGTAATGCTTCCATAATTGTTTTGTAATAATTGTTATATGACCCGCAATTTTGATAGATCTCCCGCTCGACTCCACCTTACAGGTGCTGTACACCTTTTTGATTTTTCAGAAAAAACCTCAAAAGGTCTTGCGATGTGGGTCCCTACCAACATCTCACCTCGCCTGTCGTCTCGAACTTAGTTCAAAGCTGCAGGATAGAGATTTTCTAATATCCCTATTTAAGGAGGGCGCCGTTGGCTACAAGTACAGCGAAAACGAGAGCCAAAATAGCCAACGCTTCTGTAAGTGCTGCACCGATGAACATCGTTGTTAAGATCTTGCCTTGTGCATCAGGATTGCGTCCTATTGCCTCAAGTGCGCGGCCAACCAAGATTCCGATACCGATCCCAGGACCGATGACTCCGAGGCCTGCTGCGAGTGCCATACCTATAGTCTTTGCTGATTCGAGCTCCATAATATGAAATTATTTATAATCGCTGATAATACATTTGCATGAACAATAACAACGTTATTCGTTCAAGTGTGGAACTTCGATTCATCAAAGGTCCGTACTTGGGCGAAAACTACATCTATCTAGTGTGCCGGTTCGAGCACTGCAAGCTTTATGAAGAACAACGTGAGCATAGCAAAGATAGCTGCTTGAATAAAGCCCACAAACACCTCAAATGCCATAAATGGTACTGGTAAAATAAAGGGTGCAAAGTACGTCGCCACCGCGATGAGCACCTCACCAGCAAATATGTTTCCAAAAAGACGGAACGAGAACGATATCAAGCGGATGAGCTCAGAAACAAATTCAATGATGCCCACAAAGAGCATGATGAAGCCGTTGCCGATACCGTGCTTGAAGGCACCAACAGGAAGAAATCTATGGAAATATTTGAAGAAACCTATCATCAGGATACCCGAGATCTCGATGACCAAAAATGAGATGATAGCGAGTGCGAGTGTCACATTAAGGTCAGTCGACATTGAGCGGAAAAGTGGGATGAATTCTGTGTGTGGATTCTCCCCAGCTATCGTTGCAGCCTGTCGTGCCAAGAAGCCTATCGAGCCGACCCCAGGCGTGAACTCGAGCATATTTGCAGTGAAGATAAAGAGAAAGATAGTGGTGATAAGCGGAAAGAAGCGCTTAGCGAGCTCTTTGCTCTCAAGCGTGTCAGCGACGAAATCAAAGACGCCTACGAACATCATTTCAAGAGTAAGCTGCACCTTAGAAGGCACGAGCTTGAGACGATAGCGGGTCAAAAGCGCGAAAGTACATAGCAAAAGTACCACAACCCAGCTCATTAGTAAGGCGTTTGTGATAGGGATGCCCATCCACTCTGTAAGTTGTTCTGCCTTAATCGCGACGTGTATACCTCCATCCATAAGTGGCTCTAAGTTAACATATTTATGATAAATATCAAAGAAATATGTGGATATAATTCACGTTGCACCAGTTATTGACATTAATTATTAAAAGCTGTATAGTATATCAGGAATGGTGTATAAAACACTTGACGAAATATCGAAAAGGTTGATAATATCCCAGCAACCTCATGGGTTGCAAAAAACGTCTTTTCATAAATTTTAGAAATATATGTCCGAAGCAGCGCTGTACCGTGAGTTGAAATTATTATTTAAATAATTTCAGTACACACTAGAACGCTTCTCCGGACACATGCAGATTAACGCTGCGTATGGACGATTGTTCTTTTATTTCAATCAACGAGGTAACGGATGAGCCTGAAAAAACTCTCTGATGAAGATGTGCGGATCGTGCGTTCTCTGCGCGAAGCTAGCGTCCTTGAAAACGTGGATACACACCAGATCGCCGCACCGAACGGTTTCATGGCGATGGTGTGCTCTGACTGCGACCACAGTGAGGATAAATTCCAGTTCCTTTGCAGGATTTGTTCCACACCAAGACCGCGCGTTCACTTCTTTGCGCTCAACAGCGGCGGCATGCTTCTCTCCCCCTCCTCTCCCACAAGAGAGGGCAATGAAGAAGACATCTTCACGCGTCATGTCAAAAACACAATGGCCATGAAAAACATGGATCTGCTCATCCTGAAATGCCATGCGCCCTGCGGAGCTGCATACGCTCACAGTCTGAACTTTTACGACGTGCTGCGCCATGCCTTCGAAGGAAAGCGCTACGTGAAGAGCAAAATCCCCGAACTTCGCGTTGCAGTGTTCGTTCAGGTCTATCACGCCGAAGACGAGCGCAGGCGAACATACTTCGTTGAGGGAAAAAAGTGGTTGAAATATGCCAAAGAAAATTCCCTCAATGTGGGGTAGAATCACCAAGCGCCAGATGGCGCTTTTTCTTTACATCTTACCATTCAAAAGGAATGCGTTTGAATGCGCGGGTGTTGAGATCCACAGTGCCTACAAGAACAGAAAGGTACTGCACAAGATCTGGAACCTGTTCTTTAATTATCTCGACTCCAAATTTTGCTAGTGAAATAGCTTTTTCGATCGCGAGCTGGTGTTCAATGCCAACTTCATCACGGTATACCGCAGAAGACATCAATACCACACCCTCTTTTTCAGGTGTTTGACCTTTTTTTATATTTTCAAGAAGAATTCCGGCAGCCTTACTGATAGGATCCTGGAGATTATAGCTATATGGCCCGACCAATAGAGCTTTATTATGAAGATGTAGCCAATCGAATCCACGACCAATGCCAAGTACTTGCTCCTTGTGGTCAATGTCTTGTAGTGGCCTTTTTTCCTTTCTAACCTCCGAGATATGGTCGATATTTCCAAGCACAAGCGGAAGCAGATCTTCAAGCATCTGTGCACGCATATCGGGAAATAACTTACGCAGTCTCAAGCGCAGTACTTCAGTGCTTGGAACAGTTTCTTTTCCTAGATCGAGCATATCCCCATTTGTACCGTGTAATATGAGTGCATCTTCGTCTGTTTCGATTCCAATCTGTATAGGATAGACAACGGTGTGTCTCTCCCCGAACACTCGTTCTACCTGAGAGACTAAATTTGCAGTAAACTTCTTCGCCGCCTCTGTATCATAAGCAAAACCTTTACAACCCAGATGTTGATCGCTTTTCGAAAAGTGATATGTGACGAGAATGATCGAATCACGCCCGCGAGAGAGGGCATAATCAATCCATTCTTTTATCAAGAGTCCGAAGAATGGCCAACCAAGATCGAATTGTCCGCCAATGTTCCTGAAGGGCTGAATGATCCCGAGAGGAATCTCGGTCATGATCGGCAAATGCAGGCGTCCATCCATGCACTTCCATGCGGCGATCTCGGTCGGGTGCTCTGACCTATACTTTCGGCGCTGTAGTGCCGCGTCCGGCGTTGAAAATTCTTCGCTTTGTTTTTTGTTATGTTCGAGTAGGTAATCTATCAATTTTTGTTTTTGCATATGCAACACAATATACGGCATTTTCCGATAAATCAATATTAGCTATTATGAACATTCATAATATATAAATGGCAAATATCTTGAAAAAGCTTCCACTTACAGGATATTCTCTTTATTCGGATCTATTCCAAAATAACGAAGCGCGTCGGTTGATTTGACAAAGATCAATCCCTCATTTTTTAGCTGCCTATACTCATCAGATACTTTGTCTAAAAGCGAAGTGACATTTGGGTTGAGACTGGTAAGGCAAACACGTCGGCCGCTACTTCTTATGAATGCAATGATCTCATCGAGCGCAGCGGCGCCGTCTATGTCGATAATGTAAACACTTCGAAGACGTAAGATCACTATTGAATACATGGATAGTGATTGTTCAAAGCGTTTGACGTGTGCATGGCTGTTGAGATAGGCGAGCTTCCCCTTGAAGGAGTATACGAGTATATCGGCTTTATCGGTGATCGTATCCGCGTGTTCTCCAGAAATGGTCTTAACAATCCCCTCACCCAAAATATTGAGCTTAATGTCGAATTGTCCGCGGGATATTTTTTCTATGAATACGAATAGCGACAACCCGACACCGAACATGATACCGATGACCGGATCTTTAAAGAATGTGACCAAAGCAACCAGTATAGACATCCAAAATCCTGAACGCTCAAATCTGTATAATTTAAAAAAATGTTCTCTCTCGATCATTTGAACGGAAACAAACACCAATATAGCTGCAATGACCGCCATGGGTATGAAACTAAAATATGAAAGGAGAAAAAATGAGATCAGAGCGAGTGATATTGCAGCGATAAAAGCGGAAAGCTTGTTCGTTGCACCCGTTTTGATGTTGAGAGAGGTTCTTGCAAGCGCGGCAGTTGCAGGAATGCCCCCCGCAAACCCCGAAAAAACGTTAGCGATACCCAGACCGAACATCTCCCTTCTTTCATCATGTTTTGTATGTGTCATATAGTCGGCGATCTTTGCAGATAGCATGGTCTCAAGAACTGCTACTAGGGCGACGGCTACTGCTGGAAGATACACACTCGTGTCAAAGGAAAGCTTCGGAGTTTTGAACAGATAGAAATGAATGTTACCAAAGACCGACTGCAGGGTTTCTAGGTGTAGAGGCACTACTCCCCGTGCGGCAAAATAACCAAGAATGATTCCAAGAGGAGAAAGGAGGAGGGCTCCCGGCAACTTTGGATATATTTTTTTAAGTATGAACATCAGTGCTAAAAAAACAACAAATGTGAGCAATGATGAGGGAGAAAATAAAGTAATGTGTTTTAAGGTTTCATAAACATTCAAAATAAAGTCTTCATGCTTTGGCAATCCATCTATGCCTAACATAAAATTCAATTGATTAAACGCAATGATTCCCGCAACTCCCAGTGTAAACCCGTGTATGACGCTCGTTGGGATAAAAAACAAATATCGTTCGAATTTTATTAAATATGCAAACAAAATCAATACGCCAGTTGTGATCGTAAGCATCGGAAGACTGTCGACTCCGTGGACGATAGCATAGGCGGCGATGAGCCCTGATAATGCACCGGTAGGCCCAACAACGTTGAAGTGGCTACCACCAAACAATGAGGCGACAACACCAGCCCAAATGGCGGTAATAATACCTACACTCGGAGTCGTCCCTGACGCAACCGCAAGTGAGATAGAAAGCGGCATGGCAACCAGTGAAACAGTGACACCAGACTTCCAATTTTCTAAGAATTTTGGATGGAACTTTTCGATTAATTTGCGGGATACAATATCCATTGATAATGTGTTAACTTTGAAGTGACAGTATGTAAACTTCCAGAAGCTCCTTTATTGCTTTATCTTGCCCTCCCCTTTTTTGCATTTGCGACACGACGTGTGTTTTTAAATGATTTTCGAGCATTAACACATCCAGACTTTTTAATGAGCGTTGTATAGAAAGAGTCTGCAAAAGAAGTGTCTGACAATAACCCTCCGATTCGATCGCTTTCATTAGCCCCTCTATTTGTCCTTTGATTATTTTGGTGCGGTGAATAGCGCGCGCTTTTACTTTTGGATCTATCATGATCTAATATTATTATAGGATATACCCCTATAGGGTACTACATTAATTGATAAAATTCAATCAGACATTGCCATATCGTGCAACAAATACCAATGTATCAACCCCCGCGGCAGAGCCCCGAGGTATCAGCGTGCTACTCGAGTCCGGGGAATAGCATGAGTTGTTCGCGGTGTAATTGAGCGTAGTGGAGACCCTGATTCTTTACGTAGTTATGTATCACTATCAGTACCGATCTCAATTAATCGTATTTCATATCGTTGCGCAATTTCCAAACATGTTTCCTATCGTGACGTGCTTACAGAGTCAGTCAGTACCTTTCGTTTGTACTTTACCGGGCAGACGAGATGGTAGAGCATGAGGTTCTTGTTATGACGTTTATGAATATGTTTAGACATTCCACCCAGTGTACTT
>JAYVMS010000025.1:0-13928 GCA_043758815.1 bacterium
ACTCGCCACAATGCCGGCCGAATGTTGCTCGAAGTATTTCGTATACAAAATCAGTTGTCCGATTGGCAATATAAAAAGACCGGAGATGCGCTTGTGTCCAAGGGCACGGTCGATGATGTAGAGATAACCCTCGTGGAACCAGAGACGTACATGAACCTTTCTGGCGCCTCGGTGAAGCACTTTATTAAGAATCCCGATGATGCACTCCGCCTCATCGTCATTCATGACGATATCGATCTCGCGCTTGGGAGTTGGAAAATCTCATGGGATAGAGGCGACGGCGGTCACAATGGTCTTAAGTCGATAAATGAAACACTGCGCACCAAAAAATTCCTTCGCCTTCGCATCGGCGTTCTTCCTGTGGTAAATGGAGTAAAAGAAAAACCAAAAGGGGAGGATGCGGTTGCTTCCTTTGTGCTAGGTAAATTCCTAAGTGGAGAAAAGTTGATACTGGAAAGATCCATGGTGGACATGGTTATAGTACTCAAAGAATTGCTCACACTCACAAAAGATGAGGCAATGAATAAGTGGAACAAAAAATAATCTAAATTCACAAGAAATTAAGTTAAAATAAAAGAAACCCTTCGAATATTCGAGGAGTTTCTTTTGAAATGATACTCTTGCTTTGTATCGTAAAAATCGCTTGATAAACTTCATCATACGCTCATTTGACCCTATTGCAAGAAGCATGCATATTGCTGAGCTCGCTAAAACAAAAAAACAATAAAAATAGCCCGATTATTGGGCTGTTTTTATTTTTAATTATCTATGAGGCTATGCCTTCTTCTCTGGGCCAAACGAGAGCGTCATACGCTGTTCCTTTGGTTCGAAGAGTGTAATTGCGAAAGGATATACCTTTCCAAGCTCAAGCGCTGCACGCAGCTTCTCTTCTGTTCCAAACTCTGAAACGTGGACCAAGCCTGCGACTCCTTCTTCGATAGAAGCAAGTGCGCCATATTTGTTGAACTTGATGACAACACCCTTAACGGTATCACCCTTCTTGTATTTCTTCTCAGCTCCCTTCCAAGGATTCTCTTTGAGTACCTTAACAGAAAGTGAGACCTTATTGTCCTTCACCTCAATGATTTGAGCTTTGAGTTTCTCACCAACCTTGAAGAGCTTACGTGGATCGTCCACAAGACCCCAGTCCATCTCGGAGATGTGGATGAGTCCCTCAAGACCTTCCTCAATCTTCATAAATGCGCCGAAGTCGACGATGCCGGTTATCTCACCCTCGACAATGTTTCCGAGGCGATACTTGGCAACGATCTCTTCTTTCTCTTTTTGATTGTGCTCCTTCTCTGAGAAGATAAGCTTGCCCTCTTTGGGGACTGCAGTGATCATCACAACTGAAAGCTTCTCGCCCATGAGCTTTTTCAACTCATCAAGAATCTTGTCTTTGTCGCCATCAGAGACCCGTGGGTAGTGGTCACCAGAAAGCTGCGAGGCAGGAAGAAATCCTGAGATGCCTTGCCAGTCGAGGATAAGGCCACCCTTATTTGCATCCTTAACGGTAAGTTCAAGAATGGTTTTCTTCTTCACAAGTTCTTCTGCTTCTGCCCAGATAAGCGACTGACGTGCTTCCTTAAGAGAAAGCTCTACGTATCCGTCTGCATTCTCACTCTCAACCACCTTTGCAGTGATTACATCACCGATGTTCATGTGCTTGATAAGGTCGCGTGCATTCATGTACTCTCGTCCATAAATAACACCAACACCATATGGAGGCATGTCGACGAAAACTGCGCGCTTATCTACTTTGATGACTGGAGCCTCCACTATCACTCCCACTTCAGGGCGCGCAGGAATGTCTGCCATGTACTTTGCCATCACGTGATCTGGAGAAAGAATATTTTCAGATCCAACTACGATGATCTCGTCTTCTGCTGTATTCATATAATTATTCTAGTTTTTTGGTCCACTGAACTTTGGAAAATAAAACTATAAAAAAATCCGCCATGAGGCAGAATATAGTAGGACGAATTCAATTGGATGCAGTACGAAGGCATGGACTAAGACAGTGTTCGAGAAGTTGTATGCGTCATACTACTTCCGAACCTATCGCAGGAATGCCAAGTAATGCGCCAAGTGAAAAGTCTTATTCCACCCCTTAGGGTTCATCTCGATTACATCTAAATGATGTTTCACAAAATGGGCTATCCCTAACGGCATTGATAATATTCAGTTGTATGAGTAATCTATATAATATTCTCCGAAATTGCAAACAAATGGATTTATATCAAGAATGTCCTTAATGTCTTTTTAAATACCTGCTTTAAACTTGAGTTTTTAAAGGACAAACAATATGCCCCGCAGTCATTACAACTGCGGGGCGAGTATGGGTGAGTGCTTGCGTGGCTTACGGCGGTGCTCTGATCATCGGGCCTCCTTGGCCAGTGCGACGTCAACAATGAGGCGTTTGAGCCCTGAGGACATCAGCATGAGTCGCGTCTGCGACAACTGGTACTGAACGCGAGCGGGCCGTTGTGGGCCGCGGCAATTCCGTGTACCGACTCGGAAGCGGAGTGTGAGCGTCGCTACATCCAGTGCATATGACCCTCCTTGGTCAGGTGCGTTTGTCGTCTCGCGTGAGGCGACAGGGGTTGATTGGCTGGGAGCAAACGACGTTGCTCGCTCCCTGGCCGCCGACGTCGAGAGTTCAGTTTTGGTTGGTGATGGTGTAGATCGTTTGCACGATAAGCATCTCCTTTTGGTTGGTTGAAAAACTTAAAGAACCGTACAGCTTTTAAAGCTTAGCACGATATTAAAATATAGTCAAGTATTTTTAGGTTGTTTTGAGAGATGAAAAGTAAGGCCAAAAAGATCATTTATTATTCATATTGTTGCTTTTAATTTTTATGAAAACTGTTATACTCCTCAAATGATCATTACTTATCACGGTGGGCAATTTGTTAAGATCTCTCAGGGAGATACGGTGATTGCCGCGAATCCATTTGGCAAAAATTCAAAATTCAAACAGATCCGCTTTGGCGCACGAATCGGACTTGTCTCAGTAAATCATCATGATTACAATGGTGTCGAAAATCTTTCGCATGGAGAAAAGATCCCGTTCGTTATTTCTGGCCCAGGAGAATACGAAGTCGGAGGAGTCGCTGTCTCTGGATTTCTTGCAACCAAGCCTTACGGAGATGATGGCTTGTTCAATACTATATACACTATCGAGCTCGAAGGTATTCGACTCTGCCTTCTTGGCGCTCTGTCTTCGGCAGAACTTACGAGCGAGCAGGTGGAAGGTATCGGTGAGGTCGATATCGTTTTCGTGCCGATAAGTGGAGGTGATTTGCTTTCTCCAGCTGATGCTGAAAAGATTGCCGTTTCGCTTGGTGCTAAACTTGTAATCCCGCTCGCATGGGAAAGCACAGATGATAAACCACTTAAACTTTTTCTTAAGGAAGCGGGAGCTGAAGGGTTAAAGCCTGTCGACAAACTTACGCTTAAGAAAAAAGATATTGAAGGTAAGGAGGGAGAAGTTGTGCTTTTGGAACCGCTACAACATGCTTGATTGTAAATCATTTTTAAAAAATGCTTGAATTTCTAAACAACCTAAAACGTAAACCAAAGCACGTGCGGAGTCGCATCGCTTTTTTCAGTACGATAGGTATTTTTTTCGTCATCGTGAACATATGGTGGATATCATGGAAGTCGCCAGTCAATGATAGTTCGATACCTGTTACAGAAGTTATCACCCCACTTGGGGTCGTTGCGGACATGGTGATGGGTATAAAAGATGATGCAGAACATATAGCAAGCACCCTACAGGGACAGTTACAATACAATACACTTGGCAGTACCACAGAAACACAGACAGCAAATGTTTCTGCATCAGATTCCAGTAATACTGCTGTTTATCCGGAACAAGTATTTAACTTGAAGCAAGCCACGACAAGTTCACATTCCCAAAGCAATTAACACACCATTTTCATGAGCACTAAAAAACCAGCCGCAAAAGCAGAAGATGCACCGAAGATAACTTCGCATGTGAATGTCGTTTCGATGAACATCACCAAAGAGATGCGCGAATCATATCTTGATTACGCAATGTCGGTCATCGTTGCGCGTGCGCTTCCTGATGTGCGCGACGGACTCAAGCCCGTTCATCGTCGTATCTTATTTGCGATGCAGGAGGCGGGACTTTTTGCTTCATCGCGTTTTAAGAAATCAGCAACCATCGTCGGAGATGTGCTCGGTAAGTATCATCCCCACGGTGACGCATCGGTATATGACGCGATGGTAAAAATGGCGCAGCTATTTTCGATGCGCTACCCGCTTATCATCGGACAAGGAAACTTCGGCTCCATTGATGGCGATGCCGCGGCTGCGTACCGCTATACAGAAGCAAAAATGTCTCGCCTTGCAGGTGAGGTTTTGCGCGATCTCGATAGGAATACCGTAGATTTTAGACCCAACTATGACGGATCTCGAAAAGAGCCTACCGTGCTCCCATCTGTCGTACCGAATCTGCTTTTGAATGGAACATTAGGTATTGCGGTCGGTATGGCCACAAACGTTCCTCCGCACAACTTACGTGAGGTCATCGACGCCATTGTTTGTCTTATAGATGACCCTGAGGCTGCAGCCGAAGACCTGCTTGAGTTCGTGCAGGGCCCCGATTTTCCAACTGGAGGTATCGTCTATAATAAGACCGATATCAGACATGCATATGCAACTGGTCGCGGTGGGGTCATTTGTCGTGGCGAAGCTGAAATAATAGAGACCAAGTTGGGTCAAAGCGAGATCATCATTTCCTCGCTCCCATATAGAGTAAATAAAGCCACATTGCTTGAGAAGATAGCCGAGCTTGTGCGCGAAAAGAAACTAGAGGGCATTAAGGATCTTCGTGACGAGTCAGCCAAGGGCGATATCCGCATAGCAGTCTATTTGAAAACGGCAGTTCCTCCACAAAAAGTCCTCAATTATCTCTATAGACACACAGAGCTCGAATCGACATTTCATTACAATATGGTCGCACTTGTTGATGGTGTACCTCAGACACTTTCCCTCAAGACCTTGTTAGAAGAGTTCATTAAGCATCGCAAGGTGGTAGTAAAGCGCCGCACCGAATTCGACCTTAATAAAGCCAAAGATCGCGAACACATCCTTCTGGGGCTCAAGAAAGCTCTCGATCATATAGATGAGATAATCAAAGCCATTAAAGCTTCGAAGGACACCCCAGCCGCGCACGCAAACCTAATGAGTAAATTCAAATTTTCTGATAGGCAAGCGACTGCAATCCTTGAAATGAAACTCCAGAAACTCGCAGGCCTTGAACGCAAGAAGATCGATGATGAACTCAAGGAACTCGGCATACTTATAAAAGAACTTCTTTCCATACTCGAAAGCCCCAAGAAAATGCTCGCAGTTATCAGAGAAGAGCTGCTCGCAATCAAAGAGAAATACGGAGATGATCGCCGCACTAAGGTCATGCGCGGTGGTGTGCAGACAATTTCTGTTGAGGACACGATTCCGGAAAAAGAGACCGTACTTGTGTTCACAGCAGGCGGATACATCAAGCGCACTGATCCTTCTGAGTACCGCATCCAACGCCGTGGCGGAGTGGGTGTTGTTGATCTCGATACCAAAGAAGAGGATTTCGTGAAGATGTTTCTCACTACATCTACACATGCAGATATTCTCTTTTTTTCGGATCGTGGAAAGGCCTATCAAATAAAAGCATATGAACTTCCTGAAGGAAAACGTGCAACGAAAGGTAAATCTATAATGAACTTCCTCTCACTCGGAGGCGATGAATCAGTAACCTCGATGCTTGCAATGCCCAAGGAGGCCAAGGCGTCTTCTAAGCTTTCCCTCTTGCTTGTGACTGGGCAGGGTATTGTAAAGAAGGTTGCAGCTAACAGCTTTAAGGATGTACGCCGATCAGGACTTCTCGCCATCAAGCTACAGACGGGGGACACGCTTCTCTCTGCACGCTTCGTTGAAGGCAAAGACGATATTTCGCTGGTCTCACTTCTTGGTCAGTCTATACGTTTCAAACACACTGATGTGCGGGAAATGGGTAGGAATGCCGGAGGCGTACGAGGTATGAACCTGAAGGGTGCGGATCGTATAGTGACCGCAGACGTCATCAAGGAATCCTATGAAGATGCACTGCTTATAGTTATGAGTGAGCAAGGATATGGAAAAATGAGTAAGATGTCCGAATACAAAGTTCAGAAGCGCGGTGGCTCAGGTATAAAGACCGCCAAGGTAACACCAAAGACAGGCAAATTAATGACCGGTATGATAGTCCCAGATCGAGAAGGGGAAATAGTGGCGATATCCAAACAAAGTCAGGTCATAAGGGTTGAGCTTAAAGAGGTGCCTATATTGGGTCGCCAAACTCAAGGCGTACGCATTATGAAGCTGCGCGACGGTGATTCCATCGCCTCCCTCATAACTCTATAAAACGCGATGTCGTAAATTGGGCGCATTGCTTAGTACTCGACCGGCTTGGTCAGGCGAACGTACGCCTAGTATGCCCGCTCTGACACAAACCGGTCTGCGGCCTCACACTTCATCCCAATTTTCAACATCGCTAGTGATTCGGGCTGGCGTTTGATGTTTAATTAACGTAAACCCCTTACCTAAATCTCTTGAGCGTAGCGATTTGGTTATTAGAATTTCTCTCGGCGGTAATAAAAACTTCTGCTTTTGCTATTTCTTTCCCTGGGGCCAAATAGATTTTTTATACTCATCTATAATTATAGAGAACATTCTCAGCTCGGCGGTTGTTAACACATCTATATTCCCTATATTCTGGGGGAGGTGGTATAATATGCTACATGTTTTCTGCACCGGAAAAAAATATCGAACAGTTGAATCTGCAACCCAACCAAATAGTCGCTGATTTTGGTGCAGGCTCGGGGGCTTATACTATCGCAGCAGCAAAGGCCCTAAATGGCACCGGCAAAGTCTACGCAATAGATGTACAGAAAGACCTTCTGACTCGACTAGAGAATACCTGCAAGGAAGCTCATGTTTCGAATGTTTCCTTCGTATGGGGGAATCTAGAGCAAGTTGGAGGTACAAAGCTCCGCGATCAATCAGCTGATGTTGCGATTCTTTCTAACGTGCTATTTCAAACTCCGGACAAAAAGGGGGTCATTGAAGAGATAAAGAGGGTGCTTAAGCAGGGAGGTACTCTGCTCGTTATCGATTGGACAGCTTCATACAGTAACATGGGCCCATCCCCCGAGCAGGTTTTTCCCGAGCTCGAGGCGCGCAAACTCGTTGAGTCTTCGACATTCACCTTTGATCGCACCTTGAACGCGGGTAATTTCCACTACGGGCTTATATTCAAGAAGGGTCTTTATAATCAGCAGGGTACGTCTAAGCAGTACTCAGTCAACTGAGACGAAAGATATGTCTGCTAATTAAATTTTTTTTGCAACTGAAATGAAAACATTCCAAACCATCCTTCTGACTGTCTTCGGAATCATCACCGTCGTTGCGGTCATCGTTTTTGCTAAATTCCCCGCTGACTCAAAGAAAGATCAAGCTAACAGTGGTGCCTCCGGAAATGTAGCGATATGGGGAACATTTCAAGCAGAAGGAGGTAGGGATAAGGTTTTCTCAGATTTCAATAAGAAATTCGATAAAGTCTTCTCTGTAAGCTATGAGTACCATGACCCCGCTAACTTCGACAGTGATATAGTCGAGGCGCTCGCAAGCGGAAAGGGTCCTGACATTCTTTTGCTTCCTGACAATCTAATTCTTCGCCATTCAGACAAGATCGAGCTTATTCCATATGCTTCTGTCCCTCAAAGAACATTTCAAGATACGTTTATACAAGCTTCTGAGATATACATGCGTGATCAGGGGCTCATTGCCCTGCCTTTCGCTGTCGATCCAATGGTCATGTATTGGAATCGTGACTTATTCAATAATGCCTCTGTTACTCAGCCTCCTGCGTATTGGGATGAATTCCTTACGTTTGCACCAAAATTGACACAGCATGACCAGAAAACTTCTGAAATTACACAAAGCGCTATTTCATTTGGAGAATATTCCAATGTTCAGAATGCCAAAGATATTATTGCAATGCTTTTCCTGCAGGTGGGCAACAACATAGTTAAAATGAGTAATGGCAAGCCAGTAGTTGATCTTCTCGATACTCAAGGAACAAAGGTCTCTGCAAATCAGGATGTTGTTTCTGCATTCCGTTATTTTATGGATTTCTCAAACCCTCTTCAGAATATCTATTCTTGGTCTCGTGCGTTGCCTAGTTCACGCGATCAGTTCATTAACGGCAACCTTGCCGTATATTTTGACTATGCAAGCGCTTACAAAGACATACAGCTTAAGAACCCTCACCTCAACTTTGCCGTAGCGCCAGTGCCGCAGCTTCGTGGCACAAAGGTTGATATAACCTATGCCCGCATGCACGGATTAGCTGTCCTTAAGTCATCCAAGAACAAGCAGACCGCCTTTATTGCAGTTCAGCGGCTTCTTGAGAGTGAGCCATCGGGGCAATTCGCAGCTACCTATAGCTTGCCACCCGTGCGAAGAGATCTTTTGAATAAACGACCTACCGATGCTACTCTCTCTGTTTTCTATGATTCTGCCATTCGCGCACGAACATGGCTCGACCCACGCCCCGAAGAAAGCGACAAAGCTTTCCGCACTGCAGTAGAGTCTGTCTCTTCGGGGCGACACGACGTCACTCAATCTATCATCGATCTAAGTGACCAGCTGCAATCGGCGCTACGTCCTTATCAATAATTTTTAATATGACCAAAGCTAAACCATTAATACTGTTAGTGCTTCTCGCCGGCTCTTTGTTCGCCAGTCCACTTGCGTACGCTGCTGGCAAGACTTCGTCGGGGCTCATTCCATGTGGAAACGATGAGACGGGAGGTAAGGTGACAGCAGGACAAGAGTGTACATACGATGATCTCATCAAGCTTGCTCAAACTGTCATCAATTTCCTTATATTTGGGCTCGCTGCTCCCTTAGGTGCAATTATGTTCGCATATGCTGGATATCTCTACATCACCAATGGTGGAAATGAATCTCAGATCAAACAAGCACACGACATCTTCTTATCAGTATTCTGGGGACTTATCGTCGCACTTGCGGCATGGCTACTTGTGAACTTTATATTCCAGTTCCTTGTTGATCCGACGCTCAATTTCCTCGGCTAATTAAATTATACGATATGAAACTTATGAACCTTAGACGAGCTGGAATATACACACTGCCTTTTCTGGGACTTTTTCTTGCAGGAATTTCTGCTCTACCACATGAATCTAGCGCCGCTACGGTAGTGTCGTGTTACATGAACCCCATAGCATACATAGACAGCATTGGTACTAAGGTTGATACTGTGCCCAGATTTCTCCTCGCACTTGTTGATCTCATATTTCTGATCGCAGTACCCATAATCGTCATGTGCATTATTTACGGTGGTTTCTTGTTCGTCATGGCGGGGGACAATGAGTCGCAAATAACCAAAGCTCGTACAGTCATATTGTGGACCATCATCGGCGCAGGTGTACTTTTGGGTGCTAAGGCGCTTGAGATCGCTGTACAAAGTACGATCTGCGCGCTTGACCCGGGTAATCCCATCTGTACTGCAGCACCACCCACATCAGGTTACTCTTGCTCCTAATACCCACCATTATGGCAAAAAAAACATTTAAGCAAATCTTCCTCGTAGCCCCCCCACTCATGCTTCTAGCGGCAGCTAGCCCCGTATTAGCTGTCACAACACTTGCTCAGCCCGCACCTGGAAGTGGGGCAACTCTCCAAGAATTTATAGCTCTACTTATTGAGATCATTCAAGCGATCGGAATACCAGTATTGGTGGTCTGTATCATCTACGCCGGATATATCATCGTCACCGCTGGTGGAAACGAGGATCAAGTGACAAAGGGGAAAACGTGGATATTCTGGACGCTCGTTGGAGCAGCGATCATTGTCAGCGCACAAGTAATAGCCAATCTCGTATATAGCACTGCGGGACTCTTCTAAATATGAAAAAATATTTACCAAACCTTATCAGCATTCTTAGCGCATTATTTTTGCCGGTTTTTGCTTTCGCGGCGGCAACAACATTTCGCGACCTCACCTCGACGGTTATTGTTCCAATCATAAAAGGAATTCTCCGCATCTTTTATGTTTCACTTGCAATAGGCTTAAGCTACGGAGTGGTAATGTATTTCGTTAATTCAGATAATGAGAAAAAACGAGAAGAGATTAAAGGCTACCTTCTGTGGGGAGTAATTGGCATAACCGTCGCATTCGGACTATGGGGTATTGTCGCAATACTTTCTGACACTCTCGGTTGGGGAAACGTCGGCATACCAATTATTCAACCACCATCACCATAACCATGAAATATATTTACGTTACAACATTTTTGCTCTCACTTCCCGTGGTCGCATCTGCGGTGGTGGCAAACATATTCAATGTAGAGTCACTGATATTGACACTTCTCGAAAAATTCGGATATTTACTCTGGCTCGCTGCAATTTTGTTCTTCTTCTGGGGACTTGTAAAATTCATTAAGAATGCAGCAGACACAAAGGAGCATGAAGAAGGAAAAAATTTCATTATTTGGGGACTGATCTCTTTCCTTGTTTTGTTCTCTGTTTGGGCGTTGGTCAAATTTGTATTTGATTCTGTGGGAATAGTGAATCCAACTAAGGTTTGCTATATAGACAAAAGTGGAATGAGTATCGACGGCTCGGGTGCTGTATGCCCTTGACAAAACTGTAAAAAATGATATACTTTAACCTAACTAAGACTGTAAAAAGGATGTAAGTAATCCACAGTTTTAGCTTTACATTTATTGCATAGGGTTACTTATTGAGTTATCATTAATAGTATAGCTTTGGTTGAGGTCGAAAAAGTTTTCAGTTTGTCAAAAATTATTCAAGTTTTATCAAAATATTATTTATATGAAAAAAATTATTACAGGAGCATTGCTCATCGCTCCAGCTTTCACGTTCGCACAGTCTTTGGCCGGTATTAACACCCTCGCTGGTGGTGTAGGTACTATCGTCACCACACTTATTCCTATAATGATGGCACTTGCCGTCCTTACGTTCTTCTGGGGTTTGGTCAAGTACATCGCTTCAGCAAGCGATGAGGCCGCAAAGGAGTCTGGAAAGACACTTATGATTTGGGGTATGATCGCACTCTTTGTTATGGTTGCACTTTGGGGCATCCTCGGATATGTGCAGGCGCAGCTTGGAATCACAGGTAGTGTCACCACCTCAGCACCTCCTGCCTTCATTGTTCCTACAACTGGTTAAAAAAGACTGAGTACAAATAAATTCTTTGTACAGGAAAAAAGATCCGCCTCGGCGGATCTTTTTTTGTATATTGTTTAAAAAATGCTTCTAGGCAACTTGCAGAAAGTTACTGACTCCAACCCTCACTATTTTTTGTCGCGCCGGGGAATGCTGCGTGCGCTCTGTTGCGGATATCCATACATGACGCTTGCTTCGCCTCTGGCGCATATTGGCATACTTCGCTACCAGAGTTTATTGTACCCGTTTTTCCTTCTAGGTCTGTAAGCGCGCCGTATAAACATTCATCTGGTAAGTTGCCATCTGAACCACTACAGATACCATATATTGCTTTTGGGTCATATGCGGTATAGACCGAGACACCAGCTCCGAGTCCCTGTGCGCAGAGCGAACGGAATCTTTCGGTCGAAAGTGTGCTGCAGAAGTTAAAAGCTTTAGAAAAATTCCACTTGAAATGATCGAGAATGAATTTACTCTGCACTTGATAGCAAACATCTTTGTCCTTATCTCTCACAACACTGCAAGGAAAGTTCAAGTCATCTTTGGGCTGGAAATGAGAGGGATGATCGCTGTCTGCGAGCGTATTTTCCATGAAGGCGCCATTTGCACATTGGCGTGACTCCCACTCATCTCCGAGATCATCGCAGCGCAGTAGTATATTTGGAAGATCATTGTGTCCGATATACATGAGTGCATGTCCAATTCCGTGAACGCATGAGAAGTGCATAAAAGAAGTTTCTCCTGCAGTCTTTACGCTATCGCACATGGTTCTGAGCGTTTCAGCGCTTAAGTCACTCAGTTTTTTTCTACTCATCGAAGCCTCTACGACTCCGTGCAGATATCCACCCCAGCACGAGTAGTCTGCTCGTGCATAGGCTTCTGCGATCGACCCAAATTCATGAAAGGCACTCCTCCCTATTGCATGCATGGCCTCATGGCAGTTAGCGTTGAATCTATCGTCGCTTTTTAGGTGCGCATGCAGTTCGATAAGTGCAGCATTTGTGCCGTCGTGTTGCGCGATGGTCTTATAATACGAAATGTAGCAATCCTGTATCGATATGCGAGGATCATAACAGAGATGACCTAGCCTAGACCTGAGCTCACTCTTGCTCCATTCGAATGAAATAGCACAAAGAAGCATAAACATGAGACCAATAATCACTGACAGAGGAAGTCTTTTTAGGCTAGAGATCATGTGTGCATATTATTATACATCGAAGAACGGTTGAGAAGCTCAATCTGAGATATTTTTCTTGAATGGGCATGCAAGCTGTTCTCAAGTCGACGCACACGCCTTTTCTGAGAAGTCGCTGACCACGAATATTGGGATATAGCTGCGACAGCAATGAAAACAAGCCAAAAGATATAATAAAGGCAAAAGCGTAGACTAGGAGCATTCTCATGTCGAGTGCGTAGTGAAGTATGGTCTTGGGTCAGCATATCGCCTGTTTGCGTTCATGTTTTTGCGTGACCCGAGACGGCGGTGGTATAATTAGCTCATGATTGCGTCGTTCAAGCGTTATGAGATTGTCGTTAATTTGCTGCTCGCAATAGTATGGGTGATGTTTGCTTATCGACAGATCGACGCATTTTTGGCCACAGGGAACTGGGCATTCGCGCTTTTTTGCATTTCAGAGAGTCTGCAAGCTTTCTTTTTTGTGTTTCGCTCTAAGGCAAAGGATGTTTCTACTTTACCATTCGCTTGGGTCGTTGCAATTGGCGGCACGTGGGTAGTACTTTTATTTACTCCTGGGGGGTTGGTGCTTTGGCGGGGGGGTCCGGCACTCGTTGTTTTTGGTGTGATATTGCAAATAATCTCAACGCTTTCGCTTAACAGGAGTTTTGCCATAGTGGCCTCGCTTCGATCCATCAAAACGCGCGGGATGTATCGTTTCGTGCGCCACCCGCTGTACGCAAGCTACAGCGTTTCATTGCTTGGATATCTTTTGTTCAATGCAAGTATAGTCAACTTGTTTTGCTTTATTGCAACACTTATCTATTTTTATTTCCGCATCGAAGAAGAAGAGAAACTTTTAAACAGTGACGAGCTCTATGTGGCATATCGCCAGCGTGTGAAATTTCGGCTTTTTCCATTGATCTATTAAATTATGACGAAAGTATATTGACTTTAGGTAAATAGACGATATAGTCATTGTTTATATAAGAATTACTCATATCTATTTGTTTATGCGCAATGCAACTTTTAGGAAGTCGAGAATGATGCGAGCAAGCGCAGGTTTCACACTTATTGAAATTTTGGTCGTTATCGGCATCATCGCTCTTTTGTCCACGATCGTCATCATCGCCATCAATCCTGCTCGTCAGTTCGCTCAGGCACGTAACACTCAGCGCGAGAGCAATATCAACACGATACTAAGCGGCATTGGTCAGAATATTGCAGACAATAAAGGTATTTTTACTTGCGGCACAACAACACTTAATGCTGGAACAGGAAGTACTACTGTTGATAGCGATTCTATGGGTACAGGTAAAGATTTATCTTGCCTCACAACAACCTATATTCCTAGCTTCCCGACTGATCCAGTAAATACCTCCGCAACAACTACTGGCTATACGATAAGCGTTGACTCTGTGGGCAGAACGTTGATCTGCGCGCCGCTAGCAGCAGAACCTGCTATTGTTGGAAGCGCCCCC